>DASYKN010000070.1:0-22707 GCA_035995325.1 Solirubrobacterales bacterium
GACGCCGTTCTCGAGCGCCAACGCGGTCGGCCTGTTGAAGTCGACGGCGGAAAAATATGAACTCAAAGACGTCTCCGACCTCAAGGGCGTCTCCGAAAAACTGACCCTCTACGGGTCGCCCGAGTGCCGTGAGCGGATCGACTGTCTCGCCGGGCTGGAAAAACTGTACGGGCTGAAGTTCAAGCAGTTCAAGCCCGTCGACATCAGCCTCCGCTACACCGTCCTCGACAAAGGTCAGGCGGATCTCTCGATCCTCTTCACCACCGATCCGCAGCTGGCGGCGGAAAAGGACAAATACGTGATCCTCGAAGATGACAAGAAGGTCTTCCCGGCCGGGAACATCATCTTCGTCACCAGGAAATCGGTGTCCGAAGAGGCCGGCCCCGAATACCAGCAGACGATCACCGACGTCCAGAAGGGCCTGACCCTCGAAGTCATGCAGGAGCTCGACGCTCGGGTCGAACTCGAAAAACAGACCCCGAAAGAAGCCGCCGCGGCTTACCTCGAAGCGGCCGGCTACGTCGAATAGCCCTAGTTAGTGGGCGACGGCCGGGGCGCGTTGCGCCTCGGCCGTCCGCTCGCGCTTGGCGCGCAGGCGGTCGAAGCTGACCCGGGCGGCCCAGGCGGCGCTGAGGCCGGAGATGCCGGCTAGGACCAGCGCCACTCGCGGGTCGTACGCTTCCGACAGCCAGCCGCTGAGCGGGCCGCCGATCGGCGTCGAGCCGAGGAATACGACCGAGTAGAGCGCCATCACCCGGCCCCGCATCTGCGGCGCCACCGCCAGCTGCAGGGTCGAGTTGATCGTCGCCGCGAAGGTCACCGAGGCGGCCCCGAGCAGGGCCAGCATCGGCAGCTCGAAGACGAGCTGCGGGGCGGCGGCGGCGGCCAGGCCGGCAACGCCGAAGGCGAATGCCCCGGCGGCGATCAGGCGCGGGCCGGTCCTGCCGTGGGAGCCGTTGACGAGGGCGCCGACGATCGAGCCGACCGCCATCGCCGAGACCATCGCCGCGTAGGTGCCGGCGCCGCCGCCGAAGCTGAACTTGGCGAGCAGCGGCAGGATCACCTGGAAGTTGAAGCCGAGGGTGCCGACCAGCGCCATCAGCGCCAGCGGCACCGCCAGCTCGGGGGTGCGGAGGACGTAGCGGAGGCCGGCCCGGATCGCCCCCGGCGCCCGCGGCGCCACCGGCTCGGTGTGGAGGCGGTCGGTGTCCATCCCCCAGAGGGCGACGATCATCGCCACGAAGGTCAGCGCGTTCAAGGCGAAGCAGGGGACGACGCCGAAGGCGGCGATCAGGATCCCGGCCAGGGCGGGGCCGACGATCCGCGCCATCTGCACGATCACGCTGTTGAGGCTGACCGCGTTGACGACCTTGTCGGAGCCGACCATCTCGATCACGAAGCTCTGCCGGGTCGGGTTGTCGACGGCGTTGACCGAGCCCATCGCGAAGACCGCGAGGAAGACCATCCAGGGGGCGACGACGCCGGTCGCGGTGACCGCCAGCAGGCCGATCGCCGGGATCGCCATCAGCGCCTGGGTGACGATCAGCAGCTTGCGCTTCGACATGCGGTCGGCGATCAGCCCGCCCCAGGCCCCGAACAGCAGCATCGGCAGGAACTGCAGCGCCGTGGTCAGGCCGACCGCGACGCCGCTGCCGGTGAGGCTGAGGATCACCCAGATCGCCGCCACCGTCTGCATCCAGGTGCCGGAGAGGGAGATCAGCTGGCCGGCGAAGTAGCGCCGGTAGTTGGGAACCTCGAGCGAGTTGAACGAGCGGCGCAGGGCCCTGCTCACGAAGCGCCACGCCGGGCCGGCGCGTCTTCACTCTCCAACATGCCCTCGAGGATCTCCGCCGCCCGCTCCAGCGTGGCGACGTCGGCCGCCGGCATCTCCCGCATCCGTTTGGCCAGGTAGGCGTTCTTGCGGCCGCGCAGCCGGCGCAGGCGCTCGCGCCCGGCGGCGTTGACGCTGACCAGGGCGCTGCGGCCGTCGGCCGGGTCGGGAGTGCGGTCGATCAGCCCCTCGCGATCGAGGCAGCCGAGGGTGCGGGTCACGGTCGGGCGCTTGACCCGCTCCAGCGCCGCCAGCTCGCTCGGGGTCAGCGGTCCATGACGCTCGATCGTCGCCAGGGCCGAGGTCGAAGTCGGGGTGAGGCCGGTCGCCTCGGTCGCCGCCTCCTGGCGCAGGCGCCGCGCCGTCCGCACGATGCCGAGCCGCAACTGGGCGGCAGCGTCGGTGAGGGGGATGTCGTTGGCTTTCGCGTGCATTGATTAGCCTTGGTAATTAGTTTAGCAAACTAGTTTCCCCACAGGCGGATTTGAGTAGCGTCCCGTGCGTGAGCGAAGTCGCGATCAGCGTCAGCGGGCTGCGCAAGTCTTACGGCGAGCATGAGGCGGTGAGCGGGATCGACTTCGAGGTCGCCGCCGGCGAGGTCTTCGGCTTCCTCGGCCCCAACGGCGCCGGCAAGACGACGACGATCGAGATCCTCGAGGGCTACCGCGAGCGCAGCGACGGCGAGGTGACGGTGCTGGGCGTCGACCCCGGGCGGCCGACCCGCGCCTGGCGCAACCGCGTCGGCCTGGTCCTGCAGGAGTGCGAGCTGGACCCGCTCTGGACCGTGCGCGAGGCGATATCCCTCTTCGCCCGCTTCTACGACCGCCCGCGGCCGGTCGAGGAGACGATCGAGCTGGTCGGCCTCGGCGACAAACGCGACGCCCGCGTCGGCACCCTCTCAGGGGGCCAGAAACGAAGGGCCGACGTCGCGATCGGGATCGTCGGCGATCCCGACCTGATCTTCCTCGACGAGCCAACGACCGGCTTCGACCCGACCGCCCGCCGCGACGCCTGGAACATGATCGAGGGGTTGAAGGCGCTCGGCAAGACCGTCTTCCTCACCACCCACTACATGGAGGAGGCCCAGCACCTGGCCGACCGGGTGGCGATCCTGCGCGACGGCCGCATCGTCGCCCAGGGCAGGACCGAGGAGCTGGGCGGCGACCTCGGCCGCCGCACCGTGATCGGGTTCGGCCTCCCCGCCGAGCTGAGCGTCGAGCAGATCGGCGCCGCCGTCTCCGCCCCGGTCGGGCTCGCCGGCAACCAGGTCGAGGTCGAGACCGAGCGGCCCCAGGAGGACCTCTACCGCCTGCTCTCGCTGGCCGAGGAGCGTGGCGTCGCGCTCGCGGACCTCGAGGTGCGGCGGCCAAGCCTCGAGGACGTCTTCCTCGAGCTGACCCGAGCGGAGCAACCGTGAAGGACCGCGGCATCGTCCTCGCCCAGGCGCGGATGGCGATCCTGGTCGCCCTGCGCACGCCGCGGACGATCATCTTCACGGTCGCCTTCCCGCTGATCCTGCTCGTCCTCTTCAACTCCCTCTTCGACCACGGCGGCAAGGACAGCACGACGCTGCCCAACGACCTCAAGCTCAGCGCCCAGGCCTACTTCACCGCCGGCATCGTCGCCTACTCGGTCGCGCTCTCGACCTTCACCACCCTGGCGGTCTCGCTGACGACCCAGCGCGAGAACGGCCAGCTGAAGCGCTACCGCGGCACGCCGATGCCGCCCTGGACCTTCATCGCCGCCCAGATCACCCGCGCCACCGCCCAGGCGCTGTTCATGACCGTCGTCCTGCTCGCCGTCGGCGCGCTCGCCTACGGCGTCCCGGTCCCCGGCTCGACCTTCCCCAGCTTCGTCCTCTACGTCGTCCTCGGCACCGCGACCTGCTGCTCGCTGGGGATCGCCCTCACCGCCTTCACCACCACCCCGGACTCGGCCTCGACGATCGCCCCCTTCACCGTCGTCATCCTCGCCTTCTTCTCCGGGATCTGGATCCCGGTCGACCAGCTCCCCACCTGGCTGGAAACGGTCGGCAAGGTCTTCCCGCTCTACCACATCGCGCTCGGCCTGCAGACGACGCTGGCCCCCGGTGCCGAGGGCAGCGGCATCGACCTCGGCAACGTCCTCGTCCTCGCCGTCTGGGCCCTGGCCGGCGCCCGCATCGCCAGCAAGCGCTTCCGCTGGGAGCCGCAGGCCGCGCGGGGCTGAGCGTCAAAAAAGTGTGTCAATTGCGTGACTGGCCTTTCGGCGACTGAGAACACGACTTAGCATCGCCGGCAGGAGGGTGAAGGAGACAGGCGCGCTCCGGGCAGCTGACACCTGCCACGTCCAGCCCAACCAGCTGGTTTCGGTTCGAGTCCGACGCCCTCCGCAGTTGAATTCGCTGAGCGAGGTCGAGATCTGGCGTAGACCGCCGTGTTAGCCTAGGGGCGGGTGTCAGCTGCGCGCGGGGTGGTCCCCCGCTTCACAGACTCGACCCGCTTCGGCGGGTCTTGTCGTTTCTGGAGCCGGTGCGACTAGGCCGTGGCGAAGCGCTTTTCGGAGCGCGCCTTGGCCTTGGCGGCCTCGACCTCGCGGTCCTTCGGCGGCGCCGAGCTGACCAGGCGGTCGAGCAGTTTCGCCGTCACCGCGGCGATCTCCTCGACGGCGTCGTCGAACGCCTCCTGGTTGGCCTGCGAGGGCTTGGTCGAGCCGCTGATCTTGCGCACGTACTGGAGCGCGGAGGCCTGGACCTCCTCCTCGGTCGCGGCTGGCTCGAAATTGTGGAGGGTGCGAATGTTTCTACACATGCCCTCAGTTTAGGCCGGTTTCGCGACCCGGTCTAGGGCTTATTCAGCGTCAGAGCCGGCGATGGACCTCGGTCGCCCGCGCCTGGTCGCGCGGGCGGACGACGATCTCGTCGACGTTGACGTGCGCCGGCTGGGCGACGGCCCAGCGGATGCACTCGGCAACGTCCTCGGCCCGCAGCGGCTCCATCCCGTCATAAACCTTGGCGGCCGCCTCCGCGTCGCCCTCGAAGCGGACCAGCGAGAACTCGGTCTCGACCATGCCGGGCGCGACCTCGGTGACGCTGACCGGCTCCCCCAGCAGCTCCAGGCGCAGGGTCTGGACGGCGGCCCGTTGCGCGTGCTTGGCGGCGGTGTAGCCGGCACCGCCGCGGTAGGTCTCGAAGGCGGCGATGCTGGTCACGGCGACGACGTGGCCGTTGCCGGAGCCGATCAGCCGCGGCAGCAGCGCCCGCGTCATCCGCATCGTCCCCAGCACGTTCGCCTCGTACATCGTCCGCCACTGCTCTTCGTCGGCTTCGGCCAGGGGGTCGAGGCCGAGGGCGCCGCCGGCGTTGTTGACCAGCACCTCGCACTCGGGGACGGCGGCGGCGAAGGCAGCGACCGACTCGGGGTCGGTGACGTCGAGCGCCCGCGCCTCTCCCCCGGTCTCGGCCGCCAGCGCCTGCAGCCGCTCGAGCCGCCGGGCGCCGAGGACGACCCGGTAGCCGTGCGCGGCCAGCAGCCGCGCCGTCGCGGCACCGATGCCGCTCGAGGCGCCGCTGACTACCGCCGTCGGCGCCAAGACGGCGCGCCTAGTAGCGGTAGTGGTCCGGCTTGTACGGGCCCTCGGCGGGGATGCCGAGGTAGGCGGCCTGATCGTCGCTAAGTTCGGTCAGCTTCACCCCGAGCGCGTCGAGGTGCAGGCGGGCGACCTTCTCGTCGAGGTGCTTGGGCAGCACGTAGACCTGCTTCGCTTCGTACTGGACGCTCTTGCCGAACAGCTCGATCTGGGCGATCACCTGGTTGGTGAACGAGTTCGACATCACGAAGCTCGGGTGCCCGGTGGCGTTGCCGAGGTTGAGCAGGCGGCCCTCCGAGAGCATCACGATCGAGTGGCCGTCGGGGAAGCGCCACTCGTCGACCTGCGGCTTGATGTTGATCCGCTCGGCCTCGCCGCTTTCGAGCCCGGCGACGTCGATCTCGTTGTCGAAGTGGCCGATGTTGCCGACGATCGCGTTGTGCTTCATCCGCGCCATGTCGGCGTAGGTGATGATGTCCTTGTTGCCGGTGGCGGTGACGAAGATGTCGGCCGTCGCGACCACGTCGTCGAGGGTTTTCACCTCGTAGCCCTCCATCGCCGCCTGCAGCGCGCAGATCGGGTCGATCTCGGTGACGATCACGCGGGCGCCCTGGCCGCGCAGCGAGGACGCGCACCCCTTGCCGACGTCGCCGTAGCCGCAGATCACCGCGACCTTGCCGCCGATCATCACGTCGGTGCCGCGGTTGATGCCGTCGACCAGCGAGTGGCGGCAGCCGTAGAGGTTGTCGAACTTCGACTTGGTGACCGAGTCGTTGACGTTGATCGCCGGGAACAGCAGGTCGCCGGTCTCAGCCAGCTGGTAGAGCCGGTGGACGCCGGTCGTCGTCTCCTCGGTGACCCCCTGGATCGCCGCGGCGACCCGGGTCCAGCGGCCCGAGTCCTGCTCGAGCGAACGCTGCAGCGTCGCCAGCACGATCCGGAACTCCTCCGACTCGGCCGAGGCCGGGTCCGGCACGGCGCCGGCCTTCTCGAACTCGACGCCCTTGTGGACCAGCAGGGTCGCGTCGCCACCGTCGTCGAGGATCATGTTCGGACCCTCGTCCTCGGGCCAGAGCAGGGCCTGCTCGGTGCACCACCAGTACTCCTCCAGGGTCTCGCCCTTCCAGGCGTAGACGGGGATGCCGGCGGCGGCGATCGCCGCGGCGGCGTGGTCCTGGGTCGAGAAGATGTTGCAGCTGGCCCAGCGCACTTCGGCCCCGAGCGCGACCAGGGTCTCGATCAGCACCGCCGTCTGCACAGTCATGTGCAGAGAGCCGGTGATGCGAGCCCCTTTCAGCGGCTGTTTCTCGGCGTATTCCTCGCGGGTCTTCATCAGGCCGGGCATCTCAACCTCGGCGAGCGCGATCTCCTTGCGCCCGAAGTCGGCGAGGCCGATGTCGGCGACCTTGTAGTCCTGCGTGGCGGTACCGGTGGTCATTGAAAAATGTCTCCTGATCGATTGGTTGCTCCGAATCATCGTACGCGAAGGGTGTGGGTCGCCCGGTGTCGAATCAATTGCGGGTGAGCCCGGAGCCGCAAACGACGCCCGTGCGCTACCCGCCCGGGATGGACGCCCGCAGCACCCGCGTCGCCGCATTCCTCAACACCCCAATGCTGATCGCGGCGGCGCTGACCCTGCCGACGGTGGCGCTGACCGAGGCTCAGACGCACGGCACCCTGCGCGACATCGCCGTGGTCCTCAACTGGGTCACCTGGATCGCCTTCCTGGTCGAGCTGGTGGTGATGCTCGCCGTGGTCCCAAACCGCTGGCAGTGGGTCCGCCGCCACCCCCTGGACCTGATCATCGTCGTCCTCACGCCGCCGATCCTGCCAGCCGGCCTGCAGAGCCTGCGCGCCCTGCGGCTGCTGCGCTTGCTGCGGCTGCTGCGGCTGGCCCAGCTCTCACGCGAGGTCTTCTCGCTCGAGGGCCTGCGCTACGCGCTGCTGCTCTCGGTGCTGACGGTGGTCGGCGGCGGCGCCCTCTTCGTCGGCTTCGAGCGCGGGCACCAGGACCTCTCGGTCTGGGAAGGGATCTACTGGGCAGCGACGACGATGACCACGCTCGGCTCCAACATCTACCCGACCACGACCGGCGGCGAGGTCGTCACCGTCGGCGTCCTCTTCATCGGCATCGGCTTCGTCGCCCTGCTCACCGGCTCCTTCGCCCAGCGCTTCCTCGCCCCCGAAATCGCCCTGATCGAGGAGGAGCTGGAGGCAGAGGAACTGACCGCGGAGGCGGTCGCGATCCGCGAACTGCACAACGTCCAGGAGCAGCTGCAGGCGCTCGAGGTAGCGGTCGAGCGCATGGTCAGCGAACGCGACCGCTGACGCTTATGTGGCGATGGTGACCTCGAGCTCGGTCTCGGCGTCGCCGACGATCCGGACCCGTTTGACGTCGGGCCCGACGTCTTCGCTCCAGCTGACCTCGCGTTCGACGACATCGTCGGTGCCGACCGGCGGATACTCGATCGTCAGCCGCAGCGCCACCAGGTCCGGCTCGGGCGCGACGCCGACGTTGGTCGGCTCCAGCACGGCGCTGCCGCTGCCGCTGTGCAGCTCACAGGTCCCGCTGACATGAAGCTCGGGGTCCTCGCGGCCCCCCATCCGGTTGTACCAGGCGCTCCACTCGAAGCAACGGTCCGTCGCAACCAATCCCTCGCCTGCCCTGGGGATCGACTCGAACCCGGCGCCGGCATCGATCAGCAGGTCTTCGAGTTCTTTCAGCGACGGCAGCTGGGCGCCGTCGCTTCCGTCGCTGTAGGCGACGGTGTGCGAGCGGTCGGAGTCGACGACGTTGAACCGGTACCAGAAGCGATCGGGACCGTCGCCGCCCGGGAGGCGCTCCGGCATCGAGAAGAAGCCGATCGCCTCCACCTTCGCCTCGATCTCCGCGCCCTTTCCGCCAAGGCTGGAGGTGTCCACCGGGCCCAGCCGTTCGTGAACACCCCGAAAGCCGCCTTGCCTGATGATCGTGATCTCCACTGAGTCCTCCCCGTCGCCGTCTGGATCGCGGAGAACATACCGTACATTTTCTTAAGTACTCAGAAATTGACTAGTTCTCGGCGTCGCGCTCCTCGGCGATCTTCGACTCCAGTTCCTTCATCACTTCGGGGTCGCGCAGGGTGGTGACATCGCCCAGGGCGCGGCCCTCGGCGATGTCGCGCAGGAGCCGGCGCATGATCTTGCCGGAGCGGGTCTTCGGCAGGTCGTCGGCCCAGATGATCCGTTTCGGCCGGGCGAATTTACCGATCCGCTCGGCGACCGTGGCGCGGATCCCCGCGACCAGCTCGTCCGTGCCCTCGAGGTCGCCGGTGAGGGTGACGAAGGCGCAGATCGCCTGGCCGGTGTCCTCGTCGGACTGGCCGATCACCGCCGCCTCGGCGACTTTCTCGTGGGCGACGATCGCCGACTCGACCTCCGCCGTCGAGAGCCGGTGCCCGGAGACGTTGACGACGTCGTCGATGCGGCCGATCACCCAGAAGTAGCCGTCCTCGTCGCGGCGGGCGGCATCGCCGACCAGGTAGCGCTCAGTGCCGAATTTCGCGAAGTAGGTCTCGACGAAGCGGTCGTCCTCTTTGTAGAGGCCGCGCAGCATCGAGGGCCAGGGCCGCTCGAGGACCAGCAGGCCCTGGCCCTGCTCGATCGGCTCGCCGTCCTTCTCGTCGACCACCTGCGCCTCGACGCCGGGGAAGGGCAGCGTCGCCGAGCCCGGCTTGGTCGCGGTGATCCCCGGCAGCGGCGAGATCATGATCGCGCCGGTCTCCGTCTGCCACCAGGTGTCGACGATCGGGCAGCGGTCGCCGCCGATCACCTTGCGGTACCAGAGCCAGGCCTTGGGGTTGATCGGCTCCCCGACCGAGCCCAGCAGCCGCAGCGAGGAGAGGTCGGACCGGGCGGGGATCTCGGCGCCCCATTTGATGAAGGTGCGGATCGCGGTCGGCGCCGCGTAGAGGATCGTCGCCTTGTAGCGCTCGACCAGCTCCCACCAGATCCCCTTGCTCGGGTAGTCCGGCGCCCCCTCCCACATCACGCTGGTCGCCCCGTTGGCGAGCGGGCCATAGACGATGTAGGAGTGGCCGGTGACCCAGCCGACGTCGGCCGCGCACCAGTAGACGTCCTGCTCGGGTCGCAAATCGAAGACGTAGCGGTGGGTGGCGGTGACGCCGGCCATGTAACCGCCGGTGGTGTGCAGGATCCCCTTCGGCTTCGCGGTCGAGCCCGAGGTGTAGAGGATGTAGAGCGGATGCTCGGCCTCCATCGGCTCGGCCGGGCACTCGGGCTCGGCGGCGTCCATCACCTCGTCGTAGAAATGGTCGCGGCCCTCGCGCATCGGGCACTCGATGCCGGTGTGGCGGACGACGACGATCGTCTCCAGGCTCTCCAACTCGCCCATCTGCTCGTCGACCGCCGGCTTGATCGGGGCCGTCTTGCCCTTGCGGCGGGCGCCGTCGACGGTGACCAGCGCCTTCGCCTGCGAGAACTCCATCCGCTCGCGCACCGACTCGGCCGAGAAGCCGCCGAAGACGACGTTGTGGATGGCGCCGATGCGGGCGCAGGCCAGCATCGCGACGACGACCTCGGGGATCATCGGCAGGTAGACCCCGACCACGTCGCCCTTCTCGACGCCGAGGTCCTTGAGCGCATTGGCGAAGCGCTGGACGTCGCGGTGCAGGTCGGCGTAGGTGACGTCCCGCTCCTCGCCCTCCTCACCGCGCCAGTGGTAGGCGACGCGCTCGCCGATCCCGGCCTCGACGTGGCGGTCGAGGCAGTTGGCGGAGGCGTTCAGGCGCCCGTCCTCGAACCACTTGTAGAAGGGCGGATTGGAGTCGTCGAGCGACTGCGTGGGGACCGTGTCCCAGTCGAGCAGCTCGGTCGCCTGCCGCAGCCACCAACCCTCGGGGTCGGCAGCGGCCTCCTCGTAGATCGCGGGATCGCTCCAGCGCGCCCGCTCGCGAAACTCAGCCGGCGGCTCGAACTTCTCCACCGAGAGCATCTCCTCGAGTTTCTGCTCCAACCCCATGGGGAAAAGCTACCCCAGGGGAGGGTGGTCAATAACCGCCGGGGTGGCGGGCGATGAATCCTTCGGGCGAGTCGACCCAGGGGTCGTGCCAGCGCGGGCCGGGGCCGCCGACGGTGTCGAAGGCGATGCCGGCGATCACCATCCAGGCGTGTTCGGCGTTGGCGTAGACGGTGATCCACTTGCCGGGGCCGGGTTCGCCCCAGGTCTCGAGCCCGGTCGAGTCGAGCGGGCTTTCGAGGAAGCCGCCGCCGTGCAGGGCGAAGCTGACCGCGCCGGAGCAGTCGTAGCCGGAGGATTCGAAGGAGCCGTGGCCGCCGCCCCAGATGTAGGGCGTGGTCGCGATCGAGTTGGCGGCGGAGATCGCGGCCTGGACCGCCGAGGGCGCCGAGGCCGGGGCACTGGCTTCGCTTTCGCTGATCACCTCGGCGGATTCGCCGGGGTTGAGCGGCGCCGGCACCTGGCCGGTCGTCGCTTCGCCGCCTTCGGAGGCGATCTGGTTGGAGATCGAGGCAAGGTTGTTGCTGAGCGCTTCTTCGCGGCTTTCGAGCGATTCCATCGCTGCGCGGCGCTCGGCCTGGGCCGACTTCAGTTCGGCGAAGCGGGACTCGGCTTCGTCCCGGGCGGCGGCGGCTTCGCGCTCGGCGACGGCGATCGCGTCGCGCGCGCTCTTCACCTTGGCGCGGTTGTCGGCCAGTTTCGCCACCGCGCCGGTGACCTCGTCGCGCAGCGTCTTGACGCGGTCGACGACCGAGTCGTCGTAGCTCTGAATCCGGTTCAGGTATTCGGTCTGGGCCGCCATCTCCGACCAGTTCTCGGAGGAGAGGATGGCGTTGACGATGTCGGGCGAGCCGGCCTCGTAGATCGACACGAGGCGGTCGCGAAGGACGCCGAGGGCGCGGCCGAGCTGCGCGCGCACCGCTTCGAGGTGTTCCCTTTCCTTCTTCAGCGCCGCCGTCGCCGCGTCCAGTTCGTCCTGCTTTTCGGCCAGTTCGCTCTCCAGCGCCGCCTGCTTCTGGCGCAGGGCGGAGACTTCGCCGATCATCGTGTCGATCGCGGCGTTCTGTTCGGCGATCGTTTCCGCCAGCGCGCTCTGGTTTTCGCGCACGCCTTCGAGCTTGCCCTGCGTCGCGTCCAGCTTTTGCTGCGGCGTCTTCGCCGGCGCGCTCGCCTCCAGCGACGCCGCCAGCACGCAGAGAGCGGCCAGCAGCAGCGCCGCGAAGAGCAGCGCGCGCCGCTTGGAGGCGCTTGCGTGAGTGTCGGAGAGGATGGCCCGCATCGAAGTCCGCGCCGGCCCAGAGAGAGGGTTCGGCGACGGTCGCGCAGGCTAGCGAAGTCGCTTAAAGACTATGAGGAGTTGCTAATAACCTGCAACTTCCCTTGCAAATCAGGCACTTCTGGAGGATTTGGGACCCCCATGTCGAGACCCGGGGGCAGCTGCCCCCGGGCCTTCGAAGATCGCCGCTAGGCGAGCAGTTTGGCCTTCGCCTTGTCGAACTCCTCGGCCGAAAGCGCGCCCTTTTCCTTCAGGTCGTTGAGTTTGTGCAGTTCGTCCGCCGGGGTGCTGTGGGCCTGCTTCTGGACGTATTCGTCGAAATGCTTTTTCGCGTCGGCCTGGGCTTTGATCGTCCTGTCTCGCATGCCACTGCCGCGGGCGATCAGGTAGACCAGCGCGGTCAGGAAGGGGATGAAGACCAAGAACAGGACCCAGGCTGCCTTCGCCCAGCCCGAGAGCTCGTGGTCGCGGAAGAGGTCGGAGAGGATCGTGATCAGGATCCAGATCCAGATCACGAAGAAGAAGATCTCGAGGGCGAAGAGGAGAAGTTCCCCAAAACTGATGTCGGCGAACGGCAACAAGGCGAATCCTTTCGGTCAGTTGTGCGGCATCGGCGGCGCGTCTGCCACGAACATCTACTTCCCCACGCTATCCCGCCCGCCTGCTTTGCGTCGGGAACTTCGCCTAAACGCGCGGCGCGCGGGCGCTGACGATCCAGGTCGAAGCCCCCGCCCAGACGCCGTCCGGCCGCTCGAACTCCGCCAGGTCCTGGCGCAGCGCCGCCTCGATCTCGGGCCGCAGCCGCTCCGCCTCGGCGCCAGCCAGGCGGATCACCTCGCCCGCCGGGCCCAGCGCCATCGCGAACTCGATCGCCTGGTCGAGGTCGCGGCCGATCCTGATCCGCGAGTCGCACCGGCGCAGGGTGACCTCCTCGAAGCCGGCGCCGAGCAGGATCTGGCTGGTCACGTCGGCGTCGCCCATCGAGAACGGGCCGGGGCCGCAGGTCGGCTCGTCGGACTCCTCCGGCTCCTCGACGAAGCGCTCCACCACCTGCTCGGAGCGGCGGACCCACTCGTTCTCGATCTTGCGGCGCCAGACGACCATGCAGAGCCGGCCGCCGGGAGCGAGCGCCTTGCGCAGGTTGCGCATCGCCGGCACCGGGTTGGCGAAGAACATCGTGCCCATGCGCGAGAAGGCGTAGTCGAAGCGCTGCTCGAACTCGGTCACCTGGAGGTCGCCGACGGCGAACTCGACGTTGTCGAGGCCGGCCTGCTCCGCCTCCCCCCGGGCCAGCTCGACGAAGCGAGGCGCCGCGTCGAAGCCCAGCACCGAGCCCTCGGGGCCGACCAGCTCGGCGATCCGCTGACTGGTGTCACCGAAGCCGCAGCCGATGTCGATGGCGCGCTCGCCGAGTGCCGGCGGGTGGATCCGCAGCGCCTCCTCGCCGTGGGCGCCGAGGCCGGCGGTGAGGATCTCCCGGTACTTGAGGAAGCGATCGAAGAGAACCCCGTTCCAGGCTTCGACTGCCTCCTCGTTGGTCGGCGCGACGCTGGTCATCGTTCCATCGTAGGACGGCTTGCTCAGGATGCAAGCCGCATCGCGAAAAGCGTGACCGCGACCGAGGTGGCGAGGTTGAGGCTGGAGACGCCATCCCGCATCGGGATCGAGATCCGCGCGTCGGCTCGCTCCAGCAGCTCGCCGCTGATGCCGTGGCGCTCGGTGCCGAAGGCGAGAACGGCGCGGGCCGGCAGCCGGTCCGGGTGCAGGTCCTCCCCCTCGGGGTCGATCGCCAACAGCGGTCGGTCGCTTGCCGGCAGCGACTCGACCGCGGTCACCGGCAGCGCGAAGTGCAGCCCGGCGGCGCCGCGCACGGCGTCGGGGTACCAGGGGTCGTTCTCGCCGGTGGTCAGGACCGCGGCGGCGTCGGCCGCGGCGGCGACCCTGATGCAGGCGCCGATGTTGCCCATGTTCTTCGGCTGCTCGAGCAGGACCACCGGCGCCGGGCGCGGGTCGGCCAGCACCGCCGCCAGATCGACCGGCGGCCGGCGGGCGATCGCCACCACCCCGGTCCGCGGCGTCAGCGGCGCCAGCTCGGCGAGGTCCGCGGCCGCGATCGGCTCGACCCGGTTGGCCAGGCTTCCGGCCAGGTCCGGGGCCAGCTCCTGCGCCAGCTGCTCCAACTGTGGCGGGTCGACGGCCACCGCCTCGACCAGCTCGGCGCCGAAGCGCAGCGCGTGCTTGAGGGCGTGGAAGCCCTCGACGACGGTCAGCTGCGGGTCGCGCCGCGCTTTGCGGAAGCGGACCGTGCGGTCGTGGTCGCCCATGCCGCCATCATGACTCGCTCGAAGGAAGGTGGACCAGCCGGTCGCGGCCCGCGGCCTTGGCCCGGTAGAGGGCGCTGTCGGCCCTGCCGATCAGGTTCTCGTAGCTCTCGGAGAAGTCCCAGGCGGCGAGGCCGGCCGAGCAGGTCTGCGCTCCCGGCGTCGCGGCCCGCAGTCGTTCGACGATCTCCACGCCCTGCTCGGGCTCGGTGTCGGGGAGGACGATCAGGAACTCCTCGCCGCCGAAGCGGACGATCGTGTCTTCGCCGCGCAGCTCCGAGTCCCAGGCGACGGCGCAGCGGCGCAGCATCTCGTCGCCGGCGAGGTGGCCGTGGCTGTCGTTGTAGGCCTTGAAGTGGTCGAGGTCGACGATCGCCAGGCAGAGCCCCGACCCGGCCCGCCGCGCCCGTGCCATCTCCTTCGGCAGCTGCTCGTCGAGCGCGCGCCGGTTCGGCAGCCCGGTGAGGGCGTCGCTGCGGGCCAGCCCCTCGACCTCGATCAGCAGCTTCTCGCGTTCGGACTCGACCCGCTTCAGCTCGGTGACATCGGTCGCGCGGGCGTAGATCAACGACTCGTCCGGAGACAGCGTCGAGCTCCAGCGCAGCCAGTGCCAGCTCCCGTCCTTGGCGAGGTAGCGGTTCTCGAAGCCGACCGTCTCCTTGCCTTCGAAGAGCCCGGCGGACTCCGCTTCGGTTCGCTCACGATCCTCCGGATGGACCAGCTCGATAAAGGGCTTCGAGCGCAGCTCCGCGTCGCCGTAGCCGAGGGACTCCCCCCAGGCCGAGTTGAGCTCGACGAAGTAACCCTCCATGTCGGCGGTGCAGAGCATGTCGTGGGAGAGGTCGAAGAAGCGGCGAGCGCGTAAGTCAGCGCGGGCGCGGCGGGCGACGATCGTGCTGGTCAGTGTCATCACCACGGTCAGCGAGACAGCGGTGAAGAACCAGCGGGTCAGAGGGGAGTACCCGGCGGTGCTTTCGACCACGGCCAGGGTGAGGGCGTTGACGGCCAGCAGCCAGGCGAGGTGGGCGGCGGCGAGGCGGCGCGGGAAGTAGTAGGCGGCGATCAGCGTGCCCCAGACGAAGATCGAGCCGTACTGGCCGGCGGCGACGCCGCTCTCCCAGATCAGCAGCCCGGTCGCGACGGCGGTGAGGCCGAGCAGCGCGTGCGTCGCGACCAGCGGGATGCGGCGGGAGAGGAACCAGCTCAGCAGCCCGATCGCCGTCATCGCCACGGCGGTACCGATCAGCGCCGGCGTGTCGCCGCCGCTCGGGTGGGGCAGGACGAGGGAGAGGGCGACGAGGCCGGCGCCGGCGACCAGCAGGGCGCCGACTGCGCGCGCCTCCGAACGGCCGGGACCGCGTAGGTCCTCCCGCTTTTTGGGTAGTCGAGCCAACGCGCCTAAGCATCGGCAGCCACGCCCCGATCTTTAGCGATGCGGTCGCACGACCTCGAATTGGCTCATCAGGCCGTGGTCCTCGTGGTCGAGCATGTGGCAGTGGATCACGAACTTGCCGGCGTGGTCGGCGAAGTTTCCGGCGACGCGGATGCGTTCTCCGGGGAAGACGAAGAAGGTGTCCTTGAGGCAGTCTTCCCAGGGCGGCGCCGGCCTCTCGTCGCGGGCGAGCAGATACCAGTCGTTGTGGTGGATGTGCATCAGGTGCGCGACCGAGGTGCGGTTGTGGAACTCCCAGACCTCGGTCGTGCCGAGCCGCGGGAAGGCGTCGGCGCGGGCGGGGTTGAAGGTCCTGCCGTTGATCAACCAGGTGGTCTTGAAGAGGCCGCCGACGGTGATCTCCCAAACATGGTCGGGCTTGCCGTGGCGCCGCTTCTGCGCCCGCGTGGCCCACTCGGGCAGCGGCCGCAGCCGGCGCGGCACCCTGGTCCGGTCGGGAACCCGCTCGCTGCCGACCCGGAACTGCATCAGGGCGCCGATGTAGGCGCGGGCGCCGTCGGGGTTGCGGCCGCCGTGGCGGCTGCTGCGCAGCTCGACCGACTCTCCCCTGCAGGCGGCGAAGTCGACGATCACCTCGGCCCGCTCGGCCGGGCCGAGCAGGATCTGGTCGCGGCGGACGGGGCGCGGCATCAGGCCGCTGTCGCTGCCGATCTGGACCATCGGCGCCCGGTTGGAGAGGTGGAAGTTGAAGGACTGGAACTGGGAGACGTTGAGGACCCGCAGCCGGTAGCGGCAGGGGTCGACCCGGTGATGCGGCATGAAGGCGCCGTTGACGAGGACGCTGGCGCCGGCGATCCCGTCGGCGGGCGGCCGGAGGCCCGCGGTGAAGGGGTCGGTCAGCTGGTTGTCGCGGTCGAAGCTGCGGTCGGCGATCATCAGCGGGACGTCTCGTTTGCCGCGCGGCAGCGGCAGTGAGTCCTCGAACTCGTCGTCGACGATCCACATCCCCGCCAGCCCGCGCCAGACGTGCGGAGCGGTCTTGTCGAGACGGTGGTCGTGGTACCACTGGAACGCGGCCCGTTCGGGACCGCCGTCCTCGAGCAGGTCGAAGACGTAGGTTTTGCTCGCGCCCGGCGCCAGCAGCAGGTCGTTGCCGGACTCGCGGGCGGAGAGGCCCGCGGGGATGCGGCAGAAATAGGAGATCGGGTGCGACTCGGTCAGGCCCCCGGGCTGGCCGTCGAACTGGGTGCGGTTGTGGCCGCCGTGCAGGTGGACCGACAGCTCGCCGGCCTTGGCCGGCAGCTCATGGCGGAAGCGGACCTCGGTGCGTGCGCCGGCCGGCCGGCGCACGGTCGGCCCGGGGAAGGTGCCGCCGTAGGTCCAGAGGCGGGTCTTGCGGCCCGGCAGGATCTGGGCCTCGGCCTCGCCGATCGGGATCTCGATCCGCGCCTCGGTCAGCTCGCGCGGGATCGGCAGCCGGGCGCGGAAGGGCACCGCCGCCTCGGCCTCCGAGGTTCCCGCGCCCAACGGCAGCAGCCCACCGCCGCCGCCCTTCAGCGGCAGCAGGTAGGCAAGCGCGCCGCCGCCAAGGGCGCCGAGGAAAGCTCGGCGCCCGAGGCGAGGCGTGAATGCGAACTGACCGGACGTGGACGCTATTTAGCTACTCGGAGGCAGCGCATCGTCGCCATAGGGGTATGACCGGGGAGGCGCCGTCAGGACCGTGGTCTTGCCCTGCATCCAGGGGTGGATCGCGCAGACGAAGTAGATCGTGCCCGGTTCCGCGGTCACCAGCTGCGTGAACGAGGTACCTTTTTTCTTTTCACCCGTGAACCAGGAGTCGCCCGTCTTGGTGTTGTCGCCGAGCGTGCTCCAGCCCGCCGGACCGGCTTTGACCGGGTTGATCGTGATCTGTTCGGTTTTCGGGTTGAAACCGTGCCATTTCGCGATCGACATGCAGATGTGTTTCGGGGTGAAGCAGCTTTTACGAGCGCTCGGCGTTTTCGGCAACGAGCCCTGCGTGACCAGCGAGAAGGTGTGGGGCCCGACCTTTTTCGGGTCGGTGTTGTTGAGGATTTCCAGTTCGTCGCCCTGTTGGACCGTCGCCGGTGCCACGAACTTCAGCGCGCCCTTCACTTCCTCCATGGAGATCGTGTCGGTCGTGCCCGTCGGCGCCACGGCGGCGCTGGCGAGCCCAGGGCCAAAGGCGGCGAGCGCAAGCGCGGTTGCCGCCGCCGTCACGAAGAGATGCTTTCTCAAGAGATTCCTTTCAGGGATTTGCGAACTTGCGAAGAAGCTGCAAGTTAATGGCCGCTCCGGCGTAAGGCAAGCCAATCGCAGAGCCGCTTGCGGGCGGATGTAGCCTTGTGCGGCAGTGGCCAGCTTTCTCCACACCTGCTACCGAATCGGCGAGATCGACCGCTCGGTCGCCTTCTACGCCAAGCTCGGCTTCGAGGAGGTGGCGCGGATGCCGATCGGCGACGAGGCGATCAACGTCTTCATGGGCATGCCCGGCGAGGACCCCCGCCTGGAGCTGACCTACAACCACGGGGTCGACTCGTACGACCTCGGCAGCGGCTACAACCACATCGCCCTGGCGGTCGACGACCTCGACGGAACCCTCGCCCGCCTCGCCGACGAAGGGGTCGAGCCCGAGAAGCCGCCCTACCGTCCCGGCGGCCGCATCGAGGGCCACCGCATCTGCTTCGTCCGCGACCCGGACGGCTACCGGATCGAGCTGATCGGCGAGTAGCGCTTAGCCGGGGCTGATGCCGCCGCCGACCGACGGCGGCGAGCCAGCGGGGGACGGGGTCGGCGTCGGCGCGGCTTCGCCAGCAGGCTCTTCGCCGGCCGCGTCTTCCCCGCCTTCATCCTTCTTGCCAGTGTCTTCTTCTTCTTCTTCGCCTTCATACGTTTCTTCGGAGTATTCGCCGCTCGAGTAGCCCGATTCGGAGGCGTGGCCGCCGTCGAGGCCGGAGAGTTCGGGCAGGCTGTCGGGCACGGCGAATTCAGGGCACTCGCCTTCCTGCGCGGCCGACATGTAGGACTGCCAGATCGGGCCGGCGGTCGGGCCGCCGTAGCCGGTGTATTCGCGCGACTGCGGGTGGCCGACCCAGACGGCGGTCGAGTACATCGGCGTGTAGCCGACGAACCAGGCGTCTGACTCTTCCTCCGAGGTGCCGGTCTTGCCGGCCTCGGCACTACAGCCAATCGAGGTGTAGCCGGCGCCGGTCCCGGAGGTGATCACTCCCTCCAGCACCCGCGTCACTTCGTAAGCCTGGCCTTCGGTCAGCACCCGTTCGCCGTCGTCGGCGCCGGATTCGTCGACCTTGCCATTGGGGAACTCGACCTTGCTGATCGCGGTCGGGTCGTGGTGGATGCCGCCGTTGGCGAGGGTCGCGTAGGCATCGGCCATCTCCAGCGGCGTGACGCCTTCGGCGAGCCCGCCGATTCCCTCGGCCGGCACCGATTCCAGCGACGAGGTGATGCCCATTTCCTCGGCGGTCTGGGACACGTTTTCGGGGCCGACGTCGAGGTCGAGCTGGGCGTAGACGACGTTGACCGAGTGCACCGTCGCTTCGGTCAGCGACTCGGTGCCGCCGCCGTCGCCCTCGGAGTTGTTGACGGTCCAGGTGCCGCCGCCCGGGAGGTCGAGGGTCAGTGGCGAGCTGCCGTCGTAGTAGGTGCTGTCGGGGTCGATGCCCTGCTTGATCGCCGTCGCCAGGACGAAGGTCTTGAAGGAGGAGCCGGGCTGGCGGTGGGCCTGCCAGGCGTAGTTGAACTGTTCTTCGGAGGCGTAGCCTTCGGTCGAGGCGAGGGCGAGGATCTCGCCCGTTTCGGGGTTGACCGAGGCGAGGCCGGCCGCCGGCCCGCCTTCCGGATAACAGACGTAGCACGCGTTTTCGACCGCTTCCTCGGCCTTGGCCTGCAGGTCCGGGTCGATCGTCGTGTAGGCCTTGAGGCCGCCGTTGCGGACGGTGTTGATGCCGTAGCGCTCGATCAGCTGCTGCTGGACCAGGTCGAAGAGGAAGGCGTCGTGGATCACCTGGTACTTGTCGCCGGGGTTGAGCCCGAGCCCCTTGTCGAGCGCTTCCTCGTATTCGGGGGTGGTGATGTAGCCCTGTTCCTCCATCGTCCCCAGCACCTCGTTGCGGCGCTGGGTCGCCGCCGCCGGGTCGAGGAAGGGGTTGTATTCGGAGGGCGCCTGCGGCAGGCCGGCGATCATCGCCGCCTCGGTCAGGTTGAGGTCCTTGGCCGGCTTGCTGAAGTAGGTCTGCGCCGCCGCCTCGGCCCCGACCGCGGTCTGGCCTTCAACCGTCCCGTAGGGAGCGGTGTTGAGGTACTGGGTGAGGATCCAGTCCTTGTCGTGTACCTCCTCGAGGTCGTTGGCAAGGTGCGCTTCGATCAGCTTTCGCTTGATCGTCTCGTCGGGGTTGGTGATGTAGAGGTTGCGGACCAGCTGCTGGGTGATCGTCGAGGCGCCCTGGACCGGCTTGCCGCCGGCGAGCAGGTCCTTCCAGGCGGCGCGGGCGATGCCTTCGGGGTCGAGCGCTCCGTGCCTGAAGAAGTTCTTGTCCTCGATCGCGACCGTCGCGTCCTTGAGCGTCTGCGGCAGCTGCCGCGAGGAGACGGGCTGGCGGATGTTGTCGGAGCGGATGAAGCCGATCAGGCTGCCGTCGGCGGCGTAGATCGCCGAGGAGCGCCCCTTCTGGACCGGCTGCAGGCTCGAGAGCGGCGGCGCCGAGTTGTAGACGCTGAGCGCCCAGGAGACGCCGATGCCGCCGGCAACCGCGATCAGGCCGCCGATGACGACGAGGGGAATCGCGAACCTATGCCAGCGGGAAACTGGCGGCTTGCGACGCCGCCTGCGGGTACGAGTGGCCATCGGCAGCGATTGTAGAGAGGGGCGGGCGCGGGACGGGGCGGCTCGACGGCCCCGCAATCCGCCTTGCCGAGCGGATAGGCTCGCGCCAAGTCGGCGGGATCTTGGGAGAGATCCGGGAGAGAGGAGAATTTTGAAACTCGTGATCGGCATCGTCCGTCCCGAGCAGGCAAACGAGGTCCTGGAGGCGCTGTACCGGGCAGAGGTGCGCGGCTTCTCGATCAGCCGCGTGCAGGGCCACGGCGGCGAGCTGGACCGGGTCGAGACCTACCGCGGCACGACCGTGAAGATGGGGCTCGAGGAGAAGGTCCGCTTCGAGGTCGCCGTCTCCGACGATTTCGTCGAGACCACGATCGCGGCGCTCTGCGAGGGCGGCCGCACCGGCGAAGTCGGCGACGGCAAGATCTTCGTCGTGCCGCTCGAGCAGGCGGTGCGGATCCGCACCGGCGACACCGACCATGGCGCCGTGACGCCGGTGGACAAATGAGCTTCGTCGCGGGACTGCCGGCCGCAGCGGCGGGGATCGACAGCGGCGACACCGCCTGGATGCTGATCGCCACCGCCCTGGTCCTGATGATGACCCCGGCGCTCGGCCTCTTCTACGCCGGCCTGGTGCGCTCGAAGAACACGCTCAACACCTTCATGATGTGCGTCGCCGCGATCGCCGTCGCCACCGTCACCTGGGCGGCGGTCGGCTACTCACTCGCCTTCGACGGCGAC
Source organism: Solirubrobacterales bacterium (assembly GCA_035995325.1). Lineage (GTDB taxonomy): Bacteria > Actinomycetota > Thermoleophilia > Solirubrobacterales > 70-9 > VAYN01. Next base: position 21,005 of record DASYKN010000070.1, read on the forward strand.
GGCAGCATCGTCGGCGGCCTCGGCAACGCCTTCCTCAGCGGCGTCGACTTCGCCCCCCGCGACGGCACCACGATCCCGGAGCTGGTCTTCTTCGCCTTCCAGGCGACCTTCTGCATCATCACCGTCGCCCTGGTCTCCGGCGCCGTGGTCGAGCGCATGCGCTTCGGCCCCTTCCTCGTCTTCGCCGCCCTCTGGTCGGTGCTGGTCTACGCCGTCCTCGCCCACTGGGCCTTCGGCGGCGGCTGGCTGCAGGCCGGTGGCACCCTCGACTTCGCCGGCGGCGTCCCGGTCGAGATGGGCTCCGGCTTCTCGGCCCTGGCGGCGGCGCTCGTCGTCGGCGCTCGCAAGGACTACGGCCGCCAGGCCCTGCTTCCCCACAACGCCGTCTACGTGTTGCTCGGCGCCGGCCTGCTCTGGTTCGGCTGGTTCGGCTTCAACGGCGGCAGCGGCTTCTCGACCGGCGACCCCAGCGTCCTCGCCTTCACCAACACCCTGCTCTGCCCCGCCTGCACGCTGGTCGTCTGGTTCGCGCTGGACCTGATCCGGGGCCGCAAGGTGACGGCGATCGGCGCCGCCACCGCGATCGTCGTCGGCTGCGTCGCGATCACCCCGGCCGGCGGTTACGTCAGCCCCGGCTGGGCGATGCTGCTCGGCGCCCTGGCGGCGCTGCCCAGCTACGCGATCATCGTCTGGCGCACCCGCACCGGCGTCGACGAGACCCTCGACGTCCTCGCCGCCCACGGCACGGCCGGCCTCTTCGGGATTCTCTTCATCGGCTTCTTCGCCGAGGCCGCCTGGAACGGCGCCTCCGACGGGCTCTTCTACGGCAACGCCGCGCAGCTGGGCGACCAGGCGCTGGCCGCGCTGGCCGCCCCGGCCTACGCCTTCGGGGCGACCTACCTGCTGCTGCGCCTGATCGGCGCGGTGATGCCGCTGCGGGCCAGCAGCCGCGAGGAGGCGCAGGGCATGGACGTCGTCCAGCACGGCGAGGAGGCCTACGTCACCGGCGAGGGCGCGATCCTCGTCGTCCCCGAGGACGGCGGCCCGATCGGCGTGCCGGTCGCCGACCCCGGCTGAGGCGGCGGCGCTACGCGCGCAGCTTGTAGCCGCGCGAGAAGAGGCGGAGGTTGACCGCGAAGAGGATCCCCGTGGCCGCGACCAGCGCCAGCAACGAGAGCGGGATGCTGACTTCGGTGTAGCCGACGAAGCCGTAGCGGACGAGGTTGATCATGTAGTAGATCGGGTTGAAGTGGGTCAGGGTCTCGAACGGCTGCGGCAGCAGCGCCGCCGAGTAGAAGACGCCGCCGAGGAAGATCAGCGGCTGCAGGACGAAGGTCTGGACGAAGGAGACGTCGTCGAACTGCTCGGCCCGGACGCCGATCAGGACCCCGAGCTGGGAGAAGAAGAAGCCGACCAGGAAGAGGCCGGGGATCAGGACGAAGATGTGGTCGACCGGCAGGTCGACCAGCAGCGAGGCGGCGATGAAGGCGAGCGTGGCGACGATCAGCCCGCGCAGGAAGCCGCCGAGCGAGAACGCCAGCAACAGCTCCAGCGGCGAGGCCGGCGAGGAGAGCTGGTCCTGGATCGCCCCCTGGAATTTCTGCTGCAGGATCGAGGAGGAGTTGTTGGTGAAGGCGTTGATCGACCAGGTCATCATGATCAGGCCGGGGATGACGAAGACGACGTATTCGATCCCGTGCAGA
>DASYKN010000071.1:0-3684 GCA_035995325.1 Solirubrobacterales bacterium
CTACATGCGCCGCGCCGCCGACGCCCTGCTCGACGACATCGACGAGGTCGCCGAGCTGCTGGTCCGCGAGCAGGGCAAGCCGCGCGCCGAGGCCTACACGATGGAGCTGCTGCCGACCGTCGACGCCCTGCACTGGTGCGCGAAGGCGGGGCCGAAGATCCTCGCCGACGAGAAGGTGCGGATGACCCAGGCCTTCACGCTCTCCAAGAGCGGCCACTTCTCCTATGAGCCGATCGGCGTCGTCGGCATCATCGCCCCCTGGAACTACCCCTGGTCGATCCCCTTCGGCGAGGTCGCGATCGCGCTGATGGCGGGCAACGGCGTCGTCCTCAAGCCGGCCAGCCTGACGCCGCTGCTGGGCGAGCGGATCCGCCAGGTCTTCGACAAGGCCGGCTTCCCCGAGGGCCTGGCCCGGGTCGTCCACGGCGGCGGCGTCGTCGGCGACGCGCTCGCCAAGTCGAGCGTCGCCAAGGTCTTCTTCACCGGCTCGGTCGACGTCGGCCGCAAGGTCGGCGAGGTCTGCGCCAGCCGGCTCAAGGGCTCGGTCCTCGAGCTGGGCGGCAAGGACCCGATGATCGTCTGCGCCGATGCCGACCTCGACAACGCCGTCTCCGGCGCCGTCTGGGGCGGCTTCGCCAACGCCGGCCAGACCTGCTCGGGGATCGAGCGCGTCTACGTCGTCCGCGAGATCGCCGACCGCTTCGTCGCCGGCGTCGCCCGCGAGGCGGAGAAGCTGCGGCTCGGCGACCCGCTCGAGTGGGAGACCGAGATCGGCCCGATGACCTCCGACGGCCAGTACGAGATCGTCGTCGACCTGATCGAGGACGCGGTCGCGACCGGCGCCACCAAGCTCTGCGGCGGCCCGGTCGACGTCCCCGGCCTGCCCGGCAAGTACATCGCCCCGACCGTCCTCACCGGCGTCACCCATGAGACCCGGATCATGCGCGAGGAGATCTTCGGCCCGGTCCTGCCGATAGTCGTCGTCGACTCCGAGCAGGAGGCGATCGACCTTGCCAACGACTCCCAGTTCGGGCTCGGCGCCTCGGTCTGGACCAAGGACCGCCAGAAGGGCGAGCGGATCGCCCGCCGCCTCGAGTCGGGGATGGTCTGGGTCAACGACCACTCCTTCAGCCACGGCGCCTGCCAGTGCGCCTGGGGCGGGGTCAAGGACTCCGGGCTCGGCCGCTCGCACTCCAAATTCGGCTTCTACGAGTGCGTCAACATCAAGATGAACGCCTGGGAGCCGGGGCTGACCCGCGACTTCTGGTGGCACCCCTACGACCGCACCCTCGGCGAAGCGGTGCAGGCTTCGGCGCGGATCCTCTACGGCAAGGGCGAGACCCGCGCCCGGGCGCTGCGCGAGGGCGCGGGCCCGCTGCTGAAGATCGGCCAGCGCACGCTGAAGAAGCGGCGCTGACCGAACCGCAGCTCAACCGCCGTTGATCGTGCGGGTGTTCGAAGTGGCGCCGAGGCACTTGTAGATCGTGCCGGCGGTGCCCTGGGTGACCGGCTTCACTTCGGCCCAGACCTTGATCGGGACTTCGCCTTTGTAGTCCGGTTCCGCTTTCCAGCTGCCGGTGGAGCTGGTGGTCGTGGAGCCGATCTTGCCGTAGCCCTTCTCCTTGACGACGACCCGGCGGCTCTCGACGCAGTTCGCGTTCGCAGAGGAGACCTTGCCGGCGTTGCCGTAGGGGTTGACCGTGATCGTCGACTTCAGTTCGACCGTCTGGCCGGGCTGGTCGGCAGCCGCGATCACCGGCACGCCGAGGGCCAGCGTTGCGCCGACCGCCGCGGCCAGCTTCGCCACCCGATTCCAATTCTTCATCCAGTCCTCCTTGTCGAGACTGCGTTTGCGCCGCATGTCGAAAAGTGCCGCGGCAGCCTAGACGGTTCACAATCCCCGGCGGCATGCCCACTGAGCAGAACAGCGGCGCGCCGGCGATCCACCTCGCCGGCCTGCGCCGCGACTACGGCGAACGCACGGCGCTGGACGGGGTCGGCCTGACCCTGGCCGCGGGCCAGTCGCTGGTCGTCCTCGGCCCCAACGGCGCCGGCAAGACGACGCTGCTGCGGATCCTGGCGACGCTGCTGCGCCCGAGCGGCGGCGAAGCGACGGTGCTGGGCTGCTCGCTGCCCGACCAGGCCTGGAAGCTGCGCGGGCGGATCGGCTACCTCGGCCACGAGCCGCTGCTCTACCGCGACCTCTCGGGCCGCGAGAACCTGCGCTTCCACGCCAAGCTGCACGGGATCTCCGGCGCGACGGCGGAAGCGCGGATCGCGGCGCTGCTCGCCGCCGCCGGGATGGAGGTGCGGGCCGACGACCGCGTCGCCTCGCTCTCGGCCGGGATGCGCCAGCGGCTGGCGATCTGCCGCTGCGTCCTGCATGAGCCGGCGCTGCTGCTGCTCGACGAGCCCGACTCCAACCTCGACGCCGAGGGGCGCGAGCTGGCCCGCGGCCTGATCGGCCCCGCCAGCGGCTGCACCCGGGTGATCGTCACCCACGACCCCGAGCGCCACCTGCCCGAAGCCGACCAGGTGCTGCGGCTGGGGATCGGCGAGGCGGCGGCGATCTCATGACCACGCCACGCGCCCAGCCGGGGCGAGCCTCATGACCTCGTCCCGCGCCGCCTTCGCGGCGATCCTCGGCAAGGACCTGCGCTCGGAGCTGCGGACGCTGCAGTCGCTGCCGGCGATGGCGCTGTTCTCGGTCACCACCTTCGTCATCTTCCGCTTCGGCCTCGACCGCACCAGCCTCTCCGGCAGCCTCGCCGCCGGCGTCCTCTGGGCGACGCTGCTGTTCGCCGCCGTCCTCGGCATCAACCGCCTCTTCGTCGCCGAGCGCGAGGAGGGCGGCTTCGACGCGATCCGGCTCGCCCCGATCGACCGCAGCGTCCTCTTCGCCGCCAAGGCGGCGGCGCTGCTGGTCTACCTGCTGGCGCTGGAGCTGATCGCGGTGCCGATCTTCTCGCTCTTCTTCCTCGACTCCGCTTCGGGGCTGCTGCCGCTGGTGGCGATCCTCTTGCTGGCCGACCTCGGCCTCGCCGTCACCGGCACCCTGATCTCCTCGATGGCGGTCAACTCGCGCGCCCGCGACCTGCTGGTGCCGCTGGTCCTGCTGCCGCTGGTTGTGCCGCTGATGATCGCCGCAACCGGAGCCACCGAGCCGTTGCTGGCCCTGGGCGGACCCGGTTATGACCGCTTCGGCACCTGGCTGATGGTGCTTGGCCTATACGATCTGATCTTCGGCCTGGTCGGCTATGCGGTGTTCGACTTCCTCCTCGAGGACTGACCCGGCAGCGCCCCCGCCTCGCCCCCGCGACGCATGTACGGCAAAGGACTGAGACCACTCTCGATCGCCACCGTGGCGATGGTTGCCCTGTCGCTTTCGCTGGTCTTCTTCTACGCCCCGCTCGACGGCGACCAGGGCTTCATCCAGAAGATCTTCTACCTGCACGTGCCGCTGGCGATCGTGGCGCTGATTGGCTTCGTCGTCGGCGGCGTCTTCGCGATCGCCCACCTGCGCACCGACAACCGCAAGTGGGACGCGTATTCGTACGTCGCGATCCACATGTCGGTGATCTTCGGCGTCGCTGTGCTGATCACCGGCTCGATCTGGGCCAAGGCCTCCTGGGGGCACTGGTGGGTCTGGGACGAGCCGACCCTGGTCAGCTTCCTGATCGTCTT
>DASYKN010000072.1:0-20777 GCA_035995325.1 Solirubrobacterales bacterium
GTGAGGAGGGAGCCGGGTGGCCCTCTCCAGAAAGCCGTTGCGCAGCTGGAGCCCATGCCTGGGTGCGTTACGCCTGTCCGTGAGCTTTCCGGAGAGGGCCACCCGGCTCCCTCCCGCAATACGGAGTTCGGGATGGCTCAGGGTGCGGAAGCTCCAGACAGGACGGCAACTGCCGCTGCGCTTCAGCTTCCGGACCCTGAGCGTCCCGGGCTGCGCGATTGCGGGGAGGTCGGGTGACCCTGCCGCGAAGGCTTATGGACGGGCGCTACGAACCCTGGCAGGCGACCCAGCTGCGCGACGGTCTTCGCGGGAGGGTCACCCGACCTCCCCCACCCGGGGCTCGACGCTAAGAGGACTTTTTGGCCGGCGGCTTAGCCGCCGATTTCATCAGCGCGGCCTCGGGGGGACGGCCGTAGCCGTAGCCCTCGTACGAGCGGCCGGTGTTGGTGGCGAAGTTGGCGACGAGGCCGAGCGTCGCCGCGTCCATCCGTTCCAGCTGCTCGGCGAGGTCGGTGGCGGCGCCGCGGGTGCTGACGCCGAGGCCGCTGACGGCAAGCACGCCGCTGACCACGGAGACGAGCGGGATCGCGTCGGCGACGACGAGGATCGGCGGCGTGTCGACGACGACGAAGTCATAGGCGCCTTCGGCCTCGATCAGCAGGTCGCGCATCCGCTGCGACTCGACCAGCTCGGTCGGGTTCGGCGGGATGCTGCCGGCCGGCAGCAGGTCGAGCGTCGCCTCGCCGGCGGTTTCGGCGATGTCCTTGGCGGCGATCGTCGCGACCGCGTCGGCGAGTTTCGCCTCCGGGTCCGAGAGCGCCCAGCTGAGGCCGCGGGCGGAGTTGGACTTGAGCTTGGTGCCGAGCGAGGGATCGCGCATGTCGGCCTCGATCAGCAGCACCCGCTCGCCGCTCATCGCCGCGCCGAGCGCCAGCCCGAGCGAGATCAGGCTCTTGCCCTCCCCCGGCTGGGCCGAGGTGACGAGGACCGAGCGGATGTCTTTGCGCACGTTGAAGTAGCGCAGGTTCGCCCGCAGCATCAGGAAGATCTCCGCCTCGGCCGGCGAGACCGAGCCGTCGCCGAGGTGCTCGGCGTCGAAGGACTTGCGCTTCGGCACGGTCGTGATCAGCGGCAGGCCGGTGACCTCGGGCAGGTCGTCCTGGCGCTTGACGCGGCGGTCGAGCTGCTCGAGCAACAGGGCCAGGCCGATCCCGAGCGCGAGCCCGATCAGGGCGCCGAAGATGACGTTGCGAGCGGGGCTGGGCGAGACCGCGGTGTCCTCGGGCGTCGCCCGCTCGACGATCTCGACCTTGCTGGTCTGCAGTTTGCCGCGGCTGGCGCCTTCGCGGAAGGCGATGAACTGTTCGGCGAAGGTGTTGGCGATGTCGGCCGCTTTGTCGGGGTCGTCGGTCGTCGCCTTGATCCGGATGATGTCCGATTCGCCCTGCTGGGTCGCTTCGATCGCGGCCGTCACTTCTTCCCCGGTCATCCCCGGGACCTCTTTCGCGGTCTCGAAGGCGATCGCCGGCAGCGAGATCAGCTGCAGGTTGGTTTCGACCGTGCGCTGGGGTTCGACCGCGGCCGAGGGCCGCAGGAGCAGAGCCGAAGTCGCGGAATACTGCTTTTCCGCCTGCAGAGTGAAGATGATCGCGCCGACGATGGCCACGCCGAGACACACAGCCACGACCCAGATCCGCCGCCGGATCGTCTGGGCGATCAGGGAGAGGTCTGACTCTTCGCTATGGCGTTCGGGGGGCAAGGGAAGGGCTTTGGACTGGGAGGATCAGGCGATCGGCGGCGCCGACTGTACCAAGGGGTCCCGTCGTGTAACGCAGTTCGACAGATGATGGATAAGCCCTCTTTGAAGCTCTCGATCCTGATTCCGACCTGGCGGCGCCCGCAGTCGCTCGCCCGCGGGCTCGCGGCGCTGGGCCAGCAACAGCGCCAGCCCGACGAGCTGGTCCTGGTCGTGCGCGAGGACGACGCGGAGACGCGGGCGCTGCTGGCCGAGCTGACCCTGCCGTTCCCACTCGAGGTCGTCGCCCCCGGCGCCAGCGGGGTCGTCGCCGCGCTCAACAGCGGCTTCGACCGGGCCGCGGGCGACGTGGTCGCGATCACCGACGACGACACCGAGCCCCGCCCCGACTGGCTGGCGCGGATCGAGGCCCACTTCGCCGCCGACCCGGAACTGGGCGCGCTCGGCGGGCGCGACCTGATCGTCGGCTCCGACAGCGCCGGCCCCGGCGACCCGGGGCTCGTGGTCGGCAAGGTGCTGCGGTTCGGCCGGGTCACCGGCAACCACCACCTGGCGGCGGGGCCGCCGCGGCGGGTCGACATCGTCAAGGGAGCGAACATGGCGGTGCGGCGCGCGGCCCTGGGCGAGAAGCGGCTCGACACGGCGCTGCGCGGCAGCGGCGCCGAGCATCACTGGGAGATCGACCTCAGCCTCGCGATCGAGGCCAAGGGCTGGACCCTGCTCTACGACCCGGCGCTCGAGGTCCTGCACCACGAGGCCGAGCGCTTCGGCGGCCAGCGCGAGGAGCAGATGAGCGACGAGGAGCGCTTCAACGCCGTCCACAACCAGGCTTTGGCGCTGCTGAAGAACCTGCGCGGCGGGCGGCGCCTCGTCGCCACCGGCTACGGCCTGCTGTTCGGGACTCGGGCCGACCCGGGGCCGGCGCTGGCGCTGGAGCTGCTGCTGCGCGGCACTCCCCGTGGCGAGGTGGCGAGCCGGCTGCGGATCGCCACCCGCGCCCGCTTCGCCGCCCTCAGGGAGTGGCGGCGCTCGGCTGCAGCTGGTTGATCGCCGGCTCGCCGCCGTCCTCTTCCTCGCCCCGCTTTTCTTCGCGCAGCCGGTCGCCGGCGACGGAGGCGACCGAGAGCCCGGCCAGGTACCAGAAGATGACACCGGGGATGCCGAAGAGGACGTCGGCGGACGCCTCGGCGACGACCAGCATGACCAGGATCCCGAGGATCGCGGCCCGGTAGGGCCGGGCCTCCGGCGGCGCCCGCCCGAGCGAGCGGACCGCGGCGCCGACGCTGACCACGATCGCCCAGATCACCATCAAGAAGGCGAGCAGGCCGCACTGGTAGAGCAGCGCGACGTAACCGTTGTCGACGTCGACGACCCCGGCTTCGCTGGATTCGTTGAGGTTGGCGGCGAGGCCGGCCTGGCCAAGGCCGGCGCCGAGCGGCTGGCCGATCGACTGCGGCAGCAGCCGGCTGGTGGTTTCCAAGCGTTCCTTGGAGGAGATGTCGTTGGGGTCGCCGACCGAGGTGATGCGGTCGGTGAACGCTTTCGTCGTCGGGTTGCTGCCGCCGACGACGACCAGGCCGGCGACGCAGACGAGGACCACCGCGACGGTCTTGCCGGCGGCGCGGCCTTTGGTCGCGGCGACGTAGACGATCAGGCCGAGGACGAGCGAGAGCCAGGCGCTGCGGACGAAGGTGAGCGCCAGCGCGACCGAGACCGGCAGCAGGTAGAGGAGCTTGTAGTTGAGGCGACGGCGCATCGCCACCACGAAGAGGATCCCGACGGCGAGGACGATCGCGAAGGTGAAGGGCGAGTTGAGCGTCGAGAAGACGCGGATGTGCCCCTTCTGCGGCGCCATGATGCTGCCGAGGTCGGTCGAGGTGACCCAGTTGTCGTCCCAGGAGGTGAGCGGGAAGAAGTACTGGGCGATGCCGTAGAGGGCCAGCGGCACCAGGACCACCTTCAGCACCTGCTCCAGGGTCGAGCTGAATGCCGGCCGCACCTCGTCCCCCCAGCCGAGGACGAAGGCGGAAAGCCCGGCGACATAGGCGACGGCGGCGAACGACATCGCCACCGGGTCGATGCTGAGGCCGACCGGGACGCCGATCAGGAAGCCGATCGCGGCAAGCGCGAGGATCGTCCGGGCGCGGCGGCTGAGCCGGTTTTCGCGCAGCTCCATCAGCGCCAGCAGGGCGGTGGCGACGAACGGCAGCAGCGACAGCGGGTCGGCCGAGGGGGCGGCGGAGACGAGGTCGATCACCCGCCGCACCATCGGGATCAACAGCCAGTAGACCCAGAGGGTGGCGAGGCCGGCGCTGCGCGACTCCTGGCGGATCGCGAACAGCAGCAGCAGCAGCGTCGCGGCAACGGCCAGCTGGGTCGAACGCGCCGCCATCGCCCCGGCGATCAGTGCCGCGAACGCGATCAGCGGAAAGCTCGCGAGGTTCGAGCGGGAGATCGTTCGGGCCATCCGGGGGCGACTATAGAGGCGGCTTAAGAGGGTCCGACCCGGGCCGGGCGAGCGGCTGCTAGAACATGTGTCCAATCGCGCCTGAGTGGGTAGGACAGGGGACCATGGGGAAAAGGGGACGAAACACTCATCTTTTGCTGGCATTGGCCGCGCTTCTCGCGCTGCTGGCGCTGGCTCCCGCCGCCTCGGGGGCGGAAGTGAGCCTGGCCCCGGCCCAGCCGGTCGCCGAGGCAAACGAAGCGATCGCCCTGCTCGCCGGCCCGGCGCAGGCCCGCGAGGCCGACGACATGGTCGAGTCGATCGGGGTCAACACCCACCTCGGCTACACCGACACCCCCTACAACGACTTCGCAGCCGTGCAGCAGCGGCTCGAGGAACTCGGCATCCGCTACGTCCGCGACGGCCTTTCGCAGAACCGCCCCGACGTCTATCAGCGGATGCGGGAGCTGGCCGCCGACGGCATCCACCTCGACGTGATCGCCGGCGACCCGCTGCAGCGCTGGAACATCGGCACGATCGACCAGCAGCTCGACCTGATTCAGAAAGAACTGGACGGCGCGGTCGTCTCGATCGAGGGCCCGAACGAGTACGACCTCCAGGGCGATCCCAACTGGGTGCCGGTGCTGCGCGACTACACCCAGCAGCTGTGGGAAGGCGTCAAGGCACGGCCGGCGCTGGCGGAGCTGCCGGTGGTCGGCCCCTCGATCGTCGGCCGCGACGGCATGGCCGACGTCGGCGACCTCGCCCCCTGGACCGACTTCGGCAACACCCACACCTACCTCAGCGGCGCGATGCCGGAGACGCCCTCGATCTGGGACGGGGAATTGACGGCGGCGGCGCACAACTCCGGCAGCCAGCCGGTCCAGGTGACCGAGACCGGCTACCACAACGGGGTCAACGGAACGGTCGGGCACCAGCCGGCCTCCGAACGGGCGGCGGGCGTCTACATGCCGCGGCTCTTCCTCGACAACTTCCGTCGCGGCATCGCCCGCAGCTACTCATACGAGCTGCTCGACCAGCGCGAAGACCCCTCGAAGACGGACATCGAGGCCGCCTTCGGGCTGCTGCGCAACGACCTCTCGAAGAAGCCGGCGGCGGTCGCGATCGAACGGCTGACCGGGCTGCTGTCCGATCCGGGGCCGGCCTTCGCGCCGGGAGAACTGGAGTACCGCCTCGAGGGCGCCCCCGCGACCGTCCAGCAGTTGCTGCTGCAAAAGCGCGACGGCAGCTTCTACCTCGTCCTCTGGAACCGGGTCAGCGTCTGGGACCCGGCCACCCGCAGCGACCTCGACCCGCCCGACGTGCCGATCGCGGTCGACTTCGGGCAGCCGATCGCCAGCGCCGAAGTCTTCGAACCGAACGCCGCGGCGGCGCCGAGCGCGACGGCGGCGAACCCCTCCAGCCTCCCCCTCGACCTCTCGGCCCAGGTTCAGGTCGTGCGGCTGGTGCCAAAGCCGGCCCCGGCCGGCGAACCGACGCCTCCTCCTTCAACGCCGCCGACCACCCCCTCGCCGCCACCGGTGAGGCCGAGCGTCCCGGCGCCGACGCCGAAACCGGTAGCGGCCGCGGTCGCGGCGCCATCCGAGACGCCGGCGGCCCAGCAGCCGGCGCCGTGGTGGCCGACGGCGCCCGCCGCGACGGCCACCGGCGCGCCCGAATCCCAGGTCTGGATCCCGCCGCAGAAGAAGGCGCAGAAGCAGAAGGCCAAGAAGCACCGCAAGCACCGGCACCACCGCGCCTCGCGCTGATTTCGTCCAGTCCCCGCCTGGGCCATGTGTCCAGTGCCGTTCGGGCCCCTGACCGGGCTGCCGACAGGGCCATATGGCCCGCAACTCCCGCCGCCGCCGCCACCGCCCGCTGCTGGCGCTGGCTGCGATCCTCTCGCTGCTGATGATCGTCCCCAGCGCCCAGGCCGCGGTCCAGGCACGCGAAGCCGACTCGGTGGTCGAGTCGATCGGAGTCAACACCCACCTCGGCTACACCGACACCCCCTACAACGACTTTTCGAGGGTGCGCCAGAGCCTGCAGGAACTCGGCATCCGCTACATCCGCGACGGCGTCTCCCAGGGCCGCCCCGACGTCTACTCGCGGCTGCGCACCCTGGCCGGCGACGGCGTCCACCTCGACGTGATCGCCGGCGACCCGCTGCAGCGCTGGAACATCGGCACGATCGACCAGCAGCTCGACCTGATCCAGAAGGAACTGGGCAGCTCGGTCGTCTCGATCGAGGGCCCGAACGAGTACGACCTCCAGGGCGACCGCAACTGGGCCCCGAACCTGCGGACCTACACCCGCCAGCTCTGGGAAGGAGTCCACGCCCGGCCGAAGCTGGCCGGCCTGCCGGTCGTCTGCCCCTCGATCGTCACCCGCGAGGACATGGCCGCGGCCGGCGACCTCTCCTCCTGGTGCGACTACGGCAACACTCACACCTACCTCAGCGGCGCGATGCCGGAGACCTCCTCGATCTGGAGCGGCGAACTCGGCGCCGCCGCGAAAAATTCCGGCTCCAAGCCGGTCCAGGTGACCGAGACCGGCTACCACAACGGGGTCAACGGCAACGTCGGCCACCAGCCCTGCTCGGAAAAGGCAGCCGGCGTCTACATGCCGCGCCTCTTCCTCGAAAACTTCAACCGCGGCAGCACTTCCCGCAGCTTCTCCTACGAGCTGCTCGACCAACGCAACGACCCTTCGAAGACCGACATCGAGGCCAACTTCGGCCTGCTGCGCAACGACTTCTCGAAGAAGCCGGCGGCGCTGGCGATCGAACGGCTGACCGGGCTGCTCTCCGACAAGGGAGCCCAGTTCGCTCCCGGCAGCCTCTCCTACAGCCTCGAAGGCGCTCCCTCGACCGCCCAGCAGCTGCTGTTGCAAAAGCGCGACGGCAGCTTCTACCTGGTGCTTTGGAACCGGGTCAGCGTCTGGAACCGCGACAGCCGCAGCGACGTCGACCCGGCCGACGCCGCGGTGACCCTGAAGCTGGGGCAGCCGATCGCCAGTGCCGAAGTCTTCGAACCGAACGCCTCCGCCGCCGCGGTCGCCAGCGCCGCCAACCCGGCCAGCCTCAAACTCAACCTCTCCGAGCGGGTGCAAGTGATCAAGCTGGTGCCGGGCGCCGCCGCCTCCACCCCAGCCCCGGCGCCCGCCCCGCCGACGGCGCAGCCCACGCCGGCGCCCGAAACGACTCCGGCGCCGGTCCCCGCTCCCACCCCGGCCCCCACGCCCGAAGCGACGCCGGCCCCCGCCCCAGCCCCGGCGCCCAGCCCCGCCCCCGAACAGCCCGTGAGCGGCGGCGGCGAAGCCGCGCCCCCCGTGTCCAGCGCCCCCGGCGCCCCGGCCCCGGAAAAGGGCAGCGCCGCGCGCAGCCACCGCCGTCCCACTCGCCACAGCGCGGTCCGCTCCAGCCGCGGCGGCTGGGCTAAGTCAAGCGCCGATAAGCGCCGAGCATCCGCTCGGCGTGGACGGCAAGGCTGAAGTCGCGGGCGCGCTCGCGCCCGGCCGCGCCCATCCGCTCGCGCGCTTCGCCGCTCTCGACCAGCGGCTCCAGGCCGCGGGCCCAGGCATCGGGCTGGCGCGGCGCCAGCAGCAGGCCGTCGACCCCGGGCCTGACGATCTCCGCCGGGCCGCCGGCCGCGGTTGCGATGACCGGCACGCCCATCGCCATCGCCTCGATCGCGATCCGGCCAAAGGCCTCCTGCCAGGACGGCAGCAGCAGCAGGTCGGTGGCGGCGAGGACATTGGGCACGTCGCCTCGCTCGCCGAGGAAGTGGACGCGGTCGGCGACCCCGAGCTGGCTCGCCAGCTCGTGCAGGCCGCGCTCGTAGGCGCGGTTGTCGAACTGGGTGCCGGGCCCGGAGAACTTGGCCGAGCCGGCGAGCAACAGGGCGACGTCGGAGCCCTGGTCGGTGCGAAGCCCGGCAAGGGCGCGGATCGCGTCGTCCTGCCCCTTCCAGGGGGTGAGCTGGGCGACCACGGCGAGGACGACGGTGCTGGGTTTGAGGCCGAACTCGCGCCGGGCGGCCTCGCGGTCGAACTTGGCCGGGTCGAACTTGCCGAGGTCGACCGGGTTGTGGATCACCTCGACCGGCTGGCGCAGCGCCAGGCCATCGAACTGGCCGGCGATGTAGGCGGAGTTGGCGACGACGAGGTCGGCGCGGCGGGCGACGACGCCGAGGACGGCGCGCGAGAAGCGGCCCTCCGGCGCCCAGTCGCGGATGTGGGCCAGGACCGGCGGCCGCGGACGGCGGGCGAGCAGGGCCAGCAGCGCGGCGCGGGTCGTGTTGGCGTGGACCAGGGCGGGAGCGTGGCGGCGGGCCAGGCGCCGCACCTGCAGCGCCGAGCGGCCGATCTCGGCCAGGCCGCGGCTGGTGTGCAGGGGGTGCAGGCGGAAGCTGGCCTGGGTGCCGACGATCGGCTCGCGGCGGATGCCGGCCTCGCGGGCGAGCCCGGCGAGGGTGCCGTCGGGGCAGGCGAGCAGCGGCTCGACCCTGTCGCCGAGGCCGTCGAGCAGAGCCAGCAGCGAACGCTCGGCGCCGCTGACGTCGGCGGTCTGGTTGACGTAGAGGACCCGCATCGCCGCGGCTCAGCGCGCTGCCGCGACCTCGCGCAGCAACGCCTCGACCCGGGCCGCGATCAGCGGCCAGGCGTGGCGTTCGGCATGGGCGCGGCCGGCGGCGCCCATCGTCCGCGCCCGCTCCGGGTTTCCCAGCAGCTCGGTTGCCGCCCCGGCCAGGGCCAGGTGATCGGTCGGGTCGACCAGCAACCCGGTCTCGCCGTCGAGGACGGCGTCGCGGGCGCCGGCGACGTTGCCGCCGATCGTCGGGATCCCGCGCGCGGCGGCCTCCATGTAGACGATGCCGAAGCCCTCGCCGCCCAGCCCCGCCGCCGGCACCCGGCTCGGCATGCAGAAGACGTTGGCGCGGTCGAGCCAGTCGTCGCGCTCCTCATCGCTGACGCGGCCGCGCAGCTCGACGGCGTCGCCGACCCCGTAGGCGCGGATCGCGTTTTCCAGCGCCGGCCGGAAGGGACCGTCGCCGACCACGACCCAGCGCATGCCCGGCACCTTGGCGCGGATCAGCGGCAGCGCCCGCACCATCGTGTCGTGGCCCTTGTAGCGGAAGAGCAGGGTGGCGACGGTCAGCAGGGTCGGCTGCTCGTCGCGCTCGCCGCTCGGCGCCGGCGGCAGGTCGATGCCGGGCGGGATCACGTGGATCCGGGCCGGGTCGGCGCCGGCGTCGAGGCACATGTCGCGGGTGTAGCGGCTGACCGCGATCGTCGCGTCGGCCTGCTTCACGGCGGTGGCGGTGAGGCGGTTGCGGACGCGGAACTCGTCGGCGTGGACGTACTGGACCAGCGGCACCCGCAGCGTGCGTCGCAGGGCGACGGCGCCGAGGCTGGCGACGACGTGGCCGCTGAGGATCACGTCGGGGCGGAAGGAGCGGGCCTCGGTGAGGGAGCGGAGGTTGAGCGTCAGCGCCGCCCGGCGCCGGTCGCCGCCGGCGCTGCCGACCCGCCGGACCTCGGCGGCGAACTCGCGGTCATAGGCCTCCGACTCGGGCTGGCCGAGGGTGAGGACGCGGAACTCGATCTCCGGCGTGTTCTCGACGATCCGGCTCAGCAGCAGCTGGATCCCGCCCTCGGAGGGCGGGAAGTCCGGCGTCAGCAGCAGGACCCGCGGCCTGGACACTCTCCTAGAGCCCGGCATCGCGCCCCCGCAGGCGGTCGAGCCAGAGGCCGAAGGCGAGGATCGGCCAGAGCGCGGCGCTGCCGTCGGCCTCGCTGGCGATGTGGCGGTCGAGCAGCTTGGCGGCGGCGGCGCGGTCGATCCAGCCCTCCTCGCAGACATGGCCGTTGTTGACCTGGTCGAGCAGGATCGGCGAGAGCGGCCCGCGCAGCCAGTCGGCCGCCGGCACCCGGAAGGCGGTCTTCGGCCGCTTCATCGAGGACTCGGGCAGGAGTTCCGCCAGCAGCAGCCGCAGCAGCGACTTGCCGCCGCCGCCGGTCTGCAGGTCCGGCGGCACCGTCGCCGCGAACTCGGCCAGCTCGTGGTTGAGATAGGGCGTGCGGACCTCGAGCGAGACCTGCATGCTGGCCCGGTCGGCCTTGGCGAGGACGTCGCCGGGCAGCCAGTGCAGCTGGTCGAGCAGCATGAAGCGGCCGGCGACCGAGAGGCCGTCCGGGGCGACGAGGCCGTCGAGCCCGGCGGCGAGGCCGGCAAGCGGGTCGGACCCGTTCAGGCGCGGCCCGTAGAGAGTGTCGCGCATCGCCAGCCGCTCGCCGGCGATCCAGTCGATGTGGCGCTCCATCGCCGAGCGCGGCTCCAGCACGTCGGCGAGGCGCCCCGCCCGGCCGGCCGGCAGCCCGGCGGCGAGCAGGCGCGCGGCCGGCTTCGCCAGCGACGCCGGCACGGTCGCGCCCAGCGCCTCGGCCCGCGAGAGCCAGCGGTAGCGCGGGTAGCCGCCGAAGAGCTCGTCGGCCCCCTCCCCCCCGACCGCGACCGTGACCGACTCGCGGGCGAAGCCGGCGATCGCCTGGAAGGCGGGCAGCGACTGGTCGGCCTGGGGCTGGTCGAGCCCGCGCAGGACGGCGGGCACCCGGGCGGCGATCTCGTCCACCTTGAGGACCAGCTCGTGATGCTCGGAGCCGATCTCGCGCGCGGTCGCCCGCGCCGCCTCGGCCTCGCTGACGTCGCCGACGTCATAGCCGACGGTGAAGGTCTTGACCGGGTGGCTGGACTCGCGAGCGGCGAGGGCGGCGATCAGGGTCGAGTCGACGCCACCGCTGAGGAAGACGCCGAGTGGGACGTCGGCGATCAGCCGCGAGCGGACCGAGTTTGAGAGCAGGCGCCCAAGCTCGCCGACCAGGTCGGCGGTCGACTCGCCGGCCTCGCTGACCGCGGCCGCCGGCGGGCTCCAGTAGCGGCGCTCCTCGAGCTTCCCGCCGGGCTTCCAGGTGAGCAGGTGCCCGGGCGGCAGCTGGCGGGCGCCGGCGACGATCGAACGCTCGCCGGGGACGTAGCCGAAGACGAAGTATTCGTGGACCGCGACCGGGTCCAGCTCGGCCCCGAGGTCGGCGCCGGCGGCGAGCGCGGTCAGCTCCGAGGCGAAGGCGAGGTCATCGCCGCTGTTGGCGTAGAAGAGCGGCTTCTCGCCGAAGCGGTCGCGAGCGACCAGCAGGGTCTGGGTGCGCGTGTCCCAGATCGCGAAGGCGAACATCCCCTCGAGCGCGTGGACGAGGTCGGCGCCGTACTCCTCGTAGAGGTGGACCAGGACCTCGGTGTCGGTCCCGGTCGCCAGCGTGTGGCCACGCTCGCGCAGCAGCTGCTGCAGGCGCGGGTGGTTGTAGATCTCGCCGTTGAGCGCCGCCCAGATCGTCCCGTCCTCGTTGGCCAGCGGCTGGTGGCCGTGCTCGACGTCGATCACGCTGAGCCGGCGGGCGCCGAGGCTGACGCCGCTGGCGGCGTCGCTGTGGACGCCTTCGTCGTCGGGCCCGCGGTGGACCATCGCCCCGTTCATCGCCCGCGCCGCGGCCCCCTCGGGGTCGCGGGTGTGGCCGCAGATGCCGCACATCAGGCGGCTCCGGCGGCGGCGCTGACGTGCTCGATCAGTAGCTCGCGGAAGCGGCGGCTGTCCCACTGCAGGGCGTGCTGGCGGATCTTCCCCGGCTCGTAGGCGCTGGGGTCGAAGCCGCGCAGGGCGGCCTCGATCGAGTCCGTCGTCTGCTGCTCGAAGAGCTCGCCGGTGGTGCCGGGCAGCGAGGTGTAGAGCGAGCCGCCGCCGGCGTAGGCGAGGACCGGGCGGCCGCAGGCCATCACCTCGACCGGGATCAGGCCGAAGTCGTCGCGGCTGGGGAAGACCAGCGCCTGGCAGCGTTGCATCAGGGGCACCAGCTGGTCATCGGCAACGTGGCCGAGAAACTCGACATTGGGCGGCGCCTTTGCGGCCAGGCGCTCGAAGTCGGGGCCGCCGCCGGCGACGACGAGGCGCTGGCCCGTCCGGCGGAAGGCCTCGATCGCGATCCCGACCCGCTTGTAGGGCTCGATCAGGCGGCCGCAGAAGAGGTAGTAGTCGTCCGGGCCCTGCTCGGCCGGGTGGAAGAGGTCGCAGTCGATCGGGGCGCCGATCACGGCGGCGGTCTTGGCGTAGAAGCGCTCGATCTGCTCGGCCGTGAACGGCGACTGGGTCAGGTACTCGCGGATCTGCTGGGCGCTGCGGCGGTCGGAGCGGCGCATCGTCGCCGCCAGCGCCTCGAAGGCGCGGCCGGCGATCGGGTTGCCGCCCGCCCGTTCCTCCTTGTAGCTCTCGGTCATCGACCAGGCGAAGCGCAGGGCGCTGTGGCAGTAACAGACGCGGGGGGCGTCGTTGCGCGAACGCAGGCGGTGGGCGAAGGCGTAGCTGGAGCTGAGGACGACGTCGGCCTCTTCGAGCCGCACGCGGTCGGCGTAGGCGCCGAGGACCGGCGTCAGGTAGCGGTAATGGCGCAGCAGGCCCTCGCGCGCCGGCAGCAGGCTGCGGAAGCGGTCCTCGACCCCCATCCGCGCGGCGACGTCGCGGCGGCCGAGGATCGCCACCACCGGCGCCTCGGGGAAGGCGATCGCCATCTCGGCGGTGACGCGCTCGGCGCCGCCGTAGGTCTCCATGAAGTCGTGCGTGATGAGAACCCGGGGGGCTGTGTCGGACACGGGAATTAACCTACGCGACTCGTTCGCCGATACCTCCCGGATGCCGCTCTCGGAAACCCCGCTGCTGATCGTCAACGCCGACGACTTCGGCTGGAATCGCGACGCCACCGACCGCACCGTCGAGTGCTTCGCGGCCGGCCAGATCACCAGCACCACCGCCCTCGTCAACATGGAGGACTCTGAGCGCGCCGCCGCGCTCGGGCGCGAGCATGGCCTCGCGATCGGCCTGCACCTGAACCTGACCGACCCCTTCACCGGCAGCGACGTCGACCGCGGCGAACGCGAGCGCCAGGCGGCCGCCTGCCGGATTTTCGGCAGCGCTGGCCTGCGCCTGCGTTCCTGGACCTACGACCCGCGCATCTCCGGCCTGGTCGAGGACGCGATCCGCGACCAGGTGGAGCGGTTCCATGCATTGTTCGGACAGGCCCCGACCCACGTCGATGGCCATAACCATGTCCAGGTCTGCCCCAATGTGGCGCTATCGCCTGCGCTCCGCGGCTTCAAGCTGCGCAATGCCCTCTGGGCCTGGCCCAGCGACCGCGGCGCGATGGCCTACGCCCGCGCCGCCCGCCGCCGCCTCAGCGCCGGTCGCTTCCTCAGCCCGCGCTACTTCTTCGACATCGCCCAGCTGCACCGGCTCGCCGCCGACGAGGCCGCGGCGAAGCTGGGGCTGGCCCGCGGCGCCGCGGTCGAGGTGATGGCCCACCCCGGCTTCGGGCACGAGCTGGAGGCGCTGCGGGCGCCATCCTGGGCGCCGACGATCGCCGAGCTGCCGCTCGGCTCCTACCAGGGCCTCGAGTAGCCAAACTGCGATGCGCGTCCTCTTCTCGATCCACCACGACCTCGACCCCGACACCGGCGCCCCCGGGGCGACGATCGCGCTGGGCGAGCATTTGGCCGAGACCGGGAACCAGATCGACTATCTCTCCTTCGACGACATGCCGGTGAAGCTGCCCTTCATGGCCGCAACCATCGCCTACCCCTACTTCGCCGCGGCGAAGCTGGCCGGCCGGGCCGCGCAGGCGGCCGACGTGATCGACTCCTCGACCGGTGACGCCTGGGCCTGGGCGCGGCTCGACCGCCGCCGCCGACGGCCGCTGCTGGTCACCCGCTCGCACGGGCTCGAGCACCTCTTCCAGGAGCGCGAGGTCGAACAGGCCCGCCACGAAGGCCGCAAGCTGAGCTGGCGCTACCCGCTCTACTGGGGCGGCTGGAGGCTGCGCGAGGTGGCGCTCTCGCTGCGCGCCTCCGACCTCGTCTTCGTCCTCAGCGAGGCCGAGCGCGACTACGTCTCCGAGCGGCTCGGGGTCGATCCCGAGCGGGTGCGGCTGACCGCCAACGGCGTCCCCGACTCCTTCCTCGCCAAGGCCGTCGAGACGAACGGCGACGCCGGCGGCCCCGCCGTCGCCTGGGTCGGCGCCTACCGGCGTTCTAAGGGGGTCGAGCACGGCACGGCGGCGCTGGCCACGGCGATGGAAGCCGACCCCGACCTGCGTGTCTCCTTCTTCGGCCCCGGGGTGCCGCCAAGCACGGTCCGGGCGCCCTTTCCCCCCCGCCTGCACGAGCGCGTCGCGGTGATCGAGCATTACCACCGCGAGGAGCTGCCGAAGCTGCTGTGCGGGCACTCGATCGCCTTCGTCCCCTCGCTCTCGGAGGGCTTCTCGCTGGCCCTGGTCGAGGTGATGGCCTGCGGGCTGGCGCCGGTCGCCTCCGACATCCCGGGCAACCGCGAGACCGTCGTCGACGGCGAGAACGGCCTGCTGACCTCCGCCGGCGACGCCGCCGCGGCGACCGCGGCGATCCAGCGCCTGCGCGCCGACCCCGAGCTGCTGGGACGGCTGCGCAAGGCGGCGCGGGTGGTCGGCGAGCGCTACTCCTGGAAACGGATCGCCGCCGACACCGCCAGCGCCTATGAGGAAGCGATCGAGCGTCGCGAGCATGAGCTGGCGCCGGCGGGCGGGGCCGGTCGATGAGCCCGGACCCGGTGCAGCCGCCGGCGCCCGAGGAGCAGCCGCCGCCGCAGTTCGAGGGCGACGCCGAAAGCCTCGGCGAAGGGCGGGTGGTCGAACGCCTGGTCGGCGTCTTCCGCAGCCCGAACGTACGCCAGCGAGTGCTGGCGCCGATGAGCTTCGACGCGGCGATCCTCGTCACCAACCTGGCGACCGGGATCATCGTCGCCCGCGCCCTCGGCCCCTCCGGCCGCGGCGAGCTGGCGGCGACCCTGCTGGTCGCCCAGATCGCCGCCTGGATCTTCTCGATGGGCAGCTCCGAGGCGATTTCCTACTTCCAGGCGCGCAAACCCGAGGAGGGGCCGAAACTGCTCTCCAGCTGGCTGCTGGTGACGCTGCCGCTCTCGCTGCTCGGGATCGCCCTGACCGAGCTGATGCTGCCGGTCGTCTTCGCCGCCCAAACCGACGCCGCGATCGACCTGGCGCGGATCTACCTGATCGTGATCCCGGTGATCGCCTACCAGCAGATCTTCAGCGGCATGCTGCTCGGCGACCACGACTTCTTCTATTACAACGTCACCCGCTTCCTCTACCCGGCGCTGGCCGCCGCGATCTACGCCGCCTGCCTGCTCTTCGACGCCTTCAGCGTCGAGTGGGCGTTGGTCGCCAACGGCGTCGCGATGGCGGTCGCCCTGCTGATCAGCATCTGGCGCAGCCTGCGCCGTCACGGCCTCACCCGGCCCGATGGGGCGCTGCTGCGCCACACCTTCAAGTACGGGGTCAAGGCCCACGCCGGCTCGACCGCCGGCCTCGTCAACGCCCGCCTCGACCTGATCGTGATCCCCGCCTTCCTCTCCGCCGCCAGCGTCGGCCTCTACTCGATCGCCACCAACGTCACCTCGATCATCACCACCCTGACCGGCACCGTGGCGCTGATGGCGCTGCCGATCGCCGCCCGCGAGCAGGGAGCGCCGCGGCCGATCCTGGTCACCCTGCAGACGGCGCTGGGGATCTCGCTGGCGCTGGCGATCCCGCTGGCGATCCTCGCTCCGGTCCTGCTCGG
This sequence comes from Solirubrobacterales bacterium, assembly GCA_035995325.1. Taxonomy (GTDB): domain Bacteria; phylum Actinomycetota; class Thermoleophilia; order Solirubrobacterales; family 70-9; genus VAYN01. Next base: position 15,913 of record DASYKN010000072.1, read on the forward strand.
GCTCGTCTACGGAGCCGAGTTCGAAAGCGCCGCCAAGGCCCTGCGGCTGCTGCTGCCGGGCGCCGTGCTGGGCGCCGGCGTCAACGTCCTCGCCGCCGGGCTGCTGGCGGCCAACCGGCCGCTCACGGTCAGCATCGCCGCCGGCCTCGCCGCGGTGCTGAGCATCGGCGGCCTGATCGTCTTCCTCCCGGTCGGTGGCATCGTCGCCGCCGCGATCGTCACCAGCGTCGTCTACGTCGTCGAGTTCGGCGTCATGGCCGAGCTTTACCGGCGCTCGGTCGGCATCCGCTGGATCCACTTCCTGCGACCGCCGCCGGCATGACCGCCGTGACCGCGAAAGCAGACGACCTGCGGGTGACGCCACTGCCGGATATCGAGCAGCTGCGCGGGCCCTGGGAAGAGCTGAGCCGGCTCGGCTGCAACCCCTTCCTCAGCTGGGAGTGGGCCTCGACCTGGTGGCGTCACTTCGGCCGCGAGCGCGAGCAGAAGATCCTCGGCTGCCACGACGCCGCCGGCAAGCTGGTCGGGATCGTGCCGCTCTACTACGACGCCAAGCGGCCGCTGCGGCTGCTGCGCTTCATCGGCCACTTCCCCGCCGACCAGCTTGAACCGCTCTGCGCCCCGGCCGACCTCGCCGCGGTGATCGGCAGCGCCCGCCGCCAGCTGGCCGCCGAGTCCTGCTGGGACCTGCTGCTGACCGAGCGCCTGCCGGGCGCCGCCGACCTCGGCGCCGAGCTGGGCACGCAGCCGATGCGCTGCGAGGCGACCCCGGAGCTGAGGTTGGAGACCGCGGACTGGGACGAGTTCCTGGCCTCGAAAAGCTCCAACTTCCGCGGCCAGATCCGCAACCGCCAGCGCCGGCTCGAGCGCGACCACGGCCTCGAGTTCAGGCTCGCCGAGGACCCCGAGCGGCTGCAAGCGGACATGGACACGCTCTTCAAGCTGCACGAGCTGCGCTACGGGTCGGCCGAGAAAGGGCTCGGCGCCTTCTCCGACGAGCTGGCCAGCTTCCACCGCGACTTCGCCCGTCTGGCGCTCGAGAACGGCTGGCTGCGGCTCTGGTTCGCCGAGCTCGACGGCGAGCCGGCGGCGGCCTGGTACGGCTTCCGGCTCGGCGGCGCCGACTGGTTCTACCAGAGCGGCCGCGACCCCGAGCGCGACCGCCAGTCGGTCGGCTTCGTGCTGATGGCGCACACCCTGCGCGACGCCGTCGAGAGCGGCATGCGCACCTACAAGCTGCTGCTCGGAGCCGAGGAGTACAAGAAGCGCTTCTCCAACTCCGAGCCCACAGTCGAGACCTTTGCCGTCACCCGCACCGTGCGCGGCCGGGTGGCGCTGCGGGCGGTTCTGACCCAGCAGTCGCTGACCGCCAAGTGGCGGCAGCGACGCGGCTCCTGAGTGGGGCTAGGCGGGCTGCCCGTGCTCTTTGCGCGGGACCAGGACCAGGCGCTTGAACTCGGCGACGAGGAGGCCGTCCTGGTTGAGGACCCGGGTGTGGACCCGGACCGTGCCGCGGTCGAGTTTCGAGCGCGACGGTTTGACCTCGAGGACCTCGGTCTCGCAGAACAGGGTGTCGCCGTGGAAGACCGGGTTGGGGTGGCTCAGTTCCTCGGTCGCGAGGTTGGCGATCGCCTTGCCGGAGACGTCGGAGACCGACATGCCCAGCGCCAGCGAGTAGACCAGCGGCCCGACGACGACGTTGCGGCCCTGCTGGGACTCGCGCGCGTAGACGTCGTTGATGTGCAGCGGGTGGTGGTTCATCGTGATCAGGCAGAAGAGGTGGTCGTCCGCCTCGGTCACGGTCTTCGCCGGCCAGTGCTTGTAGGTCGCGCCGACCTCGAACTCCTCGAGGTAGCGGCCGTAGGAATGGGCGCCGGAGGCCTCGCGCTCGGCCTGGTTGGTGGTCAGCTCGTTCGTCACGTCACTCATATCTGTTGATCTATCTCCAGTCGGTTTGGCGGCGCGGGATGCTATCTGGGCCACCCCGTCGCGGGCGGTGACGCCCCCGGGTCGAGCGCGGCGCCGACGCTGCCGATAGAACGAGGCCATGGATCCCGACTTCACCGCCTGGGAAGCGCTTGCGGCCGAGGCCGGCGCGCTGCCGACCCAGGACGCCGCCTGGACCGTCGCCAGCCTCGCCTGCTTCGGTGGCAAGGCCAACCCGCTGACCGCTGGCGACCCCGCGGCGCCGGAGGCGATCGCGCCGCTGGTCCGCCGCGGCGCCATGCTCGAGCTGGCCGGCGGCCGCGACCTCGGCGAGCCGGCGGACCTGCTGTACCGCTCCCCCGAGGCGCTCGGCCGGCTGGTCGAGCAGATCGGCGCCAGCGGACGGCCGCTGGCGCTGGAGCGGATCCCGGCCGACTCGCCGACGATCGCCGCCCTGCGCGAGGCGCTCGGCAACCGCGGCCGCGTGCGGCTGAGCGAGGCCGCCGGCCACCCGGCGATCGAGCTTGACGAGCGTTGGGCCGAGCCCGGCGGCGGGCTCAGCTCCAGCCGCCGCTCCTCGCTGCGGCGGGCGCGGCGCAAGGCCGAGGAGCTGGGCGCGATCGAGGTCGAGCTGCTGGCCCCGGCGCCCGCCGAGGTCGAGGCGCTGCTGGACGAGGCCTTCGCGGTCGAGTCGCGCTCCTGGAAGGGCGAGGCCGGAACGGCGGTCGCCTTCGTCCCTTCGCAGAACGACTTCTTCCGTCGCTATGCCGCCGAGCTGGCGGACCGCGGCAGCCTGCGGATCGACCTGCTGCGGATCGACGGCCGCGCGGTCGCGATGCAGTACGGGATGCGCTGGAACAACCGCCACTGGCTGTTCAAGATCGGCTTCGACGAAGCCTTCAAGGCCGGCTCGCCGGGCCAGATCCTGCTCTCGGAGAGCGTCGCCGCCGCCGCCCGCGACGGCCTCGCCAGCTACGAGCTGCTGGGCTCGCGCGACGCCTGGACCGACGTCTGGACCAAGGACGTGAATCCCTGCGTCGGCGTCCTCGCGGTGCCCCGCTCGCTGCGCGGCGCCCTGGGGATGGCAAGCGTGCGCCAGCGCGCCGCCGAAGAGCGGGCCCGCGGCCTGCTCAAGCGCGCCAAGCGCGCCGGCCGCCAGGCCGCCACCGGCCGCTACGTCGCCGGCCCCGGGCTGGGCGACGCCCTGCGCGAGGAGGCCGTTTACGCCGCCGCCGGCTACGCGACCACGGTCGGCTTCTGGAACGGCGCCACCGACACTCCGGCCAAGGTCCAGGAGGAGGCTCTGGCCTGCGCCGAATCGCTGCCCGCCGGCAGCGAGGTGGCGATCAAGATCGTCGGCAGCGGCGACGGCGGCCACCTCGACGACCTCCTGGCGACCTGCGTCCGCCGTGGCCTCACCCTCCATCTCGACGCGCTCGGGCCGGACTCGGCCACGCTCGCCCAGGAGACCGCGCAACGGCTGCACGCGATCGCCCCCGGCAGCGTCGGCTGCACCCTGCCCGGCCGCTGGCCGCGCAGCGTCGCCGACGCGGCGGCGCTGGCTGGCAGCGGCCTGCGGGTGCGGATCGTCAAGGGCGAGGTCGAGGACCTCGGCGTCGAGGAGTCGGACCTGGCCGATGGCTTCCTCGCCGTCGCCGCCGCCCTCGCCGGCGGCTCCTGCCACGTCGAGGTCGCGACCCAGGACGCCGCCCTCGCCCGCGGCGCCCTGGAGCAGCTGCTCGCCGCCGAGACCTCCTGCGAGCTGCAGGTCCTGCACGCGATGCGCAGCGCCGCCGCGGCCAAGGTCGCCCGCGAGCTGGGCGTCCCCGTCCGCGTCTACGTCCCCTACGGCTCCAGCCGCCTCCCCTACACCCGCGAGGACATCCAGGCCGACCCGAAGCTGCTCGCGGTCCTCGCCCGCGACGTGCTGCCGCTCTCGCCGCGACGCCCGCCGGGCGCCTAGCGCACGAGCCCCGCGCCGATCAGTGCACTTTTTTGAGCTTCGCCCGTTCCTCTTGGCGTTCGACCACCTGGGCGACCAGCTTCAGGACGTTGGAGTCGCCGCTGGCCTTGATGTGGCCGGTTTCGACCGCCTTGCGGTAGCTCTTGATCGTGCCTTTCTCGGCCAGCTCGTTGAACTGCGGGCGGTCGATTTCGACCAGCACCCGCTCGTCCTGCGACAGGTCCTTCTTGATCTGCGGCCCCGGCAGCTCGACCCGGTAGAGCTGGATGTCGTGGTGGGCTTTGAGCTGCAGGCCGAAGACCAGTTTCAGTTTCTCCAGCGCCGGCACTTCGGCCTGGAACCGCTCGACGGCAGTGCGGATCAGGTCCGCGGTCGAGGCCATGTGCCTAGGCGCGTCCCATCTAGATCTTGTGCCTCTGCAGCAGCTTCTTGCCGATCACCATGCGCTGGATCTCCGAGGTTCCCTCGCCGATCAACAGCAGCGGCGCGTCGCGATAGAGGCGCTCGATCTCGTACTCCTTCGAGTAGCCGTAGCCGCCGTGGATGCGGAAGCAATCCTCGACGCACTCCTTGCCGGTCTCCGAGGCGAGGAGCTTGGCCATGCCGGCCTCGAGGTCCGAGCGCTCGCCAGCGTCCTTCATCCGCGCCGCTTTGCGGGTGAGCAGGCGGGCGGCCTCGATCTTGGTCGCCATGTCGGCGAGCTTGAACTGGATCGCCTGGTGCTGGGCGATCGGCTTGCCGAAGGTCTTGCGCTCCTGGCTGTAGCGGAGCGCCAGCTCGAGCGCGCGCTGGGCGATGCCGACGCCTCGCGCGGCGACGTTGACGCGGCCGACCTCCAGCGCATCCATCATCTGCACGAAGCCCTGGCCGACGCCAGCGTCCTCGCCGCCGAGGACGCGCTCGGGCGGGCAGCGGTAGCCGTCGTAGACGAGCTCGGTCGACTCGACGCCCTTGTAGCCCATCTTCTTGATCTTGG
>DASYKN010000073.1:0-57950 GCA_035995325.1 Solirubrobacterales bacterium
GTCGATCTGGGCCTCGGAGCAGAAGGGGATGTGGGCGATGCTGCCGAGCAGGCCGCGCGGCAGCTGGGCCGAGTAGGAGGTGATCTCCTGCTCGTTGTCGGCGCGAGTCAGGTGCAGGTAGAAGGGGCTGTAGGAGCCGGCGTTGGAGTTGGCCGTGCCCGCCGTGGCCTTGGGGGCGAACGGGGCAATCGGCCCCTGCGGGCAGAGTCCGCCGCCGACCCCGGCCGTGAGCGAGAACGGAGAGCCCTGCGACAGCACCGTGTCCGGGGCAAGCCAGGGACTGCTGTCGATCTGCGTCGAGTAGTTCCCGCAGGCCGAAGCGGTGGCGAGCGGGCTGCGCTGGCCTTCGCGGAAGTGGACGTTGAAGTGAGCGTAGGGCAGCTGCGGCAGGTTGTCGAAGGTCGCCGTCAGCTGGCCCGTTGCCAGGTTGGAGTCGACCCGGCCGGCGACCTTGACCATGATCCCGCGATCGGGCGCCTTCGCAACCATGTAGAGCGCCAGCAGGGTGCCGAAGCGGTTGTCACGCGGAGAGGCGAAGAAGACCGAGCCTTCGATCCGCCCTTCCACCAGTGGGCTTTCGACGGTCAGCTCGCCGATTTTCGAATCGTTCGGGCAGCCTTCGCCGGGTTGCGAATTCAGGGTCTCGGTCGCGTACTGGCCCTCCGAGCAGGTGCCGAGGCCGGAGGCGACCGAGGGGTTGACCGTCATCCCTTCGGCCAAGCGAACGACCGCCTTCTTGGCTTGAGAGGCAGCCCGCAGCTGCGGGTCGAGCAGCTGTTTGCTGCTGCCGTCGAGGGTGAAGTCGAAGCCGGTCGTCGAGGTGGTGCGGTCGGTCGAGAGACGGGCACTCGGGATCGGGGCAAAAGGAAGTTCGCCACAACCCGTCAGCGGTTTCGGCGTCGTGAAGGTCCTTTCCACGACCCCTGGCGCCTGCCACGAACTCAGGGAAGCATGGAAGGGCAGGCCGCTGCCACAGCTAGTCGGCAGCGTCAGATAGGCCTGGGCAACGTGTTCGGGGCTTTTGTTCAGAACCGAGCATTTACCCCAACCGAAAGTGGGCTCGGCCTCGTTGAGGCAGTTCCCGCGCTGGAAATTGTGCGGCAGCGCCCAGGGGGTGCCCCAGATCTCGAGCCGGAAGCCGGTGAAGTTCAGCTGCTGGGAGAAGTTCTTGAGGTCGAGCGTGAGGCCATACTCGCGGTCCGCTTCGCGCACGTGGGGGATCACGGTGACCGGCACTCCGTAGGCGGAGAACCCGAACTCGGAGGGGAACCCGGGCGGCGGCACCAGATTGAAGACCCCGAAGGTCCTCGTTTCCCCGCCCGCGTGCGAGCTTTTCAGGGTGACGGTGCCGAGCTGGGTGGTGTCCGGGCAGCTCTCCCCCGAAAGGCTCGATTCGAACGGCGATTTACGCGCGGTCGTGAACAGGGTCGCCGTGCACTTCGGCACCGCCGTCGCGTTTTCGATCAGCCCCGGCGGCAGGTCCAGGCTGAGATTCCGCAGGTCGCCGTCGGAGAAGACCCCAGCTTTGTTGAAGTTGAGTTCCGTGACCAGGGAGTAGGGATGGGCGCCGGCGAGGGTAGTTTCGGCTTTCCCGCCTTCGCCCTTGAGCGAGACGTTGAAGCCTTCGTCGCCCGGCAGGAGGCCGAAGCTGGCCTGGGCTGCGACCGGGGCTAGCAGCGCCAGAGCGAGAGCGACGACGGCGAGAGCCAGCGAACGGCGGGTGATTCCCGTGGCGATCACTTGCCGACCTTCCTCTTCGAATGCTTCTTCTTGACGCATTTACCGTGCTTCTTGACCTTGCCCTTCTTGCATTTCTTCGCCTTCGAGGGCTTCGGAGCGGGCGGGTTTCCCCTGCCGTCACGCAGGGTCCCGGGCGTCGGGTCTTCAGGTTCAAGCGGCAGCGGCTGGCAGGCGTCGCCGAAGCAGGGGATTCGCGATTCCGGCTGTGGGAAGCCGCCGCCGACGCGAGCGTCGTAGAGGTCCACCGCGCCGGGGTCGGAGAGGACGAGCGAGCCGTCGGTGAGGAAGAAGGCGTCGGACCCGTCGGCAGACGCGTCGACGAAGGTGGCGCCCCCTTCGGCGCGGCCGCTCGAGATCAAGCTCACGCATCCCGACGGCTTCGCGCAACTCCCGGAGCCCGGCGCCTCCCACTGGTAGACATCCGCATCTCCGTTGCTGTCCTGTGGAGCAAGCTGGTCGAAGCTGTTGAAGAAGAGCCTGTTCGCCGCATCTGAGAGCGCTCGCGGCTTGTAGGAGTGGGCGAGATTGAAGCCGGTGCCGTTGAAGCTGGCGCCGGTCAGGCTGGCGGCGGCCAGGGGGCGTTCGCCGTTCGGCCGACAGGAAGCGCAGGCGAGCCCCCCGGCGCCGGCGCCGGGGGGCGCCGTGTAGAGGTAGACCTCGGCTTCGGCGGTGCCGGTTTTGAGGTTGCGATTGTCGTAGTCCGCAAGCCCAGTCGCCGCGGACACGAAGGCGAGATGCCGGCCGTCGGCGCTGACGCGAGCGGTGCCGGTACCGGTCGAGGGTTCATAGTTGCCCGGCGCCACCTGGGGCGCGATCTGGGCCGTGGTCACACCGGAGTGCCAGAGGAAGAGGCCGGCGCTGCTCGTGTAGTAGACGTAGTCGCCTTTATCGGAGGCCCCGAGGACGCCGAGAACGCCGCCGGCCGGCGTCAGGTCGGTGGCCGCGCCGCCGAGTTCATAACGGAAGAGGTGGCCTTCTTCGGTGAAGAAGGCTACGGAGCCGTTGCTCGAGGCGGTCTGGAATTCGGGGTGGCCGGCGGGAAGCCCACCGGAGAGAGCAAGCGTGGCGTTGCCATCGCGCACGAACAGTTCCGGCCCGAGGGTCCAGTAGACCCTGGAGCCATCGTCGGAGATCGCTCGGCTCTGTGAGGCCAGGGCGGCACCAGGGGTGCCGGTGCTGGCGGCAACTTTGAGGTTGATCAGACGCGGCGGCGCCGAGCCCGTCTTTTCGTAGAGGTTCTGTTTGCTGGGGTCGCATTCGCCTTCGGTCCCCGGCACTTCCGTCGCCTCGCCAGTGAGGGCGGCGCAGGTCGAGAGGACCACGTGCTGGAGGTTGGGAGTAGCGCCGGCGTAGGCGAGTTCGAAATCCTCGGGGCCCAGGGCGAGGGTCGCCAGGTCGGCGCTCGTCAACAGTGCTTGAAAAGACCCGGTTGGGTTATGGCGCCGGTAGTAGTTGCGGTAGCCGGCCGGCGCGGCAGACTCGGCAAGCGGGGCGTTTTCAACTGGGCACTGGCTCGAAACGCTGGTCCGACAACGGCGGCCGTTGTTGAGCAGGGCATCGGCGAGGTCAGGGGAGAAGAGCTGGTAGGGAACCCCGCTCGTGGGCGATTCCGGATAAGTGCCGGAGAGCGACGGCGGCGTGATGTTTTCCGTGTTCCATGACAAGGGAGCTAGCCGCGAGATGTACTGGCTCGCCCCCGGCGAACCCTGCGCATTCGCAAAGGAGTAGGAGGAGGTGTAGGTGATCGCGCCGCCCCCGGCAGCTGCCTGCAGCACCCCGCCACCGAAGACCCCGCGGAAACCCTGGATCTCTCCGCCGTTCTTATCGATCGGCGAGACCATCTCCCAACCACGGCCGTCGGCGAGGACGAGCGGCTGGCTCGGCTGTCCCGTCGCCAGGATCCGCGTCGGGCCCGGCGTCGAGCCGCTGCCGTTGGTCACCACGATCCGAAAGCGATAGGACGTGCCCGGCTGCAGGCCCCCGATCGCGCGGTTCACTTCAACCGTGGTTACACCTGCGGAGACGCCGATTTCGCCGCTCGGCGGCGATTTGATCGACGCCGCGAAGCCTTTCGCCAGGTAGTCCGCTTCGGTCGTGTATTCAAAGCGGTAACTAGACGTGAGGCCGCCCGGATTGACTTCCGCGCGCAGGGTCGCGCCCGAGCTCGAGACGGCGCTCGGCCAGGTGCCTTCGACCGCCGGCGCGAGGGCCTGGGCCGAGGGCGCAGCCCAAGCCATGACCGCCAGGGTGACGGCCGTTATTAGGGTGTTGCGCTTCAACTTCGCCCCTAGCGCACGCGGCGCTTGCTGCCTTTGCTCTTGCCGCCTGCCTTCTTGCAACTGTTGGACAACAGCGGCCTCGAGTCGAACGTCTTGCCGTTCTGGCCGTCGAACAGCACGGTCGCCGGGTTCGTCGTCTTGCAGAGGTCGCGGTTGTTGACCAGCAGGCCCTTCTTACCGCCCTGCATTTCGAGCACGAATTTCGAGACAGGGGCGTCCGGCACCATTTCGAAGGTGTTGCGGATCCCCCTGTTGACCGAGTCGATTCGGCCCACTAGGACGACGTGGAGCTGGCCCTTGAGGTCGGCCACGAGATCAGGCAGTTCGTGACTGGAGCTCCTCAGGTAAACGGGGCCTTCGAGCGGTTTGTCGAGCAGCGGCGTGAAGGCCCGCGCCTTGCCGTACACGGCGCGCGCGGGACAGTTGTTGGCTGCGAACTGCACCCTGGTGCAGATCGTTTTGATGTGGCTCTGATCGAGGAACTCCGAGCGCGGCAGCGTGACCGCAGCGCCGGCGATGTTCGCTTCGCCATCACGAGCGGTGAGGACCGCTTTCAGCGCCGGGTGGTCGCTCCGTTTGGTTCCGCCCTTGAGGCTAAGCGCCAATTTCGGCTTGAAAGCGAGCAGACCACAGTCTCCAACCTGGAAATGGTTGCTCAGCGCCACGCTCTGACCGGGCAGGGTGGTGGCGCTGCCGGTAACCGCTAGTGGGTTGCAGTTCGTCGGATTGCGGGTGAACTTACTGCGATCGAGATTGACGGTGATCGCGCGCAGATCGAGCGGGATGCCCTGCAGGATCGAGGGAAGCGGATCGGAGACCGCTCGGACCTCCGTGGTTTCAGGGTCGACATACAGCGCGTTCCTGACCACGACGTCGCCGAGGTCGAACGGCCCGGCGACAGCGGGCGTGACGACGGCGAGGCTCAGCGGGGCGCCCTTGTAGGGGCCCGCCAGGTAGGCGCTGCCTTCCGTGTAGAACGGGGTCGGGCCGGCGCCGGCGCCGACGTTGACGCTGCCGACCTTCGAAGCCGCTGGGCAGCTCGAGCTGGCCAGCTCCTGGCGGCCCGTCTTGGCGGCCGCCTTCGCGAGGTCGGCGTTCGAGCAGTAGGGCACGCCCGCGAGCTTGGCGATCAGGCCCTTCGGCAGGGTCGTGTCGATCCCGGTCAGCTGCTGGGTTCCGTCCTGCCGGCTCAGCTTCAGCGCGAACGGACTGTAGGCGCCCGCCGTCGGATCCTGGGTACCGGCCAGGAAGGTCATCTGCTTGGGAGCGTCCGCTTCCGAGCCGACGCAGCTGCCGCCGCCCGCTCCACGGTTGATCTGGAAGGAATCGCCCGGCGTCGCATCGGCTCCTTCCGGACTGGTCCAGGGAGTCATCTGGGTCGCGGTGGTGAAGGTGCCGCAGCGCATCGCGGTCTTCAGGGGTGCGCCCGAGCCTTCGAAGAAGTTGAGCTGTAGGTCTTCGAAAGGCAGCTGCGGGTTGTTGGCAAAGGTCGTCGTCAACTGTCCCGTGACCGGGTTGCCTTCGATCTTGCCCGGCAGCTTCAGGCCGATGCCGCTCTTTTCGTCTTCGGCGGCGATGTAAACCGCCAGCAGCGAGCCAAACGGGTTCTGCCCCTGCGTCGCCAGATAGACGTCGCCCTGCAGCGGGTGATCGATCAGCGGCGTGTCGATCCTCACGTTTCCGATCTTGGAGTTGGGCGGGCAGGTGGCCGGCGCCAGCGAGAAGTGCGCATCGGCCTGGCCAACAGGGGTCGTCATCCCGATCTGCGACGGGCTGCAGGCACCCAGGCCGTTGGCGGAGGACGGGTTGACGGTGACGCCGGCTGGCAGCGTGACCTTGGCCTCCTTCAGCGTCGCCTCGCCGAGGCCGTCGGGGTCTTCGTTCTGCGGCAGGTGCAGGTGGAATTCCAGACCGGCCGGCGCATCGGCGATGTTGGTCGTCGGCTTCGCCTGGATGGTCGGGCTGAAGTCGATCTGATCACAGCCGGACAGACCCGGGCCGGTGGACGTGCCTCTGGCACCCCGCTGGGGCCGCTGCCAGCTGTAGATCGTCAGCGCGGTGGTCAGCGTGTCGCCGCAGGAGGTGGGGTCGGTGAGCAGCGGCGTGCGCGGCAGCGGCGGACGCGGGAACGGTTCGCCGTAGTCGGATTCGTATTTCTGTTTTTCGGTTGCTTCCGGAATGCTTTCTAGGCGTTCCGCGTCGTGTGAGGGATCGCCCGGGATCCCCCAGATCTGAAGGTCGGTAGCACTGAGCGGAGCGCCCGGGTTGAGGCTGTGGATCGTCGCGTTAACCCCGTAGTCGCTGTCACTCCTCACGCTGAAGTCGATATGCGTGATCGTCGAGAAGACGACGACGCCGAACTGTGCCGGCATTCCGGGCGGCGGATACAGGTTGTAGATAGGGGCCTGGAAAGCAGCGTCGTAGTTAAGCCAGAGGTGGAGCAGGGACGTGCCGACCTGGCTGGCCCGCGGGCAGTTGCCGAACTGGTTCATGTCTTCCTGGCGGCACTTCGGGATTTTCAGCGCGTTGCCGATGACTCCCGGCGGCAATTCGGAGACGATGTCGCGAGGGCCCTCTGCAGGGACCGTGTCTCCGAGGATTTTATTGAGAAGGAAGTTGGTCCGGTAGCTCCAGGGATGCCCCCCGGCCACAGTGGCCGGGGTGGCGTTCGAGTTACGCGGGCCCGAGTCGAGACTTTCCACTTTGAGGTCGGTGGTGACCGCAGCCTGGGCGCCGGCCGACAGCAGGAGCAGCCCGGACAAAGCTGCCACGACGACAACCAGCAACCTGGTGGCGCGGCCCGACCGCGCACGAGCCATTTCCGAGTTCATCGACGCGCTCTCCTCCATGTTGATGCCTTTCTGCGATCTCTCGGAACGGTTGCCGAACGTCATCACTTCCCGCCCTTCTTCTTCTTGCCGGTTTCGAACTTCACCGAGATCGACGCCCTCGAGACGTCGCCCGCAGTGGGCGTGAAGCTGAGGTTGACCGTGGTCTTGAACACGCCCTTCCTGGCCAGGGCCTTCTTCGCCCCCGGCTTGAGGGTGAGCATGACCGCCACCATCCCTGCCTTTTTGGCCGTGGCGCTGCCGGGCTTCAGGCCGGAGCCCGAGAAGCTGACTTTGCCGGCGCCCGGCACCGAGATCCTCAGTTGCAGCTTCGAGGACTTGACATTTACCGACTTCGGCGCGATCACCTTGCCCGGTGCCTCGAAGCCCACGGTCGCGGGGGTCGAGGACTGCGGCGCGCTGGTGCGGGCGCCGCGGCAGTTTTCGCCGGTGCATGGCGTCGGCTGCGGCGCAGGGCGAGTGCCGCCGACGCGAGCGTCATAGACGCTGGAGGATTCCCCTTCGCCTTCACCCGGCGTCAGCTCTTCCATCGTCGCGACGAAGACATCGTCGCCAGAAGCGCTGACATCGAGCAGCCGGATCGGCGCCGGCGAGTCGCCAGGGGTCAGCATGTAGGCCTTCCCGTTGGTGTACTCGTAAATGTTCGAAAGCCCGTTTTTGGCCTCCGGCACGATCTGGTCGGAGCTTTGGAAGAACATCCGGCTGCCGTCGTCGGTTATGTAGCGGTTGCCTTCACGGGTGCCGGCCATGGCCCCGAAGCCGTAGGCGAATTCTGCGTTGGCAGTCGGGGGTTCGCCGTCGGGACGGCAGGAGCCGCACTCGATCCCGCCTCCGTAGGTGTACTCATAGGCCATGGCGAAGCCTTTCGGGTTGTTGTAGCCCGTCAGGTTTTCGACAGAGGTGAACGCGGCATGGCGCCCGTCCGGCGTCGCATAGAGGTCGCCCATGCCGTCCGCAGGCGCCACAAAGTCGAATTTGCCATTGTGCAAGACGTAGACGTTGGCTTGGCCCGACACGCCTCCCGGGGCGAGCTGGCCCTTGGCGACGAGGTAGATGTAGGAGGCATTCAGGCTGGCGCCGGTGGTCCCGACGACATCGGCGCCGGTGGCGGCGTCGATCGCTTTGTTGTCAACCGTGAGATCGGTGAGTTTTCCGGTCGCCACGTCGTAGCTGTAGAGATCGCCAGAGGTCCGGCCCGGTTGCGGGCCGACGGTGCCGGTGTTCGCATCGTTGGTCAGCTCCGAACTGGAGGTGAAGAACACAGTCGAGCCATCCTGCGAAATCCCCTCGCTGCGAACGAATACCTCAGGCAGGGCTTCAGCAGGGGTGCGCTGGGTTTTATTGACTTCGATGGTTTCTTCGCCGTGGAGTCGGAGATACAGATGCGGCTCGGTACCAGGCAGGCCGCTTGCGTCCGGGGAATTGAAGAGAACGGCCTCGCCGTCGGACGACAGTCCGCCGAGGGCCCCCAGGCTGCCGGCTATGACCGCTGGGTTCAAGAGTTCTTCCCCCGATCCGGGCAGGACAGCGAGGCGTTTAAGGCTGGTTTTGGTCCAGTCGTACAGGGTGCTTTCTGGGTCGCCTGGCAACTGCGGGCTGATCGTCCTGATGATGACGTGGGAGGCATCGGAGGACTGGGCGGTGGGCCAGTACATGCCCGGATTCGGGTGTTTTCCGATCGTCACCCATTTTCCGTTCGGTTCATGCAGGTAGAGGTAGCCGTTGTGGCCGTCCAGTTCGGGCGAGTCCAATTCGTTTTCAGGGGTCGGGGGGACCGAGCTGAACGAGAACCAGTGTTCGAGGTCTTCAGCAAACGGGGCGCCGTAGACCACGAGGAAGCCGGCCACGGGCGAGGGGATCGGAGAGGCGCCGGCGATCAGGTGCCAGCCGTTCGGGCCGCGCCTCGCCAGAATCATGTTCTGCGCCGAGCCACCTTCGGCGCTTAGCGGCGCGTCTTTGGTCTGGAAGACAGCCGTTTTCCCGTCGGCCGATGCACCGCCGGTCGGGGAGGGCCAGTTGAAGAAGCCGGCTCCGTTGAGGCCGGGTGAGATGAATTCCCAGGCGCGGCAGTCCGGCAGGCTAGCCGACGGGCCAAACCGTGAGGAGGCGTTCGAGCAGTTTTCGCCCGGAGGGGTCGGGCGCACGGAGCCGGTGGTGAAGGTGCGGTCGGCGCCTAGGGCGACCTGGCTGCTCTGCGTGTTCGTCGCTTTCAGGCGGTAGTGATACGCCGTGTTCGGCAGCAGGCCGGAAAGCGCGGCGGACACCACTTTGAAGGTCTGGACTTCGACGCCGAGCGGCTGGGGGGAAAGCGGGATCGCTTTCTCGTAGGTTTCGTCACCTTCGCCTTCCACCAGGCCCCATTCGAACTGATAGGTAACCGGCGCGTTGAACGGGTTGATCCGGCCGTTCAGGCTCGCAGATTGCGCTTCGACCGACGGGGTGAGCGACTGTGCCTGGATCACGGCGGTGGTTTTGAAGGTGGTGTCTTCGGTGTCTTCGCCGCCCTGGTTGCTGGCGCGCAGGCGCAGGTGGTAGACCGTGTTGGCCCTGAGGTCGGGGAGTTTTGCCGAGACCGGGAACGAACCGCCTACTTCGAATCCGTTGGGGGTACAGTCGCGGAATTCGCCGCCTTCGAAGCCTTCGGCATGGCCTTGAACGAGGGTTTCGACCGCCATTCTGGGCACACCCTGTCCGGGTTGGCTGGTCAGCGCGCTTCCGTCGGTGCCGATGTCACCAACGTTGAGCGCGCCCAGCGCGCCAACGAAGCTGATCGTGTACGGCTGCGAGCCGGTGGCGCTGCCGGGGCCGCCGGTGACGATGATGTTGCCGGCGCCGACGGTGGAAAGCCCTTCGAGAGCTACCTGGACCGCGCCCGGAGCTGAGTTATACGCAAGCGGTGCGGTCGTTTTCCCTTCGAAAGTGAGGGTGAAGGTGCCGCCGCTCGCTTTGACTACGAGTTTCTGTTTCTCGCCGACTTTCTGGAACTTCGCGTCGGTGATGTATTCGAATCCGCAGTAGGTGTTGAAGGCTGGATCGGCATTCCCGACCCGGGACACGTTGCCTTTCGCCAGGACGCTGATATTGCCGAGTTCGGCGGTTTCGATCCCGGATACCGTCGGCGGCGTCACCGCTTTGGTGATGAAGCTGGGGGCTTCCTGGGTTTGGCTGCCGCCGGCGTTCGAGGCAGTGAGGCGGAAGTGGTAGGTGGTGTTGGGCTGCAGGCCGCCGATTTCGCCATTGACTTCGTTCGTGCCTTCGACCGTCAACGGGTTTACGGGCCCGCAGCCGACCGCGCCCGCCAGTTGTTCGAATCCCGTCGCTTTGAACTGCGCGTCGCTGACGTATTCGAAGACGCAGTTCACATCGACGCCGGCCTCGGGGCCCGTCGCGCCAGCTGGGCGTTTGACTTTGCCGGAGAGTTTCGCGGTGGTGTATTCGATTGAGGAAGCGTTGTCGACGCTTTCGATCGACGGCGCGGCGACCGCGAGCGTGGTGAATTCGGGGTAAGGAGCGGAGGCAGGCGAGAAGACGAATTTGTCTTGCGCGACGTTCAGGGTCGTGAGGCGAACGAAGTATTTGGTGCTGGCTTTGAGGCCGCCGATGGTGGCTTCGACGTTCTGCGTTTTTTCTTTGAGTTCGGGGTCGGCTCCTTCGATGTACCCCATGTAACCGAAGCCGCTCCAGGCGACCCCATCGGTGGAGTATTCGAACGACCAGTAGGTCCCTTCGTCGCCCGGGTTGACCGTGCCTTTGACTTTGGCGGAGGCGCCGAGGACTTCGGAGACGGTGCCCATCGTCGGAGTGCCGGGGGTCGCGCTGGCCGGGCCGGCGGTGAGGGCTAGCCCGCAAACCGCGAGGGCGAGGAGGGCGAGGAGGCGGCCAACGCGGCCGCCTGAGGGCGCACTACTCCCTTTGAAGCCACTGGAGGCACCACGGGTGGCGAAAGCACGGCGGATGAGGCCGCGGCTGCCGCCGTTGCCTTCGATCGATCCCGCGGACGATGCCTTCGCGTGGCGTCTCACGTATAGCTCTCCTTGTCCCGTGGCAGAGGCCTCGCTCCCGATCCGCTTTGACGGATCCCCTGACCGAGGCTCGGCCGTTGTTTTTTTTCTCTCCCGCCTTCTGAACACCCTTGCTTCCCAAAGGAAGCGCACTCAGAAGACGACGCAAATAAGAACACAAGCGGACCAACTTGTCAAGAAACAGTTGAGGACCGCCAATTGGGATACTCTAGCGAGGCGCTTGAAACCTGCTCTACAATGCGGTTTTGCGCAGGGAGAAAGAGGAGCTAAATTGCCTATTCGTAAGTCGCCTGCGTACCACTTAAGACTTTTTAGATGGTCGCGATGAGCGGCGTCGAGGCATCGGGGTATGGTCCGCCCGCGATGGCGCGAACTCCGTGGGGGGATGCCGGTCAGTTGCGGGACAAGAAGCTCCGGCCGGGGCGCGGAACCCCGCGCGACGAGGCCGAGCGCAACCAGCGCGAGCGCCTCTTCGGGGCGATGGTGGCGACGGTCGCCGAGAAGGGCTACGAGGCGACCACGGTGGCCGACCTGGTCAAGCTCTCGGGCGTCTCGCGCAGCGCCTTCTACCGTCACTTCGACGACAAGCAGGGCTGCTTTCTGGCGGCAGTCGAAGCGATGGTCGCGCCGACGCTCAAGAGCATCGCCGAGGACGAGAGCGTCGCCGCCGGCGTCGACCGCGCCAAGCAGGCGTTCGAATCGGTGATCGAGCTGATCGTCGCCCAGCCGGCCGCCTCGAAGATGTGCATCGTCGAGATCTATGCCGCCGGTCCCGAGGGCGCGGTCCTGGTCGACCGCACGATGGACGCGGTGACCGAGCTGGCCTCGCACCTGCTCGAGCAGGTGCCCGAGCGCGAGGGGATGCCGATCGAGTTGGTGCGCGCCCTGGTCGGCGGCATCCAGAAGGTGATTCACAAGCGCCTCTACCGCGGCGAGGAGAAGGAGCTGCTGGACCTGGTGCCGCAGATCTGGGAGTGGCTCTTCTCCTACCCCGTGCCACCCGGGCCGCTGAAGGCGACGCGCCGGCGTACGGTGAAAGCGGTGCCGTTCGCCGAGCGCCAGGCGCAGGCCAACACCCCCGAGCGGCTGCTGCGAGCGCTTGCCGCCGTGGTCGCCGACAAGGGCTACCCGGACACGACCGTGGCCGAGATCGTCGAGCGCGCCTCGACCTCCCAGCGCACCTTCTATGAGCACTTCGCCAACAAGGAGGACGCGATCGTCGCCGCGCTCGACAGCGGCTCCGCCCACATGCTCGCCGCCGCCCTGCCGGCCTTCCGCCGCGCCCCCGACTGGCAGCACGCCGTCCACGACACGATCGAAGCGATGTTTCACTTCGGCGCCGAAGAGCCGGAGTACGCGCGGCTCGGTGGGGTCGAGATGTACGCCGCCGGCAAACGCGCGCTGGACCAGCGCGAGGTCGTGACCGAAGGGATGGAGGGCCTGCTCGGCCCCGGCTACGAGATGAAACCGGACACCCCCGCGATCGCCGCCGAGGCCGTCGGCGGCGCGCTCTACTCGTTGCTCTACGACAACGTCAACAAGAAGGGGCCGGAGGTGCTTCCCGACCTGGTCCCAACCCTGGTCTACGTCACCCTGGCGCCGTTCCTCAGCGCCGAAGAAGCGTACGAGGTCTCGATCGGCTGAGCCGCAGCGGAAGCCAGGCCCTAGCTAGCCGGATTCGAGTTCTTCGGCTTCGGCTTCTTCGCGGAACCGCTCGTCTTCAGCCCGTTCGCGGGCCTTGGCGCGCGAGAGCAGGCGACTGGCGACAGACGATGGGCCCAGCGAGAGCACCCGCTCGGCGGCCTCGACGGCCAGCAGGCCCGAGCCATACTTTCCTTCCAGCTCCCTTTCGGCCTGCCGCAGCAGCCGCGAGACGGCACGCTCGTGGATCGCTTCTTCGTAGGCCGGATCGCCGGTATGCGAGGCCGCCTCGATCGCCAGCATCGGCGCTTCCGGGTAGTCGCCGCCGAGGAGATCTTCGACCATCTCCCGGATCGGCCGCCTGTCAGCGTAGGAATCCCAGGCCGGGGCGACCTGCACTCGTGACAGCGCCGCCACGTAGTCCGAGCGCCGCCCCGGCTCGGCAATCACCTTTCGCATCGCTTCCAGGTTGTGGCGGAAGCACCAGGTCTGGTACGGGCTATGGGGCGATGACGCAGCTCCCAGCAGGACCTCGTCGTTCTCGGGAAGTACCTGGCCAGAGCGACTGACCGGCTCGGGGACCCCGATAACGAACCGGCCGATGTCGATCAACCGCCCGCCCGGATCGGCGACCAGCTGAACACGGATCGCGTAGAGGTTGGTACTGGCGGGAGAGTCCTGCTGGAAGCTCAACACCGGCCGCACCCCGTGCCCGGGCTGAACTTCGACGTGTAGGTCGTGGTGGATGACCTGGCGCTTGCTGCCGGGGAAGGCGGGCAGGGCGATTCGGTAACGCTTGCTACTGGGGACGTCGCCGCCACCCTGGCTGACGCAGGTCTCGATCCGGGCGGCGGCGACCACCTCGATCCGTGCTTCCTCGATCCAGGCCGTGTCAGTGCCGCGGTTGCGGACGGTCGCCGCCACCGTCGGCTCAGTTTCGGGGTCCTGCCGGATCTCGCCGGGGCGGCCACTGGAGTAGGACGCCGGCAGGTTCGAGACCGTAGCTTCGGCGACTTCGAGCCGCGCCTCGAAGCCGTGGTCGAACACGCCCTCGACCACCGGCGCGAGGACAACCCCGGCGACGAGAATCCCCAAAAAGGCGGCGGTCACTTCGACGCGGCGGCCGAGGCCGAGGCCCTTTCGGCTGCCACCGGCTGAGCCGCCGAATTCGGTCTTCGCCGGCGAGCGACGGCTCCAGGGCCACCTCCGCTTCACGGACGCGCCACCAGCCCTTCGATTTCCGGCGCCAGCTCGAGCCGCTCGTCGCCCGCGAGGAGGGCAAGGTCGCCGGACAGGCGTTCCCCGTGCGGCTCCAAGACCGCGGTGCCCTCCCGCGTGGTCTGCACGTCGGCCCCTTCTTCGCCGGTCGGCCGCCAGCGGCCGTCCCGCAACAAGTAGCGCTCCCCGGGCGGTTCTTCATCTTCGTCCGGATCCTCGGCGTCGCAGCCGAGCGGCGCGATCGTGGCGCTGACCGAGCCATCGGCGGCTACCTGTACCGAGCGGACCGTGTCGTATTCGTCCTCTCCCAGCGGCGAGTTCGTGAGGCTGACCCCGAGCTCGCCGCCGGGCCGCCTGGAGATGACGCCGACATTGGCGACCGAGTAGCAGAAGCCAGCAGTGCTGGAGACGAAGGCGAGCGTGTCAGGGGACTCGCTGGGCCAGTGCTGGACGACGCTGCCCTTGGTGCTGCCGACCAGCTGCCGGGCGGTGCCACCCCGCAGTTCGAACAGGGCACTGGGCGTGGCGCGGCTGGGCTCGCTCTTGTAGGCAGAGACGACCGGCTGACCGACAACGACGCCGACCAGGCTGGGGACGTAGTCGGGCACGCCCCGCACCGGTTCCCGTCGCACCGAGCGGCCGTGCGGATCGATGCGGATCAGGGCACCGCCGTCGACGGTCAGCGAGACAATCTCGCCGCCGTCCCAGGCGACTCCGGAGCAGGGGCAGGGCCAGGAGAGCGGCGCCGACCCGTCGGCCGGCACGAAGCCGATTTGGCCTGCCGTAGACCAGGCGAACCCCTGACGCGACCAGCCGTAGGCCGGGGACGGAGACGCGTATTCGCCGAGGTAGGCGAGATGGGCGGTGTGACCGTCGAGGTCCGCCGCCACCAGGTCGTCCTCCTGCTGGTAGACGAGATCGACCGAGTTAAGCCGGGAGCTTTCCTCCCGAAGGCCCGGAGAGCGGTTCTCGACCGGGCGGCAGGCGGCGAGCTCGCACAGGCGGCGTTCCAGGTCCTCCCTGCCCAGGGTCCAGATCGCGGTCGAGTCGGGGTCGTATCCTTCGCCGTCCGTTTCGTCGGGTTCCGCCGTCAGGGCGGCAAGCCGGGTCCCGTCGGGGTTCCAAGCGAGTCGCAGAACCGACGAGTAGGGCTCGGTGGGCAGCGGCCTGCTCGCCTGGCCGCTGTCGGGATCGACCAGGACGACGCCCCCCTCCTCAAGCGAGACCGCCACGAGCTTGGCGTCGGGCCGCCAGGCCAGCGCCTGGGTCTCGCCGTCGAGCTCCGCCACCGGGCCCAGCGGTTGCCGGCCGTCGGCAGTGCGGAAGCGGAGGGTGTCACTCGCATCGGCCAGCGCCAGCCTCGCGCCGTCGGGGGAGAAGGCGGCCTCAACGACCCCTTTCACCCGCACCGTGTGGTCCACCTCGGCGGCGCCGACGTCAACGAAGGTCAGCTCGATCGGGTCGTTGGGTTCGACGTAGCCTTCGCCATCCGGATCGATCCCGACCGCGAGGATCGTCGATTCGTCGGGGGAGAGGACGACGTCGGCGGCGGCGCCAACCGGGACCGAGTCCTCAAGCTCCCAGGTGTCGGTTGACCAGAGCGCGAGCAGCTCTTGGGCAGTGGAGTAGGCGGCGATCTCATGCCGTGACGGCAGCAGCATCACCTCGCTGACGATGCTGGGCAGTGGGGTGGAGACGCCGCCGGTCCCCAGGCCGAGGTGATGGAGCGGTTTGCCGCTCTCGGCGTCCCAGACCATCACCGCCGCTTCTCCGTCCGGCCCCTGGCCGCCGGCGACGACGTATTCGTCGTCGGCAGCGACGTCGTTGAGATAGAGCGCGTCATCTTCTTCTTCATTTTCGGGTTGCGGCCACCAGTCGGGGTCCGGCCGGTAGACCCGGACCACGTCTTCCTCCTGATAAGCGCCGCCCGGGAGCCGGGGCTGGGGGCGCACGGCCTGGATCTCTTCGATGTGGCTGGGGTCATAGCCTTCGGCGAGGAGCAGGTGGCCGTCGGGGTCGAAGGCAGCCACGGTGCTTTCCGAGGCTTCTTCCAGCGAGAGGCCCGTGCCGGGCGGGCCGAGGACGCTGACCAGGCCGCCGGGGTGGATCGCCGCGATCCCGTGGTAACCGGCGTCGAACTCGAGCACGGGCGGCCCGGCGGGCCGCCTCCGGTCGGAACCGGTGAGGCCTTCGGCGCCGCCGCTCCAGTAGCTCCCTTCTTCGGCCCCGATCGCAACGGCGGTGACGGGAGGGCCGGGAAGACTCCGGAAGGGGGAGCCATAGCCGCTTTCGTTCGGTTCGATCATCCCCTCGCTGGTGCCGATGAGCATCGACGGTTCCTGATAGGGAACGCGGTCGACGCTGAGGATCCGGCCCTTGGTGATCCCC
Source organism: Solirubrobacterales bacterium (assembly GCA_035995325.1). Classification (GTDB taxonomy): domain Bacteria; phylum Actinomycetota; class Thermoleophilia; order Solirubrobacterales; family 70-9; genus VAYN01. The sequence goes on from DASYKN010000073.1 coordinate 16,138, forward strand.
GGTTCGAGTAGCGTTTTCCCCTGGTCCCGGCCGAGGTCGAGGTCGGCGACGGCCCCGTCGGCGGTCGCCACCAGCAGGCCTTCGTCGTCTTCGAACGATTCGGGCACGAAGCGGGCGGTGGCGAGCCGGAGTCGGGCGGCGGCGGGCGGCCAGGGCAGAGACCCGCGAAGCGACATCAGGGACGACCGCGAGCGCACCTTGCCGGTCACCGCGTCGACGCGGAGGACCTCTCCGCCAGAGCCGACGGCGACCACTTCCACCGGCTCGGTGGAGAAGCTGACCGCAAGCGGACGACCAGCAGCGAGAGCCGGCCCAAGGGCCAGGACCCGCGGCCGCGACGTGTCGGAGGTGTCGACCAGAGCGACCGCCCCCTTCTCGTCGACCGCAGCCAGAAACGGGGATGAGGTGTTGCTGGCGGCAATCGCCGCCAAGGGGACGGGCGCGCGAGCAGTCCCGAGCAGCGTCCCGTCGACGCGGTCCCAGACCTGCACCGCCCCATCGCTGCCGGCGGTGACCAGAGTCCGTTCCAGGACCGCGGCGGCCGTCGCCTTTGGGCTGCCGGTGTCCACCGTCCGTTCGCGACCGCCGCCGTCCACCGCGACGTCGAACATCGCCATCTCGGTCTCCAGCGACGGATCGGCGCGCTCCATCGCCAGCGCCGCCCTGGCCGCGTCACGGGGATGGTCGGCGAGCCTGGCGTGCACGCGGATGCTGACCTCCTGCAAAACGCTGGAGCCACCGTCCTCACTCCCGAGGCCGCGTAGGAACACGCCGACGCCGAAGACCGCGACCGCGGCGACGGTGAGCAGGGGCCAGCGCCACCAGCTCGAGCGCCCAGCTTCGCTATCTCTGCTGCCATTAGACACCTATCCATCTCCATGCGCGAACCCGCATTGAACGCTCAAGACAGATGACCCTATAGCGAGCGAGACACCCCAGGGCGCCCTGGCACTGCTGACGACCGACGCCCGCGGCGAGATCCTCGACCGTTGGTCGACGCTGCTCTGCCCCGATCGAGACCTCGGTCCGACCGGCGTCCACGGGATCCGGGCCCGGGAGGTCGCCGACGCCCCCCGCTTCGGTGACGTCCTCGGCGATGTCTGCGAGCGGCTTGCCGGCCATGTCCTGGTCGCGCACAACGCCCGCTTCGATAGAGCCTTCATCGAGAACGAACTGCGCGGCGGAGTCGACGCCGCGCCCCTGCCGATTGTCTGGACGATGGAGCTGGCCTCGCGGCTGGCCATAGGTGGCACTCGGCGGCGGCTCATCGACTGCTGCGCCTCCCTGGGACTGGCTGCTCCCTCGCATACCGCGCTCGCAGACGCCAAAGCGTCGGCCGGGATCCTCGCCTCCTACCTGGACCAGTACGGCGGCGCTGACGCGCTGATTAAAGGACGCCTGCGTCGGCGAGACGAATGGCCGGCGAACGGGCCGCGCGCGCAACGGAAACCGCGCGAGCCGACGTCCTCGCTGCAGACGGAGCGTTCGGCACTCACCGAGCTGATCGAGAGAGCGGGCCTCCCGCCAGGACGCGACGGCGCCGACGAGACCGCCTACCTTGAGGTGCTTGAGCGGACGATCGAGGATCGTCGTCTCAACTCGGTCGAGCGCGAGGAACTTATCGCCACGGCGGCGATGTTGGGAATCGACGAGCAAGGACTTCATCGCCTTCATGGCGACTACCTAGATCACCTCATCTCCGTGGCCAGGCGCGACGGCGAAATCACCGCCCGGGAGCGCGGGGATCTCTGCCTCGTCGGTCAGGTTCTGGGAGTCTCCGACCTCGACATGCGGATAGACCAGCCGCGTACTTCAGTACCGGTCAACGGCGGAGGAGCGGCGCGGGCAACCGGGCTCGCCGGGCACACCGTCTGCTTCACGGGTGCCCTTACCTGTCACCACGACGGCGAGTTGATGACCCGACAGAAGGCAACCGGCCTAGCAGCCGCCGCCGGGCTGACGGTGTTACCGCGAGTCACCAAGAAGCTCGACCTCCTCGTCATGGCCGATCCCGACTCGATGTCCGGCAAGGCCAAGCAAGCTCGCGAGTACGGCGTGAGACTGATCGCCGAGACGGCATTCTGGGAGATGATCGGCGTCGAAGTTTGTTAGACCCGTGCCCACCGTCAAGCGCATCGGCGATCATGCGGCAGCCGATCCGCCAGCAAATCGAAGTACAGCTGGCGCCGCCACGTCTCCAGGTCGCCGATCACATACAGCCGCCTCCGCGCCCGGCTGACCGCGACGTTCAGCAGGTTCGGCTTGCTCGCCGCCCAGGCCCGGGCTCCCTCGCGGGCGGGTTCTGAGCCGAGCACGAGGATCACGATGTCGGCCTCCTTGCCCTGGGCGGTGTGAATGGTCCCCGCGCGCAACCCGCGGTGTCGCCAGCGACGTTGCTCAAGCTGGCGGGCGACGTCGCGGAAGGGGCCGATCGCCATCACCTGCGTGAGGTCGAAGTCGATCTTGCCGAGATGGGCGAGGATCCGGTCGACCTCCTCGCCCTCGGTGGGGATCCAGTTTCCTTGCGAGGCGTCTGAGCTGACATCGATCCACTTGCTTTGTGGAAGGGTCGGGTGGCGGGCGGCGAAGTCCCGGCCAAGCGCCGGGTCGGTGGCCTCGATCATCAGCCCGTCGTAGGCGATCTGGTTGGAGAGGCCGAACATCGGCTCGTCGCAGCGGCGGTGGACGGTCAGGGGCGCACCGACCCAGAGCGGCCGCTCTGCCCCCGGCAGCGTCGTGCCGAAGCGGTTGAGGCGATCGGCGACGCCCTGTACTGAGGTACGGCCGGTCAGCCACTCCTCCTCGACGCCGTAGTGCTCTCGAATCGCCTGCTCGGCCCTGAACGGGACCGTCGTGATGGGCTCCAGCTGCTGGGGGTCGCCGACGATCACCGCCCGCTGGCAGCGCCACAGCGCTCCGACCGCGCTCTGCGGCGTGGCTTGGCCGGCCTCGTCGACCGCCAGCCAGCCGAGCGCCTCGCGGCCGAGCCGCCCGAACAGCCGCCCCACCGAGGCAAAGGTCGTCGAGACAACCGGGACGAGCAGGAAGAGCGCCTGCCATGCGGCTCGCGCCGCATCCGGTGATAGGTCCGCCGGGGCCCTGCCGGAGAGGATGTCCATCGCCCCGTCGAGAGTTTGGCGCACCGGCTTCGCGGCGTGAACGAGAAACGCCCTGTGGAGGTCGAGCGCCGCCAGGAACAGCTCGGTGCGGGCTTCGTTCAACTCGGTATCGGTCCACGGCGCCTGCCGCTCACGCGCCACGCGATCGCCCCGCCACCCCTCGTCAGGCATCAGGGCACCGGTCCGCTCGCGGTAGCGCGCCAGAACCCGACGAGCCGCGTCGTGCTCCTTCTCGGCCGCCGCGAGCACAGCGCCCGCTTCGGTGTGCGCCCGCACCTCACCCTCCAGCACCCGCAGCTCCTCGCCGACCTCATCCAGGGTTGTGTCCAGCGCGGCGATCGCGGCGGCGAGCTCCTCGTCGCGCTCGCGCCAGGCGGCCCGGGCGCGGAACCTGATCACCGAGGGGCGCCAGCGCAGCTCCTCCTCGCGAGCCTCGACGCGGCGGCGGCGCTCGTCCTCGCGCGTGCGCTGCAGAGATGCCAGCTCCTCGCGCCGCGGCAGCGATGCCTGGACCCGCTCGCCCGCTGCCCGCTCCGCGGCACGGGCCGCCTCGAGGTCTGACTCAAGCCCGGCAACCCGGTGGAGCGCCGCCGCCACCTGGAGGCGATCCTCGTGGATCGCTCTCGCCCGATCGCGAGCCCGCTCGAACGCCGCCACAGCCTCGGCCCAGGACGGTCCCTCAGGGTTGTCCTCCCAGTTGTCGAGGAGGTCGCGCAGACCCGGGGGCGGCGGCGGGCGGTTGTCGCCCTCTTTGCGTCGTTCGGTCCACCAGACCGCGTTGACGAAGCCCTTGCGGTTCTTGCTGTTGCCGAGCCGCGCGGCGACCAGCGCCCAGGCGCCGCCCGAGGGCCGGCCGGCGCTCATCGCCCGCTCGGCCAGGGCCGGGAAGTAGTCGACGCCCTCCGCCAGCTCGCCCCAGTGGCCGTCAACAGCCTCGCTCGACGGGATCTCGAGCGTGACGTTCTCGACCGCCCCGTTGTTGCTGGACGCCAGGACCAGCTCGAACCCGGTCAGCTCGGGCCTCAGCCGATGGATCACGCGCCGATAGGGAGTCGTCTCCCAGCGATCGGGGTCGTCGAGGAATGCATCGGCTGGATCGGTCAGCGCCGCCAGCCGCTCGGCCCGTTCGGTGACCAACCCCGCGACCAGGTCGCGCAGCATCGTCGTCTTGCCGGTGCCGGGCGGCCCATTGACAGCGAACAGATTGCCGCCAGCGCGGGGCATTGCGATCGCCTCATTGACGGCGAGCTGCTGGCCCAGGGCCAACGGCCGCTCCGGGTCCGCCGGCCAGCGTCCGGGAGGCAGCCGATCGGGTTCGGTGGCGCGGCGGACCTCGTCGAGGCGGGTCCGCACGTCGACGCGACCGTCGAGGTCGAGCTCGGCGGTGGGCCGCAGGTACTCACGAAGTGCGGCGCCCACCTCACCCGCGCCCGCAGCGGCGGCGACCCGGGCCAGGTCGTCGGCGATGAAGCTGTTGAGAAAGTCGTGCTCGACCGTGCCGGCGCTCCGCCGCGCGACGATTTCGCTGCTGACCCGGACCCCGGAGATGGCCAGCACGTCCTCCACGCCCAAAGCCGCGATCGCGCCCTCCAGGCATTCGGTGAGGATGCCCCAGTCGAGGACCACCGGCTTGCGTTGCTCCTCGGTCCTGCCGAGAAGCGTTTCCTCCAGGCCCGAGGCAAAGCCGCGTTCGATGTCGGCGAAGCCGTCGAGCCAGGCGGCGGCCGACGGTCCCGGATCGAGGGCTCGCGCCGTCGCCCAGGCGCAGGCCGAGAGCACCGCGGACCCCTCGAGGAGGATGCCTTTCTCCGATACCGCGAAACCCAGCAGGGCGCTCTGGCCCGAAGGACGCTCCTCGTAGCTGTCGGGGGCGGGAGGAAAGACGTCCTTCAGCGCCGAGAAGACCGCTTCCCGCGGGTAGAGGCCGACGTAGACGGTGTGCCTCCACGCCTGGTCCTTGGTCAGCCGCGTGGCTTGGACGGGGTGCCCGGGATTCCAGGGCAGCGGCTCGCCGGAAGCGACGTCGAACACCCGCTGCGCTGGGCGGGCCCGTGGTATTGCCGGCGGGCTGAACATCTCCACCGCCCGCCAGAACTCGATGATCTCCTGCATGAAGCGCTCGACGATACTTGCGCGCTTAGTGCGGGGGCGGCTCACAGCTAGCCCATTGCCGGGAGACAGGCGTGGCGAGGGCCGGATTTGAACCGGCGACCCATTTGGGACCTACACCACGATGGGCGCTCAGACCCGCAAATACAGGAGTTTGGGTGGGTTTGGGCGACGAGATCCGGATTCGTCGCCCAACCGTCAGGTGACGGGTCCGCGTGACGGTCCGCGGTCCTGGGCTGCGTCTGGGCCGAAAACGCGAAACGACAGCACAGGGACGTTAGTGACTGTCGAGGTTTCAGTACGCGGGCGCTAGACCGGCGAGCATCGGAAAGTGGCGCACGTTCGTGGTGAGCAGGTCGGCCTCGAGCAGGATGGTGGTGGCGGCGATCAGGTAATCGGCCACATCAATGCCGCTGTGGGCACGGCGGTGGCGTTGGGCGAGCTCACCAGCGGTCCGGGCAACCTCCTCACCGACCGGCACCCAGGACAGGGCGGAGAAGAACTGCTCGAGCGCTTCGACCTCGCCTTTGCGGACGCCAGCCAGGAGCTCAAAGCGGACGACCTCGCTTGCGAGCAGAAGTTCTTCGGCTTCGATCAGGCTGCTGAGTAGCTCGACCGCGTCCGGCAAACCGCGGAGATGGTCGATCGCCACGCTCGTGTCGAGCAGTTTCACTTGACGCCGAGGCGGGACAGGCGCTCGTTCAGATCGCCCCCGCGCATGGCGTCGACATACTCAGCTCCGGTGCGGCGGCGGCCCCGCCATGAGCCGGCGCTCGCTCGGAGCCCGCCGAGCCTCTCGTCCTTGCCCTGGCGGCCGAAGGTTGATCGCACCGCGCGGCGGACGAGCTCCGAGCGCGACGCTCCGGTCTCCTGCGACGCGCGATCGAGGAGCTCCAGCTCGTCTTCACCAAGGTAGATCTGGGTTCGGCTCATAGCATCACTATACACCTAATGGTGTCTTATTTGCTCGAACTGAAGAGAACATGATCCCTACTCGTGGACAAAAAGTTCGAGACTGCACTTCAGGCGGCGAGAACCGCCTTGGGAAGCCAATACCGCTGGCACTGAGCGGGCGCCGTGGGCCTCAAAAGCGGCCTGCGAGCACCGGGATTAGGCAACGTTTGGGCGACGAAGCCCGAAAATCATCGGATACCGAACACAAATCTAGAGGTTGGAAGCGGGGAGAAAACCCGCTTCCCACCTAGCATTCCGCCGAATGGCGAGGGCGGGATTCGAACCCGCGACACCACGATTTTCAGTCGTGTGCTCTACCAACTGAGCTACCTCGCCCGGCCGCGGACGGGGCCGCGAAACGAGAAGGCTAGCGGCCGGAGGAGGGTCGGGGCTGATTGCATGGAGGCGTGGCCTGGACCCGTGCAGCGCTAGCGCTCTTCGCCGCCGCGGCGCTGGCCCTCGCGGTGGTCTCGGGGGGGTCCTCGGACGATCCCCGCACCCCAGCGGGACTGCCCGGGCTGGCGCCTCCGTCTCTCGGCACGGCGGTCGTGGGCAGCGGTGGGCTGACCGCGGCGATCGACGCCTACGGCGACGTCGTCGACCTGCGGGCGCCGGGGCCCGCGGGGCAGGCGTTGATCGACAATCCGGCGGACCGCCAGGCCGCCGGCACGGTCGCGCCCGAGACCGGGATCGTTCCCCGCGTGCATATAGGGAGCGAGCCGGCGCTGCCGCTCTGGCGCGCCTCGTGGGTCAAACAGCGGTACCTCTCGGGGACCAACGTCCTGGTCACCGAAGCACGGGTGGCATCGAGCAAGGTGACCGTCGTCTATGCCGCGAGCGCCAACCGGCTCGCCTGCCTGACTCGCTCGACGGGAGGAAGCAGGGTGTCGATCGCGGCCTTCGACCCCGCGGCGCAGTCGAGGCTTCACTGTGATGAACGCGCGGCTGGCGCCGTCGTTCGCGCGGCGATCGCCTCCGACCGCAGCTGGCTGGCCCAGGCACGGCCGCTGGGAGACGGAGCGCCGGGATGGGCACGACAGATGTACCGACGCTCGCTGCTGACCCTGCGAGCGCTGACCGCGCGGCGCACCGGCGCCGTGGCTGCCGGCGCCAGGGATGGCTGGGCCTATGCCTGGCCCCGGGACGCGGGAACCGCCGCGCTGGCTTACGCGGCCGCCGGCTATCGACCCGAGGCGCGCCGGGTGGCGCGCTTCCTGCTCGGCCTCGACCTCGGCGGCGCGGCGCGCTTCCAGGGCGATGGCAGCCCGGTGGCAGGACGCGAGGCGCAGGGGGATGCCTCCGGGTGGGTCGACCTCGCCGCCCGAGCTTCGGGTCTGGCGCCCCGGAGCCAGGCTCTCCCCTGGCGCGGCCGGGCCGATTACCAGGAGGGCGAGGCCGGCGACTACCTCGCCAACGCGATCGTCGCCGGGGCGAGGCTGTCCGCCTTCGAGTCCCTGAGCGGGCTGGCGCGCGAAGCCGGCGGGCGTGGCGGGCTCGACTCGGCGGCATCCTGGGCGGTACGGCCATATCCCCAGCCGGAGCTGTTCGCGGCGGTGCGAAGGACCCTGCTCAGGCTGGTGGCGGACGGCGGGCGCTTTGGGATCGGGCCCAGCGAAGACTGGGCCGGGAATGAGGCCTGGACCGCGCCGACCGCCTGGGCCGCCTGGGCCCTGGCCGCGTTGGGCGAGAGGCGAGAGGCGAGCCTGCTGCTCGCCGACCTACGCCGCGCCGCCACCGCAAGCGGAACGCTCCCCGAGCGGGTCGACGCGCGCAGCGGAATCCCCCGCTCCACCACCCCCCTCGCCTGGTCCCACGCCTTCGCGATCCTGGCACTGAGGCAGCTCTGGCCTGATTAGCAACACAATGGTACGTAATTGTTCCGATATCGGAGTACGCTCTGATCGAGATGGGGCTGAGAGCATCGAACGACCCTCTGCCGCTTTCGCCAAAGCAGGTCAACGCCCTGGCGGCAGCGGCAGCTCGGGAGCTCGCCTGGGGGCTGCCGGAAGTCGGCCGCGAGGCGGAGCGGTGGTCGCGGCGCGCCGCTCAGATCCCCGCCGACTCGATTCGCGCCGACGCGCTGCGATCCTTCGCCGACAAGCGGGGGAACATGGCCGGGGCAGCCCTGTTCACGACTCTTCCGAACCAGAGGAGCAGAGAGCTTCTCCAGACCCTGGTCGCCTTCCAGACGATTTTCGACTTTCTCGACGACCTGCACGAGCGGCATCCGACCGCGGTCAACGGCCAGCGGCTCTACCTGGCCCTGATCGACGCGCTGATCCCCGGCGGGCCGATTCCCGACTACTACGCCCTGCATCCGGAGTCCGACGACGCCGGCTACCTGGCCGGGCTGGTCGAGGACTGCCGCGAGCGGTGCGCCGCCCTCCCCTCCTTCGACTCGGTTCAGCCGCTGCTGGTTCGCGAGGCCCGCAGGGCGCACCGGGCGCTCTACCTCAACCATCTTCCCGATGCCGCGGCGCGCGACCGGGAGCTTCAGCGCTGGGCCGAGAAGGAGTTCGCCGAACAGGGTGAGTGGCACTGGTTCGAGTTGGCGGCGGCGGCGAGTGGCCAGCTTGCGATCTTTGCCCTGCTTGCCCTTGCCGCGAAGCCAGACCTCGAGCAGGCAGAGGTCGCCGCCACCTATGACGCCTACTGGCCGCTGGTGCCGCTGTTGACGACGATGCTCGACAGCTTCGTCGACCAGGCCGAAGACGTCGACAACGGCGGCCATCAATACGTCTCCCACTATGGCGAGCCGGGCCGGATCGATCGTGTGGCTGAGCTGATCGAGATGGCGGCGCTCGCCGTCAAGGGCCTTCCCGACGGCCACCGCCACGCCGTGATCGTCGGCTCCATGGTCAGCTTCCATCTCGCCAAGGAGAGCGCCCGCGCACCCGGCCTGGCGCCGGAGACGAAGCAGCTGCTGCGTGCCGGTGGCTCACTGCCTCGGGCGCTGGCGCCGATTTTGCGCATCTGGCGATCGACATTTATGCAGCGCCTGCTCTAGGCACATGTCAGGAGCGACTGGGAAGAAAGAGGTACATGGACGTTCCCGTATCCGAATATCCTCATCTCTGATGGGAAAAACGGCGTCGAATCCCCTCCCGCTCTCGAAAAGGCAGATCACGGTCCTCGCCGCTGCCGCTGGCCGCGAGCTGTCGTGGGCGCTGCCGGAATTGGGCAAGGAGGCAAAGCGGTGGTCACAGCTGGCAGAGCGCATCCCCGACGGGCCACTTCGCGAGGACGCCCTGCGCTCGCTCAACGAGAAGCGCGGGAACATCGCCGGAGCGATGGTCTTCTCGATAATTCCCGGGCACCGAAGCCAGGATCTTCTCCGCGCTCTCTTCCTGCATCAGGTCGCCGCCGACTTCCTCGACAACGCGCACGAGCGACACCCAACCGCGGCCAACGGAATGACGCTTCACCAGGCTGTCCTCGACGCTTTGACGCCGGGCCCTCAGCCCTTGGCCAACTACTACGCCGATCATCCTTGGCAGGACGACGGGGGCTATCTCCCCGCCCTGGTCGAAGCCTGCCGTCGCAGCTGCGAAGCCCTTCCCTCCTTTGCAGCCGTCCAGCCCCTGTTGACCTTGGAGGCGGAAAGGGCGCGGACGAGCCTCAGCTTCGGCCACCTGCCGGACCCGGGCGAACGCGACCCAGCGCTTCGCCGCCTTGCCGAGAGCGAGTACCCGGACCAGAAGGGATGGCTCTGGTTCGAGTTGACGGCGGCGATGTGCGGGCAGCTCGGGCTCTTCGTCCTGCTTGCGCTGGCGGCCAAGCCGGACCTCGACCGGGCGGAACTCGACGAGACCTACGCCGCCTACTGGCCCTGCATACCGCTGCTCGCGACGATGCTCGACAGCTTCGTCGACCAGGCCGAAGACATCGACAACGGCAACCACCAGTACGTCTCCCACTACAGCGAGCCCGACTACGCGGCGCAGCGCCTGGCCGAAGTGATCGAGACGGCAGCGAACGCGCTCGTCCGCCTCCCCGACGGTCAGCGCCATGCCGTGATCCTCGGCTGCATGGTCGCCTTCTACCTGTCCAAGGACAGCGCCCGGACGCCGGCGATGGAGCCGGTGACCAAGCAGCTGCTGCGCGCCGGCGGCTCGCTTCCCCTGGCGTTGGCCCCGGTCCTGCGCCTTTGGCGGACGGCCTACGCCCAGCGCGCGGCTTAGCGGCGTGACTGACCCGCTACCGCTCTCCAGACGCCAGGTCCGGGCGCTGGCAGCCGCGGTCGGGCGGGAGCTGTCGTGGGGGCGTCCCCAGATCGACAAGGAAGTGCACAGGTGGTCACGGCTGGCGGCGCAGATCCCAGACGAGTCGATCCGCAGCGACGCGCTCCGGACTTTCGACAGCAAGCGCGGGCACGTGGCCGGGGCGGCGCTGTTCTCGACCCTGCCGCGTGACCGCAGCAGCGCCTTGCTGCGGGCGCTGATCTCCTTCGAGGTGATCGTCGACTTCCTCGACGACGTCCACGAGCGCCATCCGACCGCTGCCAACGGCAGCCAACTCCACCTGGCGGCAGTCGACGCCTTCAAGCCCGGCGAGCCGCTCGGCCACTACTACGCCCATCACCCCACCCAGAACGACGGCGGCTACCTGAGTTCGTTGGTCGAAGCGTGCAGGCGCGATTGCGAAGCTTTGCCCTCGTTCGCGGCCGTGCAGCCGCTGTTGGTGCGCGAGGCAGACAGGGCGCGTCAATCGCTCACCTTCAACCACCTGCCCGACCCGGCCGAGCGCGAACGAGCCATTCGCAACTGGGCCAAGGCGGAATACCCGGACCAAGGCGAGTGGCATTGGTTCGAGCTGTGCGCGGCGGCGAGCGGTCAACTGACGATCTTCGCCCTGCTTGCCCTCGCGGCGAGCCCCAGCGTCGACGAGCGTGAAGTCGCGGCGACCTACGACGCCTACTGGCCGCTGCTGGGCTTGGTGACGAACATGCTCGACAGCTTCGCCGACCAGGCCGAAGACCGCGACAACGGCAACCACCAATACATCGCCTACTACGGCGAGCCCGGCCGGCTCGGCCGCGTCTCCGAGCTGATCGAGCGGGCGGCCGCCATGGTCATGACCCTGCCCAACGGCCCGCGCCACGCCGTCATCTTCAGCTGCATGGTCACCTTCTACCTCGCCAAGGACAGCGCCCACTCGCCGGCGATGCGGACGGAGGCGAGGCAGCTGGCTCAGGCCGGCGGGACGCTGCCGCGAACCCTGCTGCCGGTCCTGCGGATCTGGCGCACCGCCTACGCGCAGCGCTCGGCCTAGCCGTCGGGACAGGCGGCAAGCGTGGCGGCGACGGCCTCCGCGGGCGTCTCGACGGCAACGACGCCGGGGGCGCCTTCCATGCGCTCGTGGCCGGTCAGCTCCCAGCTGCGCAGCGCCACCACGGTGCGGCCGAGGGCGCGGGCGTGGCCGATCTCCGAGAGCGTTCCCCACTCGCCGCCAACGGCGATCACCGCCTCGCCGGAGCCGACGACGGCGAGGTTGCGCGCGTAGCCGACGCCGCTGGCGACGACATGGCTGCAGAAGGGGTTCGCCTCCTCGACGGCGCTGCCAGGGACGATTCCGATCACCTCACCGCCGGCCTCGGCGGCGCCGCGCGAGGCCGCTTCCATCACGCCCTCGCGGCCGCCGCAGACGAGGATCGCCCCGGCCTGCGCCAGCAGCCTCCCGACCTCCTCGGCCAACCGCGCCGTCTCCGAGCCCTGGGCGCAGCCGCCGGCGCCGATCACCGCGATCTGGGTCATGACGCCCGCATCGTGCCCATCAGCTCCAACGCCCCCGCCTTGTGCAGCGGTTCGTTGAGGTTGCCGCACTTGGGGCTCTGCACGCAGGAGGGGCAGCCGGACTCGCAGGGGCACTCTGCGATCAGCCGCTCGGCGTCGCCGAGCAGGCGGTCGAACTGCTCGTAGCCGCGCCGGGTGATCCCGACCCCGCCCGGGTGGCCGTCATAGATGAAGATCGTCGAGCGACCGGTCTGAAAATGCACGTTGGTCGAGAGGCCGCCGATGTCCCAGCGGTCGCACATCGCGATCAGCGGCAGCACCGCGATCTGCGAGTGCTCGGTCGCGTGCAGGGAGCCGAGCAGGACGTCGCTCGGGAGCGCCGCGCTGAGCTTCTCCGGCAGCACGTACCAGAGCGCCTGGGTGACGAAGTTCTGCTCCGGCAGCTCCAGGGCGACGATGTCGATCGGCTCCTGCTCGGAGATCGAGACTCGCTGGAAGGCGATCACCTGCTCGCTGACCGCGACCTCGCCGAAGTTGAGCTGCACCCCCGCCGTCTCGCGCTGCTCATGGGTGCGTTCGATGTAGATCTCGGTCTCCTTTTTCGGCCGCGTGTACCAATCGCCGTCGAAGCGGGAGACGATCGCCCGCCGCTCCTCGACGTCGAGCCGCTCGACCTCGTAGGAGCGGCCGAGGTGGAGGTAGATCGCCCCCGGGTGGACCGTGGTGAAGGCGCGCTCGGCCTCGACCAGGCCGAGCATCTCGCCGGAGTCGCGCTCGATCACCGCGACCGAGTCGGCCGAAGCGGAGCGCAGGGCGATCTTCGAGGCGACGAACTCGCTGCGCTTGGGCAGCAGCCGGCCGCCGGCGCTGCGCAGCTCCCCCGCCGCCAGCAGCCGCTCCGCACGCTCGCGCCAGCCCGGGCCGAAGACGTCCTCGTCGGCGTCGGTCAGCGGCAGCTCGTAGGCGGCGGCGATCAAGTGGCGGGAGGCGATCTGGTCGTTGGCGTGGTCGAGGATCGCCGCCTCGACCGGACGCTCGAGGAACTCCTCGGGGTGGCGGCAGAAGAACTGGTCGAGCGCGTCCTGGCCGGCGACGTAGACCGCGAGGCCGCGGCGGCGGCGGCCGGCGCGACCCCACATCTGGCGCAGGCTGGCGACGGTGCCTGGGAAGGTGACGCAGATCGCGGCATCGAGCTCGCCGACGTCGATCCCCAGCTCGAGCGCGTCGGTCGCGACCACGGCCAGCAGCTCGCCGGCGCTGAGGCGGGCCTCGATCTCGCGCCGCTGCTGCGGCGTGTAGCCGCCACGGTAGGGGGCGATGCGCGCCGCCAGCTCCGGCTTGCCGCGACGCTCGAGGTTTTCTCGGGCGAAGCGCTGGATCAGCTCGATCCCGCGCCGGCTCTTGAGGAAGCAGATCGTCCGCACCCCCTGGCTGACCAGCTCGGCCAGCAGGTCCGCGGCCTCGGAGAGAGCGGAGCGGCGGGCGCCGCTGGCCTCGTCGAGCAACGGCGGGTTCCACATCGCGATCTCGCGGCCGGCCCGCGGGGCGCCGTCGTCGTCGATCAGCTCGAAGGGCGTCCCGACCAGCCGCTCGGCCAGCTCGACCGGGTTGGCGATCGTCGCCGAGGCGAGCAGGAAGCGGGGCTCGGAACCGTAGGCGCGGGCCACCCGCCGCAGCCGCCGCAGCACGTTGGCGACGTGGGAGCCGAAGACGCCGCGGTAGGTGTGCGCCTCGTCGACCACCACCCACTCGAGGTTGGCGAGGAAGTCGCCCCAGTTCTTGTGGTGCGGCAAGAGGCCGACGTGGAGCATGTCCGGGTTGGTGAGGACGAGGTTGTTGCGGCGGCGGATCGCCGGCCGCTCCTCGCGCGGGGTGTCGCCGTCGTAGATCGCCTCGCGCAGCCCGGGCGGGCGCAGCAGCGCCAGCTTGCGCGCCTGGTCCTGGGCCAGCGCCTTGGTCGGGTAGAGGTAGAGGGCACGGCGCTTCGGCTCGGCGGCGATCCCGTTCAGGACCGGCAGGTTGAAGGCGAGGCTCTTGCCGGAGGCGGTGCCGCTGGTGATTACCAGGTTGGAGTGGGCGGCGGCCTCGTAGGCGGCGAGCTGATGGGTGTAGAGGGATTCGACGCCGGCGCGCTCGAGCGCTTCGGCCAGGCCGGGGTCGAGCGCCGCCGGCAGTGAGACCGGCCGTGCCTTCCGCTTCGCCTCATGGCTCTCGGCGACAACGCGCCCATCCCGGCGGGCGGGATCGAGCGCAACAGACCAGAACTCCCCCAGCAAGCTCCCCGCGCGCGCCATCAAGCCGAGACCCGCGGCGGCCGGGCAATCGCGCCAGCGACGCGCATCGCCTGCAGGGAGCTGCGGTCGTGGATGCGGAGGATGTCGGCGCCCTCGCGGACCGCCAGCGCCACCGCCGCCACCGTCCCCCACTCGCGCTCGTCCGCCGGCAGCCGGCCGTCCCAGGAGCCGGCCAGCACCGCGCCGATGAAGTCCTTGCGCGAGAGCGAGACGTAGAGCGGCAGGCCCAGCGTCCGCAGCTCGCCGAGCCTGCGCAGGATCTCCAGGTTCTGCGCGGGGCTGAGATCGAAGTCGAGCCCAGGGTCGATCGCGATCTGGGCCACGTCGACGCCAAGCTCGCGCGCCAGCTCGACTCTCCCCTCGAACCAGGCCCTGAGGTGGTCGACGACGTCGCCGTACTCGCGCCAGGGGCGGTCGGCCCGCGGCGGCCCCTCGATGTGCATCAGCACGTAGCCACAACCGGCCTCCGCGACCAGCTCGAACATCGCCTCCGAGCCCCCGGAGATGTCGTTCACCGCATGGGCGCCGGCGGCCAGGGCGCGCCGCGCCACCGCGGGCGAGAAGGTGTCCGCGGAAATCGGCACCGGCAGGTCGCCGCTTCCAGGGTTTTCCCCACCAGGGGGTGGAAAACCCTGTACACGGCGCAGCAACCCCTCGATCGCCGGCACCAGCGTCGCGGCCTCCTCCTCGGCGGAGACGGGTGGGCCGGCCTTGGCGGCGACCGCGCCGACGTCGAGCATGTCGAAGCCGGCCGCGGCCAGCGCCCGCCCGTCGGCGACCGCCTGCTCCGGGGTGCCGCTGCGGGCCCCCGAGAACATCGAGTCGACGGTGACGTTGACGATCCCGGCAGCGAGCGGCTGCGCCAGATCGAGGACCCTGTCGGTCAGCCGCCAGCTCATCGTCGCTACCGTAGCGGCCGGGACCAATGGGACTGAGCTGCGTCTACACCGACCTCGACGGCACCCTGCTCGGCCAGGGCGCCTCGCTCTTCCGCGACGCCGAGGGCGCCTTCTCGCTGGCTCAGGCGCGCGGGCTCGAGGCCTGCCAGCGGGCCGGGGTCGAGGTCGTGATCATGTCCGGCCGCCGTGAGCCCCAGGTCCACGAGGCGGCCCGGCTGATGGGCCAGGCCTCATACATCTATGAGGCCGGTTGCGCCTTCGCGATCGAGGGCGAGACGACGCTGATGACCGGCGAGATGGGGCCGAACGAGGACGGCACGATCTACGAGCAGATCGAGGCCCGGGGTATCCCGAAGCGGCTGTTCGAGCATTTCGAAGGGCGGCTCGAGTACCACGCGCCCTGGCACCACGACCGCGTCCTCTCCCACCTCTTCCGCGGCAAGGTCGAGGTCGAAGAGGCCAACGCGCTGCTCGGCGAGCATGGCGACGACGACCTGCGGCTGCTCGACAACGGCGCGATCGGGCGCCCGATGGCCACCGTCGACGGCCCCACCCACGCCTACCACCTGGTCCCGCGCATGGTCAGCAAGGCCAACGCCGTCGCCGCCCACGCCCGTGCCCGCGGCTATGACCCTGCCGACTGCATCGCCGTCGGCGACTCGGTCGAGGACCTCGAGGTCGCGGCCGCCGTCGGCCGCTTCTTCGTCGTCGCCAATGGCCCCGAACGCGACCCCGGCCTGCGCGCCTCCCTGGCCGCTTGGGACAACGCCACGGTCACCGAGGGAAGCATGGGCGACGGCTTCTACGAGGCGATCGTCTCGACCCTGGTCGAGCGGCGCTGAGCAGCCACTAGTATCGGTCGCGAACCGAAAACGAGCCGAAAAGGAGCGTCGCTTGTCCGCCGAGACCGCGACCGTCGCTGAGCAGGAGTACCTGGAGATCATGTTCTGGCTGGACGAGGCCGGGCTGCCGATGACCGGCGCCAACATCGCCCGCGCGATGCAGCTCTCGCCGCCAACCGTGCACGAGATGGTCGGCCGCCTGGTCGACGACGGCTACGTCGCCCGCAAGCCCGACAAATCGCTTGAATTCACCGAGTCGGGGCAGGAGCACGCCAGCCACATCGTCCGCCGCCACCGGATGATCGAGCGCTTCCTCACCGACGTCCTCGGCATCCCCTGGGACGAGGTCCACGAGGAGGCGGAGCGGATCGAGCACGCGATGTCGCCGGTGCTGGAGGAGCGGATGCGCGCCGCGATCGGCGACGCCACCACCTGCCCCCACGGCCACCCGATCGTCGAGGGCGTGCGCGAGCAGGGCTCGCTGCTGGCCGACGTCGAGGTCGGCGCCGACGTCACCGTCCTGCGCTTCGAGAACGAGGCCGAGGAGCTGCTGCACTACCTCAAGGCCGCGGGCCTCGATCCCGGCCTCGAGGGCAAGGTCGAGATCTCCGACGAGGAGCGGGTCACAATCGCCTCCGCCGACGGCAAGCACGAGGTCAGCCGCAGCGTCGCCGAGACCGTCTCGGTCCGCGCCGACCCGGCGCCGCCGCCCCGCGCGGCGATCCCGGAGCAGTTGGTCCTCTCCTCCGATCGCTACGGCAGGTAGCGAGGGGCGGCTCCCGCGGGCGGCGTTGCGCCTGCGGCTCCCAGTCCTACTGAGGAACCGGCAGCGTCACGATCGGGCTGGAGGTCGGCGCCTGGCTGCCGCCTTTCGGCTCGGCGGTGACCATCACCACTTCGACGCCCTCCATGTCCGGCAGTTCGGTGCTGGCGTTGCCGTCGCTGTCGGGCACGAACAGCGCTTCGACCGCTTCGACGTCGCCGTCGCGCTGGACCCAGGCCTCGAGGACGCGGTCGTCGGGCAGCTGGCTCACGTTCGCCAGGTGCAGCTCGCCGCTGTCGCCTTCGTCGACCATGCGCGCGGTCACGCCCGGCGCCTTGCCGTAGAGCAGCGTGCTGGAACCGCCGCTTTCGTCCGAGCCGTCGATCCCGCCGCCGATCGCGAAGGCGCCGACGGCGAGGACGACCATCACCGCGGCGGCGAAGCCGACCACGGGGCGCAGCCCCATCGGGCCCGAGCCGAGGTTGCGCAGCCAGGCGGCGGCGCGGCCGAGCGGCCCGGGGCTGGCGACGTTCTCCTCGGCAGCCGCGGGGGCATCGGCACGCACCTCGGCCAGCAGCCGCGCTCGCAGCTCCGGCGCCGGCTCGACCCGCTGCACCGAGTCCGGCAGCGCCTGCACGGCCGGGGCCAGCCAGCGCATCTCCTCACGGCATCGCTCGCAGTCCTCGGCGTGCTGCTCCAGCGCCGCCGTCTCGCCCGGCTCCAGGGCGCCGAGCATGTAGGCGACGACATCGTCGCTCCAGCGCCCGTGGTCAGTCTCGTTCATGCCAGTCCCTCCGCCAGTTCGCCCCGGATCTTCTCCAGGCCCAGTCTCATCCGCCCCTTTACGGTGCCCAGAGGCACGCCCAACATCCGCGCGATCTCCGACTGGCTGAAGCCGCCGAAGTAAGCCAACTCGATCACCTTCGACTGCTCGCCCGGCAGTTCCCCGAGCGCGCCGCGGATCTCACCCGCGGTCTCGTGCCGCATCGCTTCCTCCTCGGTCAGCTCCTCGGCCGGGCGCTGCTCGAGGATCGCGTCGTCGTCGAAGCTCAGTTTCGGCGCTTTGCCGGCGCGGCTGCGGAGCGCGTCGATGGCGCGGTTGCGGACGATACTCAGCGTCCAGGAGCGGACGCTGCCGCGGGCCCGGTCGAAGCGCGCGCCGCTGCGCCAGATCGAGATGAAGGCCTCCTGCGTCACGTCTTCGGCCGCTGCCTTCTCGCCGACGATTCTGTACGCAAGCGAGTAGGCAACGCCGCCGTGGCGGTCGTAGAAGACCTCGAAGGCCTCGGGGTCCTTTTCCCCGATCAGCGGCATCAGCTCCTCATCGGCCAGCCGCTCGGCCTTCTCCCTTCTAACGGTCATCTCGGTCCATCATCCCTTTTCAGCGCCTGGGGCTCAGGCGATGAACGGTTCCACTGCCTTCAGCACCTGCGCTTCGTCGAGCGAGGGGTCGAAGGCTTCGGGAGCCGGTTCTTCCTTGTTCTGGAGGCGGATCGCCGCGGCGTGCCTGGCCTCGACCTGAACGATCGAGCCGGCCGCGCCCAGCACTTCTTTGGACTTGATCGACGGCCCGGCGCCGTTGTAGGCGCTGACCCCCGTGTCCTCGAAGGTCTGCGCCAGTTTGAGGAAGCCGGCCGTGTCGCTGTAGGTGAAGTCGAACTTCGGCTCCGCCACGGGCTTGCCGCCCAGTTTCTTGATCGTCGCCGTGAGCGCGTCGACGTGCTGTTTCTCGTCGTCGGCCAGCAGCGCGATCAGGCTCTTCAGTTCACCGCTCGCCCTGGCCCGGGTCTTCGCTTCGTCGTAGAAGCTCGACTCCAGGTACTCCAGGGTGAGGGCGAAGTTGAGGATGCCGACGTCGCCGCCTTCGGACATCGCCAACGCCTTGCGCACGAACGGGCCGACCATGAAGGTGCCATAGACGGCGCCCGCGGCCAGCGCTCCCTTGAGGATTACCTCGCTGCGGGAGAGGTCGCCACTGTCCTCGACGATCTGGACGTCGGCGAGCTCTGGATGTGCAAGTTCTGCGTGGTTCATTGCTTTCTCCTTTCGCTCCGCCGGCTCAGCCGACGATGAACGGTTCGACGGACTTGAGCACGACCTTGGCCGTCGCCGGTTTGGCGAACGCTCCGTCCGGGGTGATCGAGGTGCCCAGCAGGGTGTTGAGCGCGGCTGCGTGCCGGCCCTCGACGCTGTGGATGGCCAGGGCCGATGCCAGGACTTCCGGGCTCTGGATGTTCCCGGCCTGCCCGAGGTAGGCGGCGGCGCCGAGGTTCTCGACCGTGCCCGCCAGTTCCAGCACCGACTTGGCGCTTTCGAGTGGGAATTCGGTTTTCGGTTCCGGCGCCGGCTTGCCGCCGAGCTGCTTCACCGCGGCGGTGAGAGCGTCGACGTGTTCGGCCTCCTCCATGCCGAACTTCTTGATCGTCGCCAGATCGGCGCCCTTGAAGAGGCCGCTCTTGACGACGTCGGCGTAGAAAGCCGTCTCCAGGTACTCGAGCGTGAGGGCGTAGTTGAGGATGCCAACGTCGCCCTTGCCGAACTGCGCGGTTTCGCTGCCGCCACCGCCGGTCGCGGCAGTCGACGTGGTGGTGCTGTCATCGCTGCCACAGGCGGCGAGGAAGGCGGCCGCCGCGGCCGAGCCGCCGGTCAGGGCGATGAACTTGCGGCGCGAGACCGGGTCCTTGACCGCGCGGGCCACGGCGTTCGGCGCCGGCGCCTCTGCTCTCTCGCGTTCTTTGCTCTCAGGCATGTTTCGTCTCCTCGCTGGTTTGCGCTTCTACCGCTCCCCTACGCGGGCCCCGACCCGGCCGGATCATTTGCACCGCCACCTCGAGGAAAGCCCGGCCGCAGTGATCCGGGGGGATTCCGACGCCGTATGGCAGGGCATGGGATCCACCCGTCCCCCGGTCGGCGTCGCGCTCTTCCTCCTGGCTGCCATCGCCGCCGCCCTCGTTGGCTGCGGTGGCAGCGGCGGCGGCGCCGACCGGTCATCTGCTTCTGGCGACGGCGCCCAGGGCACGAAGGCGGTGATGATCCGGGACTACGAATACGAGCCCGCCTCGATCACCGTGCCGGTGGGGACGACGGTGACCTTCACGAACCGCGACACGACCCCGCACACGGCGACCTCGAAGCAGTCCGGCGCCTTCGAAAGCGGCAGCATCGACACCGGCAGGTCGGGCAAGGTCACGCTCGAGCAGGCGGGCACGTTCGCCTACTACTGCCTCTTCCACCCCTTCATGAAGGGCACGATCGTCGTCGAATAAGGCGCGGCGGGGCTAGGCGCGGAGCTGCTCGAGCGCGCCGGCGATCCGCGCGACGCCCTCGTCCATACGGTCCGCGGGCACCGGCGCGAAGGAGAGCCGGAGGCTGTTCTCGCCGCCCTCGATCATGAAGTCGGGGCCGGCGACGAAGGTGGCGCCGGCGGCTTTGGACGCGGCCAGCAGGGCGCTGGCGTCGGTTCCCTCGGCGAGGTCGAGCCAGAGGAAGTAGCCGCCCTCGGGGACGACGAACTCGGCCTCGGGGATGCGCGCGCCCAGAGCGGCGACAAGGGCGTCGCAGCGTGCCTTCAGCTCGCCCTTGACGAAGGCGATGTTGCGGTCCAGCTCGCCGGAGCGGCAAAGCTCGAGGACGATCGCCTCGGCCAGCATGTTCGGCGAGATGTAGGTCTCGTTGGCCCGCTTCGCGAGCTTGGCGATCTCCTCCGCCGGGCCGGCCAGATAGCCGACGCGGACGCCGGGGCTGACCGTCTTCGAGAAGGAGGAGGCGTGGACGACCCGGCCCGCCTGGTCGAGCGAGAGCATCGTCTCCAACGGCTCGCCCTCGAAGGGCAGCTCGCGGTAGGGGTCGTCCTCGAAGATCCAGAAGCCGTGCTCGGCGGCCAGCTCCACCAGCCGCGCCCGCTTCGCGGCGGAGAGCGTGCAGCCGGCGGGGTTGTGGGCGTTGGGGATGATGTGGGCGAGCTTGACCGGGCCCGCGGCAAGCGCCGCCTCGACCTCGCCGACGTCGACCCCGTCGGCCTCCAGCGAGACCGGCACCAGCTCGACCCCGAGCCGCTGCAGGAGCAGCAGCGTGCGGTCGTAGGTCGGCTGCTCGACGATCACCCGATCGCCCGGCGCCAGCAGATGCTCGAACAGCATCGAGCCCGCCTCCAGCGAGCCGTTGGCGACCATCACCTGGGCGGCGTCGAGCCCGCCGTGGCGCTCGGCGATCCACTCGCAGAGGCCCGGGTGCCCGATCCCGGTGCCGTAGGAAAGCGCCTTTTCCCAGTCGCTCTCGAGCGCCCGCGCGGCCGCATCCCGCACCGCCTCGCGCGGCAGGATGTCGGCGCTGGGGGCGCCGCGAGCAAACGAAATCGTGTCGCCAGCCATCGTCGTCCGAGTATAGGTAGGGCCGGGCTTAGGAGCCGCGCAGCGTTTCGACGGCGATCGCGGCCGCCTCGGTCGGGCTCTCGCCGACCCGGACGCCCTTGGCTTCGAGCGCGTCCTTCTTCGCCTGCGCGGTGCCGGAGGAGCCGGAGATGATCGCCCCGGCGTGGCCCATCTGCTTGCCGGGAGGGGCGGTGAAGCCGGCGATGTAGGCGACGACCGGCTTCGAGACCTCGGCGGCGATGAAGTCGGCCGCGCGCTCCTCGGCGTCGCCGCCGATCTCGCCGACCATCACGATCAGCTCGGTCTCGGGGTCGGCCTCATAGAGCTTGAGGATGTCGATGAAGTCGGAGCCGACGATCGGGTCGCCGCCGATGCCGACGATCGAGGAGTTGCCCTCGCCCGCCTGTTTCAGCTCGTTGCCGATCTGGTAGGTCAGAGTGCCGGACTTGGAGACGACGCCGATCTTGCCCGGATCGAAGAACTGGGCGGGGATGATGCCGACGTTGGCCTTGCCGGGCGAGAGGATGCCGGGGCAGTTCGGCCCGATCAGCCGCACGCCGGCCTCCTTGGCCTTCCAGTACGTCTTCAGCATGTCGAGGACCGGGATCCCCTCGGTGATCGCGATCACCGTCTCGACCCCGGACTCGATCGCCTCGTCGATCGCCGGCGCGGCGAAGCGGGCGGGCACGAAGATCATCGAGGTGTTGGCGCCGGCCTGCTCGACCGACTCCTTGATCGTGTCGAAGACCGGCACGCCCTCGACGTCCTGGCCGCCCTTGCCCGGCGTCACACCGGCGACGAGGTCGGTCCCGTAGGCGCGGTTGCGGAGACCGTGGAAGGAGCCCTCGCGGCCGGTCAGGCCGGAGACCGCGAGCTTGGTCTCGTTGCCGACGATGATGCTCATGCGCCACCCCCGGCAAGCTCGACGACGCGGCGGGCGGCGTCGAGCATCGTCTTCTCCTGGTGCAGGTTCGGCAGGTTGGCCTCGGCGAGGATCTTCAGGCCCTCCTCGGAGTTGGTGCCGTCGAGACGGACGACCAGCGGCAGGCCGAGGTCGAGCTGGCTGGAGGCGGTGACGATGCCCTTGGCGATCTCGTCGCAGCGGGTGATGCCGCCGAAGATGTTGAAGAGGATCGCGCCGACCTTCTCGTCGGACTTGATCACTTCGAGCGCGTTGACGATCGCATCGGCTTTGGAGCCGCCGCCGGCGTCGAGGAAGTTGGCGGGCGCGCCGCCGGCCTGGGCGACGACGTCCAGCGTCGACATGCAGAGGCCGGCGCCGTTGGCGAGGATGCCGACGTTGCCGTCGAGCTTGACGTAAGTCAGGCCCTTCTCCTTCGCCATCTGCTCCTGCGGGTCGTCGACCGTGTCGGCGATCTCGGCCAGGTCCTGGTGGCGGAAGAGCGCGTTGCCGTCGATCGTGACCTTGGCGTCGAGGGCGACGACCTCGCGGCCGGCGGTGACGATCAGCGGGTTGACCTCGATCAGGCTCGCGTCCTCCTCGGTCGCGACCTCGGCCAGCTTGACCAGCACCTCAGCCGCTTCGTCGAGCGCGTCCTCGGCGAGGCCGGCGTCGGCGACGATCGCGCGCGCGGCGGCGGCGTCGAACTCGCGGGTCGGGTCGATGTGGCGCTTGACCAGGGCGTCGGGGTCCTCGGCGGCGACCGCCTCGATGTCCATCCCGCCCTTGGCCGAGACCATGGCCAGAAGCTTCTTCTCGCCGCGGTCGAGGATCACCGAGGCGTAGTACTCGGAGGCGATGTCGGAGCCGCCCTCGACCCAGACCTGGTCGACGCGGAACGGGCCCTCGCCGTGGGGCCCGACGATGTCCATGCCGATGATCGCGGCGGCGAACTCGCGCGCCTCGTCGGCGTCCTTGGCGATTTTGATCCCGCCGGCCTTGCCGCGGCCGCCGATCAGGACCTGGGCCTTGATCGCGCAGGGGTAGCCGATTAGCTCAGCGGCGGCGACCGCCTCGTCGACCGTCGCGGCGACCTCGCCGCTGGGCACGGCGATGCCGTGCTTGGCGAAGAGCTGCTTGCCCTGATACTCGAGGAGGTCCATAAAAAGGGCGCTCGGAAGCGCCGGCCGGGCAGACTATCCAAGTCGAGGGGTGACGCGCCGAGACGCTGGCGACTGACATAATGCCGCGCCTCGCATGGCCCTCCCAAGTCTCAAAAACATCAAGTGGGTGACCACTGACTGCTACGGCACCCTGATCGATTGGGAGAAAGGGATCGTCGAGGCCTGCAAGAAAGAGGCGGCCAAAGACGGCTTCAGCTTCGAAGAAGGCCCCTTCCTCGCCCGCTTCATGGAGGTCGAGGCCGAAATCATGGCCGGCTCCTACGAGCTCTACGCCGAGGTCCTGCGCCGCACGATCGTCAAAGTCGCCGGCGAGCTGGGCTGGGAGGTGGAGCCCTCGCGGGCCCAGTTCCTGCCCAACAGCGTCGCCTACTGGCTGCCTTTCCGCGAGGCGAACGCGGCGATGGACCGGCTCGGCAAGAAGTACGAGGTCGGGATCATCACCAACACCGACGACAAACTGCTGGGGATCTCGCGCCGCCACCTGCGGACCGAACTCGACCTCGTCGTCACCGCCCAGCAGGTGCGCAGCTACAAGCCGGATCCGGTCCACTTCAAAGAGTGCGCGCGGCGGATCGGCGGCAAGAAAGGCTGGCTCCACATCGGCTGCAACTACGCGACCGACATCGCGCCAGTGCTGAAAATGAACGTGCCGGTGATCTGGGTCAACCGCCACGGCGAGAAACTCGAAGGGCGCAAAGCGCCCAGCGCCACGGTGAAAAACTTCCGCGAAGCGGCGAAAAAGCTCGGCGCGTCCTGAGCGTTTTCTAGTTTTTAGGCGCAACTCCGGCGATAGGCGCCGGTTTCGACCCCTAGTTGTTCCCTATGAATAGTCACGCGCGCCCCAAGACTCAGATGCATGCCCTGCTCGGTGCCCGGCTGGCCCTGGCCGCGAGCGTGCTTGCCCTGCTCGCTGCGCTCATCTTCGCCGGCCAGCAAAGCGCCAGCGCCGCCGCGCCGGCCGCCGCCTCGAAGCGGCAGCAGACGCTTCTGCCCGCCGGGCAGAAGCCGAACTTCGTCGTGATCCAGACCGACGACCAGACGCTCGACCAGCTCTACGCGACCTATACCCCGCCCGGCGGCGGGCCGATCCCGGCGATGCCGAACACGCTCGCCTCGATCGCCGAAAAAGGGATCACCTTCAACCGCTACTACGTCTCCTATCCGCTCTGCTGTCCGTCGCGGGTCAGCCTGCTGACCGGCCGCTACGCGCACAACCACAACGACCGCGGCAACGTCCCGCCCAACGGCGGCTACACCGGCTTCACCGCCCGCCAGGCCTACAACCACAACATCGCCACTTGGCTGCAGGGCGCCGGCTACCGCACGATCCACGTCGGCAAGTTCCTCAACGGCTACGGCGACGAACCGTTCGACGAAGGCAAGACCGTCCCCCCCGGCTGGAACGCCTGGCACACCGTCCTCAACGCCGACACCCACCACTACTTCTACGGCTACACGCTGAACAACAACGGCGCGCTGGAAGGGCCGATCGGCGACTCCGGCAGCTGGGACACGCGCGAATACGGCGCCCGCGACGACTTCGGCTGCCCCTTCGCGCCGCTCAACGGCCAGCCCTGCCTCTACGAGACCGACGTCTTCACCCGCATCGCCAGCGAAGAGATGCAGGGCACCCCCGAAGAACAGCCCTTCTACCTGCAGCTCGACTACACGGCGCCGCACGGCGACTTCCGCCGGCCCGCCGGCCCCGAGCCGGCGACCCGGCACTACGACTCCTTCGCCGGCGCCGCCTACCCGCACGGGCCCTCGGAAGGCTTCAACGAGGGCAACGTCAACGACAAGCCACGCTTCATCCGCGAAGCGGCCTACCTCTCGCCGACGGAGACCCACACCTACCGCGTCTACTACCAAAAGGCACTGGAGTCGCTGCGCGCCGTCGACGACGGCGTCCAGCAGATCGTCAACACGCTCGGCGCCATGCACCGGCTGCGCAACACCTACATCATCTTCACCTCCGACAACGGCTTCTTCTACGGGGAGCATCGCCTCACCGGCGGCAAGTTCCTCGCCTACGAGCCCTCGACCCACCTGCCGTTCCTGATGCGCGGGCCCGGGATCAAGCCCGGCACCTCGACCGGCGAGCTGGCGGCGAACATCGACATCGCCCCGACGATCCTCGAACTGGCCGGCGCCGAAGCGGACAAAAGCATCGACGGGCGCTCGCTGGTGCCTTACATGATCGACCCCGAACTGCGGACCCGGCGGCCGATCCTCTTCGAGTCCTTCGTCGAAACCAACGACGTCGAAGAGAACGGCGGCGGCCCGCCGGTGGCGCCGGAAGCGGTGGCTGCCGGCAACAGCGGTGGCGGCGACAGCGTCAACCAGCGCCCGAGCAGCGCGCTGCCCAGGAACAGGGGCGCCAGCGCCTCGATCGTCGCCCCGCCCAAGGACTACGAGGGGATCCGCCTCGGCCCCTACAAGTACATCGAATGGCCCGACGGCGAGAAAGAGCTTTACGACATCAACAAGGACCCGTTCGAGCTCAACAACAAAGCCCGCGACGCCAACTTCTTCCCGATCAAGGGCTTCCTGCACAAGGAACTGGAACGGCTCGAGACCTGCGTCGGCCGCGTCTGCCAGGAACCGGCGGAAAAGCTGCCGCTGACCCGCGACCAGCAGCTGAAGATCAAACGGGAAAAGGAAAAGGAACAGCGGGAACGGGAAAAGCGGCAGAAAGAACGGGAAGAAAAGCAGGCTGGGCAGAAAAAACAGCCGCAGCCGCAGAAATAGGGCTGTCGGGGGGACGGGCGGGGACCCCCTCCTCTCTCAACTTTTTCGCAGGATCTATCGCCGCTGTCCGCCGTCCCGTCAGCAGCGAAAAAGTACAAGCCGTTCGGAGGGGGTCCCCGCCCGTCCCACGGAACCTATTTCTGCTGCTGCGGCCAGCTGACCTTCTCAGCTCCACGAGCTGCCGGCCGTCCGAGAGAGAGGGATGCCCCTCCGAACGGCTTGTACTTCTCGGTCATGGCGAAAGAGGCGACAGCGGGTAGCTCTCCACCCGAGCAAGTTGAGTGAGGAGGGGCATCCCCCTCTCTCGGACGGCCGCTACTCGATGGTCGCGAGGGTGTCGCCGGCGCTGACAGCAGCGCCCACCTCGACGCTGAGGGCGGTGATTTTGCCGGCGCGGTGGGCGGTGATCTCGTTCTCCATCTTCATCGCCTCGATCACGCAGACGAGGTCGCCCTCGGCCACCTCGGCGCCCTGCTCGACGTTGACTTTGAAGACGGTGCCCTGCAGCGGCGCGATCAGCGCGGCGCCGGAGGCGCCGCTGCCGCCGCCCGCCTTGCGCTCGCGCTTGGGCGGCTTGCGGCCGCCCGCTGCGGGCGCGGCGCCGCCGGCGACGGCCTCACCGATCACCTTGACGTCGAAGAGCTTGCCGGAGACCTCGACCTTGTAGTCGCGGGTCACCATCTCGCCGCCGTCCTCGGATGGCTCGGGCGGGCTGGCGTCGGCGGGGGCCGTCGACTTGAGCCAGTCGCGGTCCTCCATCAGGTCGCGGCAGGTCTCGCCCTTGGCCCACTGCTCGGTCGCCAGGATCGCTTCGTGGAAGGGGATCAACGTGGTCAGGCCACCGGAGTCGTATTCGCCGAGCGCCCGCAGCATTCGCCGCGTCGCCTTCTCGCGGTCGACGTCCCAGACGATCAGCTTGGCCACCATCGGGTCGTACATCGGCGTCACTTCGGAGCCGCCCTCGACGCCGGAATCGACGCGGACGCCGGGGCCGGAGGGCTCGCGGTAGGAGTCGTCGATCGGGCCCGGGGCGGGGGCGAATTTCTTGTACGCCGCCTCGGCGTTGATCCGGCACTCGATCGACCAGCCGCGCAGCTCGACCTCCTCCTGGGCGAGCGAAAGCGGCTCGCCGGCGGCGACCAGGATCTGCTCGCGGACGATGTCGACGCCGCTGATCATCTCGGTCACGCAGTGCTCCACCTGGACCCGGGTGTTCATCTCGAGGAAGAAGTACTCGTCGCCGACCTGCATGCCCTCGATCGTGCCGGCGCCGCGGTAGCCGACCGCAGCAGCCGCGTCGGTGGCGATCTTGCCGATCCGCTCGCGCATCTCCTCGTCGACGTGGGGGCCGGGGGCCTCCTCGATCACCTTCTGGTGACGGCGCTGGATCGAGCAGTCGCGCTCGCCGAGGTGAATCACGTTGCCGTGCGAGTCGGCCAGCACCTGGACCTCGACGTGGCGCGGGTCCTCGAGGTAGCGCTCGATGTAGACGCGGTCGTCGGAGAAGAACTTCTCGCCTTCGCGGGCCGAGCCCTCGAAGGCCTCCTCGAGGTCGTCGGGCGTCATCGCCACGCGGAAGCCCTTGCCGCCACCGCCACCGGCGGCCTTGCAGGCGACCGGGTAACCGGCTTCCTCGGCCTGCTTGCGGGCCTCGTCGACGTCCTTGGCGACCTCGGTCGAGCCCGGGACGATCGGGACGCCTGCCTCCTGCATGATCTCGCGCGCCTTGGTCTTCGAGCCCATCGCTTCGATCGCCTCCGGCGGCGGGCCGATCCAGGTGATGCCGGCCTCGGCGCAGGCGCGCGCCATGTCGGCGTTCTCGGCGAGGAAGCCGTAGCCGGGATGGATCGCTTCCGCCCCGGCCTCCTTCGCGGCGGCGATGATCTTGCCGATGTCGAGGTAGCTTTCGGCCGGCACCGCCGGGCCGATCAGGAAGGCCTCGTCGGCGGCACGGACGTGCAGGGCGTCGCGGTCGATCTCCGAGTAGACGGCGACCGAGCCGATGCCCATCTCCTTCAGGGTGCGGGCGACGCGGATCGCGATCTCACCGCGGTTGGCGATTAGGACCTTCTGGAACACGGCGGCGCAGTCTATTTGTCTGGGAGGCGGCGGGGAGGGAGGTTGGGTGCCCCTCCTCACTCAACTTTTTCGCAGGTCGCCTCGGCCTCCGCCAGCCCGTCAGCAGCGAAAAAGTACAAGCCGTTCGGAGGGGCACCCAACCTCCCTCCCGCGGACCCCCTTCCACGCCTGCGCCGCCGTGTTTTTGGTTCAAGCTGATGGCGAGGGACTGGGGCAATAGGCTGCCGGGCATGTTGATCGAGCTGCAGAGTCATTCGACGGTTTCCGACGGGCAACTGGCGCCGGCTGGGGTGGTTGAGGAAGCCGCGAAGGCCGGGGTGACGACGTTGGCGTTGACGGACCATGACGCGGTCGCGGGGGTGGTCGAGGCGGAAGAGGCGGCGCGGGGGCTGGGGGTCGAGCTGGTGCCGGCGATCGAGATGTCCTGCGTCCACGAGTACGCGGAAGACCTCCACATCTGCGGCTACTGGGTCGACCTGGAGAAGATCGGGCCGGCCTGCGAGCGGGCGCAGGACGAGCGCCGCCAACGGGCTGGCGAGATCGTCGAGAACCTGCGCCGCGAGGGCTTCGACCTGACCCTGGACGACGCGATCCGCGAGGCCGGCGCGGCCGACTCGATCGGGCGGCCGCACATCGCCAAGGCGGCCGGCGCGAGCGGCGACCTCGGCCCCTTCTTCGAGGAGTACCTGGTGCCCGGCGCCAAGGCTTTCGTGCCGCGGCGCTGGCCGACCGCGGCGCAGGCGATCGAGCTGATCCACGAGGCCGGCGGCGTCGCCGTCATCGCCCACCCTTACTGGGACATCTCCGACCCGGCCGAGGTCGAGGACCTGATCCGCTCACTCGGCGCCGACGGGGTCGAGACCTACTACCCGCCCCATACCCAGGAGCAGACCGAACACCTCCTCCGCCTCTGCGAGGAGCTTGGCCTCGTCCCCACCGCTTCCTCGGACTACCACGGCCCCACCCACAAGACCTTCGCGAAATTCGGCGCCTACGACACCTACGGGCTCGGCGAGCCGCAGATCCCGGCCAAGCCCTGAGCTGGTCGCGGTCGGGGGCGGCCTCCGCGCAAGCGCTAACCGAGCAGGCTGAGGACCTGGCGCACAGCCGTCTCCAGGTCCGGATCCGTCGTCAGCTCCGGGCTGCGCGGCGCCTCATAGGGGCTGCCGACGCCCGTCAAGTCGGTGATCTCGCCGGCCCGGGCCTTCGCGTAGAGGCCCTTCGGGTCGCGCCGTTCGCACTCCTCCAGCGGGGTGTCGACGAAGACCTCGTAGAACGGCACTCCGGCTTCCTCGTGGGCGGCACGGACCCGGTCGCGGGCGTCCTTGAACGGGCTGACGAGGGAGACGATCGAGACGGTGCCGGCTTCCGCGAACAGCTTCGCGACCTCGCCGACCCGGCGCACGTTCTCGGCCCGGTCCTCCTCGCTGAAGCCGAGCCCGGCGTTGAGGCCGTGGCGCAGGTTGTCGCCGTCGAGCATGTAGGCGTGGCGGCCGCTGCTGACCAGCGTGTGCTCCACCGCGGTCGCGATCGTCGACTTGCCCGAGCCCGAGAGCCCGGTCATCCAGATCGTCGCGCCGCTCGTCCCCAGGGCGGCGGCGCGCTCCTCGGGCGAGAGCTTGCTGGGGTGGAAGGTGACGTTCTCGGCGACCGCCGGGCCCGCGGCGGCCGCGGCCGGCTCGCCACCGCTGCCGATGATCATCCCAGCGGCGACGGTGAGGTTGGTCGAGGGGTCGACGAGGATGAAACTGCCGGTCGTGCGGTTGAGCCGGTACTCGTCGAAGAAGAGCGGCGAGGTGGCGTTGATCGAAACCCGGCCGATGTCGTTGACCTCGAGCGTGTCCGCGCCGAGGTCGCGGTGCAAGGTGTCGACGTTGAGCTCGTAGCGCAGGTCCTCGACTTCGGCCGTGATCCAACGGGTCGTGTGCTTGAGCTGGTACGGCGCGCCGGTTCGCAGCGAGGAGGTCTCGTCGAACCAGCAGAGCATCGCCTCGAAGCGGGTGTTGGCGCTCGGCTGGTTGGAGGGGCGGCAGATCATGTCGCCGCGGGAGACGTCGAGCTCGTCCTCGAGCAGCATCGTCACCGCCATCGGTGGGAAGGCCTGCGGGACCTCGCCGTTGGGGGTGTCGATCTGGGCGATCGTCGAGACCTTGCGGGACGGCAGCACCATCACTTCGTCGCCCTGCTTGAAGATGCCGCCGACGATCGAGCCGGCGAAGCCACGGTAGTCGCGGTGGTCGGCCGACTGCGGCCGGATCACGGTCTGGACCGGGAAGCGGTTGTCGACCAGGTTGCGGTCGGAGGCGATGTGGACGTCCTCGAGCTGGCCCAGCAACGGCTGCCCGTCGAACCAGGGCATGTTGGTCGAGCGCTCGACCACGTTGTCGCCCGCCAGGGCGGAGATTGGGACGAAATCGAGGTCGGTGATCTCGAGCTTGGCGGCGAAGGTGGTGAACTCGTCGCGGATCTCGTCGTAGACGTCCTGCCGGTAGTCGACCAGGTCCATTTTGTTGACGCAGAGGACCAGGTGGGGAACCCGCAGCAGGGAGGAGAGCAGGGCGTGGCGGCGGGTCTGTTCGAGCACGCCTTTGCGGGCGTCGACCAGCAGCAGCGCCAGGTTCGCGGTCGAGGCGCCGGTGACCATGTTGCGCGTGTACTGGATGTGGCCGGGGGTGTCGGCGATCACGAACTTGCGCCGCGGCGTCGCGAAATAGCGGTGGGCGACGTCGATCGTGATCCCCTGCTCGCGCTCGGCCCGCAGGCCGTCGGTAAGCAGCGCCAGGTCGGTCTGTTCGGCCCCGCGCGCGACCGAGGTTTTCTCGATCGAGGCGAGCTGGTCTTCGAAGATCGATTTCGAGTCGTGCAGGAGCCGCCCGATCAGGGTCGACTTGCCGTCGTCGACCGAGCCGGCGGTGGCGATCCGCAGCAGTTCGCTCATTAGAAGTAGCCCTCTCGCTTGCGGTCCTCCATGGCTGCTTCCGAGAAGCGGTCGTCGCCGCGGGTGGCGCCGCGCTCGGTGATCCGCACCATCGCGGTCTCGGCGATCACGGCCTCGTAATCGGTCGCGGTCGAGGAGACGGCGCCGGTGCTGGTCGCGTCGCCGACGGTCCGGTAGCGGACCATCTCGCGGTGGGGCTCGGCGCCATCGGGCAGCGGGAAGAACTCGTTGACGGCCATCAGCAGGCCCTCGACCTCGACCACCTCGCGCTCGTGGGCGAAGTAGATCTCCGGCAGGTCGACCTGCTCACGCGCCAGGTAGCGCCAGACGTCGAGCTCGGTCCAGTCGGAGATCGGGAAGACGCGGATGTGCTCCCCTTTCTTGTGGCGGCCGTTGTAGAGGCGCCACAGCTCCGGCCGCTGGTTCTTCGGGTCCCACTGGCCGAAGCGGTCGCGGAAGGAGAGGACGCGCTCCTTGGCCCGCGCCTTGTCCTCGTCGCGGCGGCCGCCGCCGAAAACCGCGTCGAAGCCGCCGTCTTTGATCCCCTTCAGCAGCGCCACGGTCTGGTGGCGGTTGCGGCTTTCCAGGGGATGGGAGACCTTGATCTCACCGCTGTCGACCAGGTCCTGCACCGAGGCGACCTCGAGCCGGACGCCGAGCTCACCGACCGAGCGGTCGCGGAACTCGATCACCTCGGGGAAGTTGTGGCCGGTGTCGACGTGCATGACCGGGAACGGCACCGGCGACGGCCGGAAGGCCTTGCGGGCAAGGTGCAGCATCAAGACCGAGTCCTTGCCGCCGGAGAAGAGCATCACCGGGTGCTCGAACTCGGCCGCGACTTCGCGGATGATGTGGATCGACTCGGCCTCGAGGGTGTCGAGGTCCGACAGCTCGACGGCGGCCGGGCGCACTGGCGTGGTCTCCTCCATCAGCAGCGGGTCTTCAATGAGGAGGGGCTGTCGACTCTGAGCGGCAACCGCGTGGCGGCGCTGCCGGGAATCCGCATCGGGCCGTTAGTTGATCCCGCACTCGGTCTTGGCGATGCCCGCCCAGCGCCCGTCGCGCGAGGAGCCACCGGGCCCGACCGGCTGCGTGCAGTGGGTGCAGCCGATTGAGGGGTAGCCGTGGTCATGGAGCGGGTTGTACGGGAGGTGATGCTCACGGATGTAGTTCCAAACGTCGCGCTCGGACCAGTCTGCGAGCGGGTTCAGCTTCCAGAGGTTGAATTTCTTGTCCCAGCCGAACTTCGGGGTCTTGGAACGAGAACTGGAATCCCCGCGGCGGACGCCGGCGGCCCAGCAGTCTACGGAAGAAAGCGCCCGCCGCATCGGCTCGACCTTACGCAGGCCGCAGCATGAATCGGGGTCGCTCTTCCAAAGCTCGTCGCCGTACTCGGCGGCCTGCTCCTCGAGCGTGAGGTTGTGGTAGCGGTCGAACTCGATCCCCAGCGCCTCGCCGAGGCGGTCGCGGGTCTCGTAGGTCTCCGGGAAGAGGACGTCGGTGTCGAGGTAGAAGAAGCGCGCCTCGGGGTTCACCGTGCTGGCCAGGTGGGCGGTCACCGAGCTGGTTTTCTGGAAGGAGCAGGCGATGTAGTGGTCGGTGCCGAACTGCTCGAACATCCACTCCATCGCCTCGCGGGCGGAGCGGTCCTCCAGCTCGGCGGCCACGGCCTCGTGGTCGATGTCGGTGATTGTCGGCATGGTTCCGGAGAGAGTGATGGGCGGTGGTTTCATGGCCTGGTGGCGCGAGCTAGATCGCGCACTCCCCCTCGCCGCGCTCGACTTTGTAAGGGCTGGAGCGGTTCCAGTCGATGAACTGCTGCATCGTCTCGAGGCTGAACTCCGCCGGCATCGTCAGCTCCTTGACGATCGCTTCGAAGCTCTCGGCCCCGGTCCGCTCGGCGAAGGCGTTGAACTCCTCGCCCGGCTCGCGCTCGGACTCGTAGAGCTTGATCCAGCGCTCGACCGCCTCGGGCACCCGTTTGGCCGGGAGCCGCGATTTCAGCCGCTTGCCGAAGATGACCTCACCGCCCTCGTAGTTGCCGCCGATGTGCGGGATGTAGGCGGGAATCTGGCGCTCGCCGACTTTCAGCGAGGCGCCGTAGAAGCCGATGTTGGCGATGTGATGCTGGCTGCAGCCATTGGGGCAGCCGCTCATCTTGATGTGGATCTTCTTGGTCAGCGAGTCGGTGATCTCCATCGCGTCGACCCGCTCCTTAACCGCGCGGTTGAGGCCCATCGAGCTGGCGATCCCGAGTTTGCAGCTGTCGGTGCCGGGGCAGCTGACGACGTCGCTGATCTCGCGGGCGCCGGCCTCGGAGAGGCCGAGGTCGGCCAGCTTCTGCCAGACCTCGTAGAGCGACTCGTCGCGAACCCAACGCAGGACGAAGTTCTGCTGCACGGTGCTGCGGGCGTAGCCGCCGGTGTGGTCGCGCATGATCGTGGCGAGGCCGCGGAACTGCTCCGGGGTGAGGTCGCCGCGGGTGATCTTCACCTCGACGGTGGAGAACCCCTCCTGGCGCTGCGCCTGCACGTTGCCTTCGAGGAAACGCTCGAACTCGGTGCGGTCGCCGTTGGGCGAGGCGGCCTGCGGCGGCTTGGCCGGGGCGCTGGCCTGCTCGTCGTCGTTGTAGCGCAGGCGCTCGACCAGCTCGGCGTCGAACCCGCGCTCCTCGACCCAGTCGCCCTGCAGCTCCTCCTCGACCTGGTCGCGGAAAGCGTCGATCCCGATCTTGTCGACCAGGACCTTGATCCGGGCGCGGGCGCGGTTGACGCGCAGCCAGTCCTGGCGGTCGAAGATCCGCAGCACGGCCTCGGTGACCCTGATGTAGTCGCCGTTGTCGGCCTCGACGAACTCATAGAGCGTCGGCGCGACGCGGGCCATGATCGAGGTGCCGCCGCCGACCCGGATCTCGAAGCCCTTGACCCCGTCCCTTTCGCGGGCGAGGAAGGCGACGTCGTGGATGCCGCTGATCGCGCGGTCCTCGTCGGAGCCGGTGAAGGAAGTCTTGATCTTGCGCGGCATCAGCTGCGTCGTCGGGTGGCGGACGAAGTAGCGGATGTAGGCGCCGGCGTAGGGCGTCGGGTCGAAGACCTCGTCGGGGGCGACGCCGGCCCAGGGGTCGCCGGTGACGTTGCGCATCGTGTTGCCGCAGCCCTCGCGCGAGGAGAGGCCGGTGGGCGAGATCTCGCGGATCAGCGACTCCATGTCGCGCAGCGGCACGTGGTGGATCTGGATGTTCTGGCGGGTGGTGACGTGCCCCTTGTTGAGCGGCGCGTATTTCTCCACCACGCTGGCGAAGGCGTCCATCTGGTCGGGGGTGACGCCGCCGAAGGGCAGCTTCACGCGGACCATCTGCACGTCGGGCTGGCGCTGGCCGTAGACGCCCTGTTTGAGCCGGAAGCCGATGAACTCGTTTTCCGGCAGGCGATCGGCGAGGAACTCCTCCGCTTCGTTGTCGAAGTCGTCGAACTCGCGCTCGATGATCGGGATGATGTGGCCGGGGACGTTGGCGTAGGACTCCGGGTTCTCCAGAGTCCCGACGCGCCCCTTGCCCTTCTGCTCCTTGTTCTCCGTCACGGCAAGCTCCATGAGGAGGAAAATAGCAAAACCTGACAGGGATTCAGGTATTTACTTCTAGGAAGCCCTTTTTCGTGCCTGGAGGACGGCCGCGGCTTCACCCGACTCGGCGACGTAGCCGTCGTCCGGGACAAGCGGCAGGCCCGCCTCGGACCAGCCGACGATGCCCTCGCTCATCTTTTTCGCGTCGTAGCCCGCCTCGGCGAGCGCGGCGGCGGCCATGGTCGAGCGGTTGCCGCCACGGCAGTAGAGGACGACCGGGCGCTCCCTGTCGATCTCGCCGGCACGCTCGGCCAGTTCGTCCAGCTGCAGATGGGTGGCCCCGGCGATCCTCCCGGCCTCCCACTCGTGGTCGGCGCGCACGTCGATCAGCTGCGCGCCCGCGTCGATCAGTTTCTGGGCCTCGTCGCGCGAGACCTCTTTCCCCGCCTCGTCGCTCATCAGTCGATGTCCGTCCCCTCGATCAGGAAAGCGACGCGCACGTGGGCGCGGTACTCGTCCAGGTTCTCGCCGCGGATCCCGGTCGAGACGATGTCGACGGCGCGGATGTTGCGCAGCGTCCCCTGAGCCTGGCTCAGAGCCTGTTTCGCCGCGTCGTCGGTCGAGGTTTTCGAACTCCCGACCAGCTCGATGATTTTCACGACAGCCATTTCGATCCTCCTTCTGTGTCCTGGACGCTCTCCTTGGCGCTGACCCCCTCGATCAGCGCTGCTCGCTGCCACTGGTTGACCGCAGCTGGCGCCTCTCCCGCAGTCCCACTGAACTCGGCCTCGAACCGCGCGATCGCCGCCGCCACGGCGGCTGCCTCATCCCCATTGGCGGTCTTTCGGCCCACACGAGAAGCCTAGTTCAAGAGACCGGGCTGTCGGTCTCTTGGGATTGGGGCGCGGGACGGCCAAGCTCCCGGCGCCGGTCCGCCAGCAGCCTGCCCACGCGTGCCGCCACGTCCCGCGGTTCGCGGGCGAGCCGCGGGCCGGTCACGCGCGTCATCCCAACCCCGATCAGCATCAAGTCCTCCTGCCGCAGCCGGTCGCGTTCGAAGGCGGCGTGGGAGCCGTGGGTCTCGTAGGTGTCGAGTTCGACCGCGAAACGCTCCCGCTCCCAGTAGGCGTCCAGCTCAAAGCCGCCGACGTTGAGGTTCATCGCCGGCGACGGCAGGCCCGAGTCGCGCATCAGCTTCAGGAACCGGCGCTCCAGGTTGGAGCGCGTGAAAGCGGGCTCGTGGCGGTAAGCGGTGAGAGCGAGGCGCAGGCGGCCAGCTCCGAGGTGGCCAGGGACGCGGGCCAGGAGATCATCGAGCGCTATGAGGTCGAAGCGCCCGCGTTCCTCGGCCCGCTCCAACGTCTTTTCAAGCCGCTCAGCCGGCAGCATCGCCGCGAGGTCGAGCAGCGTCCGCGGGACCGAGGTGACGGGAATTTCAGTGACGGTTCCGCAGTCCCGATCGGCCAGCTCCGCGAAATGGACCCGGAAGCTCTGCTTGGCGCGGCGCCGAGTCGGAGCGGTGAGGTGGAAAGAAGCCGGGCGAGTTCGCAAGAGCCCCCATAGCCAGGCGGCCGACGTGTGGCTGGCCACCGCCGGGGCGCAGGCCAGCACCGCGGCCAAGCAACGTCCCTCCCAGGTCAGACGAAGGTGGCCCACTGCATAAACGCCACGGTGCAGACGGTGCAGCCTGCCCACCCCAACCGCCTTCGAAGCCGAGTTCCGCGAATAGCCAACGGCTTTCAGTTGGCGGGTGGTGACCACGCCGTGCTGGCGCGTCGCCAACTCCATCAGCCCCTGGTGGCGCTCATGCGTTCGTTCTTTGTCACCCACAGGGTTACAAGCGACGAACGCGCTCGGTTCTCCCCCCGCGCCGGGGCGTTCTCACTCGCGTTCGAGGCTCAGCTGGGTTGGAGCGCCGGGAAGCGCCCGGACGTCAGCCGTTGAGGCCGGGGACCGGGTTGCCGTGTTTGACCACGGCGCAGTTGAACGGCGCCGGGTCGAAGGCGTCGGTGAGGGCGCGGCCGGCGGGCGCGCCGGTGCCTTTGGTCATGCCTTTGCCGTGCGGCTTCTTGTGCGGCGGCGTGCCGCGGCCGCACTGGATCGAGAAGTCGCGGACGCCGTCGCGGGCGTCGATCACGTCGTCGCCGCCGTTGCCGATGAAGACGTCTTCGCCGGGCTGGCCGAGCATCGAGTTGGCGCGGCCGTCGCCGATCAGCACGTCCCAGTCGAACGAGCCCTCCATGTCCTCGTCGGTACGCGAGAGGTGGACCTTGTGGCAGCCCTTGACCTCGTCGATCCAGGCGGCGTGTTTGGGGAAGGAGATGTAGAGCAGCCCCGGATGCGCGGCGGTCTCGGCGAAGGAGGCGTCGTCGCGGCCGGGGCCGCCGACCAGGGCGCCACCGGCGCAGCCGCCGCCGGCCGCCAGCAGGTCGCCGTTGCCTTCGCCATAGAGGAAGGTCGGGCCGGGCAGGCCGCCGACCAGCCCATCGGCACCATCGCCGCCGTAGAGCTTGTCGGCTCCGGGGCCGGCCTCGATCAGGTCGTCCTCGGGCCCGGCGTGAATCTCGTCGTTGCCGCGGCCGCCGGCGAAGCGGGAGCTGCCGACGGCGAGCAGCGAGCCTTCGACCTGCAGCTTGTCGGCGCCCGCGCCGAGGTCGGCCATCAACCAGAGGCCCGGGCCTTCGGCCGGGCAGGAGAGCTGTTTGACCGTGTGCGGGGGATGGATGCAGCCGGGGCCGGGGGCCAGCGGCTTGGTCGCGGTGACGTTGAAGGTGTTGGAGATTTCCTCGAAGGCGACGCGGAGGTTGTCGCGGCCGGGGCCGCCGACGATCTGCAGCCCGGCGCCGCCGCTGGCGCGGCGATCGAGTTCGACGTAGGCGGAGCCCTTGGGCGGCTTTTCCTTGCCGCAGGAGGCCGTGCCGCCTTTCGGCGCCCCCTCGCAGCCGTCGCTGCCCTGGCCGCCCTGCAGCGTGTCGGGGCCGCCTCCCCCGAGCAGGTGGTCGTCGCCCGGGCCGCCGTCGATGACGTTGCCCTGGCCGTTGCCGATCAGGGTGTCGCGGAAGGCCGAGCCTTCGATGCTCTCGAAGCCGAAGAGCTTGTCGTGGCCGTCGCCGTAGGAGCGGTGCTTGCTCAGCGAGGCCCAGACACCGGCGCCGTTGGCGGAGGCGACGTCGGTCGCGAAGGAGGCGATGTCGCCCTTGCCGGCGCCGCCGGACATCCGGTCCCAGCCGTAGTCGCCGTGAACCAGGTCTTCGTTGCCGGCGCCGCCGCTGACGATGTCGATGCCGAGGTCGCCGGCGACCTCGTCGCCGGCGCCGGCGCCGCCCATGACCTTGTCGTCGCCGAGGTCGCCGATCGCGCGGTCGCCATCGCCGGCGCCGCCGTCGACCTCGTCGTTGCCGCGGCCACCGTGGATCAGGTCCGAGCCCGGTCCACCGCAGATCAGGTCGTTGCCGAGGCTGCCGAGGATCGTGTCGTCCCCTCTGCCACCCCAGATCACGTCGCGTTCGGGGGTGCCGCGGATGAAGTCGTCGCTGTCGGTGCCGACGATCTTGGCCTGGCGCCCGTGGCAGATCGGCGTTTCGATCGTGGTGTTCGTCTCCGCGACAGCACTCACCGCGAATGCGGCAAGCGCCAGCAGCGCAAGAACGATGGCCCCCCTGAATCGGCTCACGTGGGCGGGATCCTAAACGTCAGGCGCTGCGAATCAGCTTCTTGTTGACGAACTCGTCGGCGCCGTAGCGGCCGAGCTCGCGGCCGAAGCCGGAGCGCTTGAAGCCGCCGAAGGGCAGCTCGGGGCTGTCGGCGCCGACCAGGTTGACGTAGACCATCCCGGCTTCGATCCTGTCGGCGACCCGCTCCGCCTGCTCCTCGTCGGTCGTCATCAGGTAGGAGCCGAGCCCGAACGGCGTCTGGTTGGCGAGCGTCACCGCCTCCTCCTCGGAGCCGACCCGGTAGACCTGGGCGACCGGGCCGAAGAACTCTTCCTGGGAGGCCTCGTCGCCGGGCTCGATCCCGGCGAGGATCGTCGGTTCGAAGAAGTTGCCGTCGCGCTTGCCGCCGACGACGACCTCGGCCCCGTTCTCGACCGCCCGCTTGACCTGGTCCTCGAGCCGATCGGCCGCCGCCTGCGAGGAGAGCGGCCCGACCGCGGTGTCCTCGGCGGTCGGGTCCCCCGGCTTCGCCGCCGCCAGCTTCTCGCGGAACTTCTCGAGGAACTCGTCGTAGAACTCGTCGGCGACGATGAACCGCTTGGCCGCGTTGCAGGACTGGCCAGTGTTGTCGAGCCGCGCTTCCGCCGCGTCGTTCACCGCCCCGTCGAGGTCGTCGGTGCCGAGCAGGATGAACGGGTCCGAGCCGCCCAGCTCCAGCACCACCTTCTTCAGGTTGCGCCCGGCGATTTCGGCGACCGCGGCGCCGGCGCGCTCGGAGCCGGTGACCGAGACGCCGTGCAGGCGCGGGTCGGCGATCAGCCACTCGATCTGCTCGTTGCTGGCGTAGATGTTCCGGTACACGCCCTCGGGGGCACCGGCGTCGTCGAAGACCTGCTGCATCGCCTCCGACGATTCCGGGCACTGCGGAGCGTGCTTGAGCAGGATCGTGTTGCCGATCACCAGGTTCGGCCCAGCGAAGCGGGCCACTTGGTAATAGGGGAAGTTCCAGGGCATGATCCCGAGCAGGGCGCCGAAGGGGCTTCGCCGGATCAGGGCGCTGCCCTCGCCGTCGAGCAGCTCGATCGGCTCGTCGGCCATCAGAGCCTCGGCTTTATCGGCATAGAAGCCGTAGATTTCGCCCGCGAAGTCGACCTCCATCAGCGCCTGCTCGATCGGCTTCCCCATCTCGCGGACGATGATCTCGGCCAGTTGCTGGCGACGCTCGGAGTGCAGCTCGCCGACCTTCCGCACCAGGGCCGCGCGCTCCGCCACGCTCGCGGAGCCGGGCCAGGTCCGGGCGGCCTGGTCAGCTCGCTCGATCGCGGCGCGCAGCTCGTCGTCTCCGATCAGCGGGTACTCCTTGACCCTCTCTCCGGTTGCTGGGTTGACTACGGCGTAGTGGCTCATTCAGCTTCCCCTTTAGTGCTGTTCTTGACGGTTTCGAGGCCGAGCGCCTGCTCGAGCGGCACGTACTCCATCCCGACTCCCTCGGCGACCGCCTCGTGGGTGACCTTGCCGGCGGCGACGTTGACCCCCGGCCGTAGCCCGGGGTCGCGCTCGATCGCCCCGGCGACGCCATGGTCGGCGAGCGCGATCGCGTACGGCAGGGTCGCGTTGGTGAGGGCGTGGGTGGAGGTGATCGGGACCGCGCCGGGCATGTTGGCGACGCAGTAGTGGGTGATCCCCTCCACCTCGAAGGTGGGCTCGCGGTGGGTGGTCGGACGCGAGGTCTCGAAGCAGCCACCCTGGTCGATCGCGACGTCGACCAGGACCGAGCCGGGCTTCATCAGCGCCAGCTGCTCGCGGTGGACGACATAGGGGGCGCGAGCGCCGTGGACGAGGACGGCGCCGATCACCAGGTCCGCCCGCGGCAGCATCTCCTCGACCGCCAGCGTGGTCGAGTAGACGGTCGAGCAGCGGCCGCCGAAGGTGACGTCGAGCTCCCGCAGACGGTCGATCGAGCGGTCGAAGACGAAGACGTCGGCCTCCATCCCGATCGCGATGAAGGCGGCGTTCATGCCGACCACGCCGCCGCCGATCACCATCACGTTGGCGGCGGCGACACCCGGCACGCCGCCGAGCAGGATGCCGCGGCCGCCGAGCGGCTTCTCCAGCATGAAGGCGCCGGCCTGGGTGGCGATCTTGCCGGCGATCTCGCTCATCGGCGCCAGCAGCGGCAGCCGCCCGTGCGCGTCCTCGACGGTCTCGTAGGCGATGCAGGTGGCGCCGGACCCACAGAGGGCGCTGGTCTGCTCCGGGTCCGGCGCCAGGTGGAGGTAGGTGAAGAGCAGCTGCCCCGGCCGCAGCATCTCGATCTCCGCCGGCTGCAGCTCCTTGACGTGGAGGATCATCTCCGCCTGCTCGAAGACTCCGGCAGCGTCGGCGACGATCCGCGCGCCCTGCGCCTCGTAATCGGCGTCGGCGATCGCGCTGCCGTCGCCGGCCCCGGCCTGGATCAGCACCTCGTGGCCGTGCTCGGACATTTCGCGCACCCCGGCCGGGGTCACCGCGACCCGGTACTCGTCGGCCTTGATCTCGGTCGGGACGCCGATCCTCAAGAGATCAGCTCCCGCGCCCGCAGCGCCAGCCAGAACTCGATCCGGTCGTGGGCGCGCGAGAGGTCACGCCCGGTCAGCTCTTCGACCTTGCGCATCCGGTAGCGCAGGGTGTGGCGGTGGCAGTAGACCTCGCGCGCCGCCTTCTCCCACTGCCCGTTCTGCTCGATGAAGGCCTCGAGCGAGCGCAGCAGCTCGCCGCCGTACTCCGCGTCGCCCTGCTCGATCGGGCCGAGGACGCTGTCGCAGTAGAGGTCCAGCGCCTCGTCGTCCTGGATCGAGAGCAACAGGGTGAAGGCGCCGAGGTCGCGCCAGGAGGCGACCTCGGGCATGTTGCCGTTGTCGAAGGCGGTCGCTTCCAGCGCGCAGCGGGCCTCGTGGAAGGAGTGGCGCAGGCGCTCGGGCGGGGCCGGGCGGCTGGCGGCGACGCGGACGCCGTGGCGTTCGGGGCTGAGCGCCTTGCGGGCGTCGGCGGCGACGGCGATCGGGTCGCGGTCGGCGGCGTCGATGACGGCGCAGAGCAGTTCGCGGCCGCCGACGGAATGGGGGGCTACCACCGCCGGGCAGGCGTCGGCGGCGAGGGCGCGTTCGAGGGCGCCGACCGCGGTGGCGGGATGCTCGAGCGAGAAGACGAGGACCGCGGCTTCGTCGCCGATGTTGAACGGCTCCAGCCGCCGGCGCAGCTCGGTCGCCTCCATGCGGCCGCCGAGGGCACCGGCGAGGACGTCGCCGGCGAGGCGCCGCTCGGTCTCGCGCGCGACCCGGCGCCGCATCAACTCGAGGGCGACGACGGCCACGGCCTGCTGCAGGATCAGCCGCTCGAAATCGCCGAGGCCGCCCGAGTCACGGACGATCACCACCCAGGCCTGCGGCGGCCCGCCGCCGGGCGAGATCACCGGGTGTGCGAGGGCGCGGCCCGCCACTGAGGGATGGGCGGGGACGAATGGGTGGCCGTCGCCGGCGTGTGTGAGCGCCTCTTTGCGGATCGCGCCGATCGCGTCGGCGGAGAGCTGGCGGCGGAAGCCGCGCCCGGCGAGGCGCTCGCCGCGGCCGTCGAGGACGGCGACGGTGCCGCCGACGGCGGAGGCGATCGTCGCCGCGATCTCCTCCAG
>DASYKN010000074.1:0-36701 GCA_035995325.1 Solirubrobacterales bacterium
CGCCTCGCAGCGACTCGACATCCGCCGCATCGAGACCCTCAAGGAAGGGACTGAGGCGGTCGGCAACCGGGTCCGGGTCAAAGTCGTCAAGAACAAGGTCGCCTCGCCGTTCCGCCAGGCCGAGTTCGACATCGAGTACGGCGTCGGCATCTCCCGCGAGGGTGGCCTCCTGGACTTCGGCATCGAGCAGGACCTGGTGCAGAAATCCGGCTCCTTCTTCTCCTACGGGGAGACCCGACTTGGCCAGGGGCGCAACAACGCCAAACAGTTCCTCACCGACAACCCGGAGCTGGCGCTGGAGATCGAAAACAAGGTCCGGACGGCGCTCGGGATCGACGGCGACCCGGTCCCGGAGGCAGCGGTGGAGGAGCCTCAGGCCGCGGCTGCGGTCGAAGAGGCAAAAGCCGCCTAGCTCCCTGACTGCGGAATCCTGTCCCCGACGGATAGGATTCCGCCCGCTTCATGGACAACGAAACCCTCTTCTACATCTGCGGGATCGGACTCGCGGTCTCGGCGGTACTGGTCAGCTTCGTCGGGCTGAAAGTCAAGGACTTCCCGGGCAAAGCCTTCCCACTCGTGATCCTCTGGTTCACGATCCTGGTCGGCGGCGCCGCCACCTTCGCGGTGCTGCACGCCAAGGACGAGCAGCAGGAGAAAGCGGCGGAGTTCGAGCAGGCCGGCGAGGAAATCGAAAAAGACCAGACCGGCGCGCCCCTCGAGTCCGAGGGCAGCGCGGAATCGGCGGAAGAAGAAATCGAACAGGACAAGGAAGAGCCGACCGAAGCGGTCGAAGCCGAAAAGCCGGCCGCCTCCGGCCCGGGCGGGACTTTGAAACTGGCAGCGGACGCCAGCGCGATCGCCTTCGACACGACCACTCTGGGCAGCAAACCGGGCAAAGTCACGATCGACTTCACCAACCCGGCCGCGCTCGAACACGACGTCGCGATCGAAGACGAAAGCGGCAAGGAGCTGGCCGACTCCGAACTGATCGCCCAGA
Organism: Solirubrobacterales bacterium; assembly: GCA_035995325.1. Lineage (GTDB taxonomy): Bacteria > Actinomycetota > Thermoleophilia > Solirubrobacterales > 70-9 > VAYN01. The sequence continues at coordinate 998 of DASYKN010000074.1, forward strand.
GCAAGACCTCGGTCAGCACCGAGTTGGCGCCGGGCACCTACACGTTCTTCTGCACGGTTCCCGGGCATCGGGAAGCGGGCATGGAAGGGACGCTCACCGTCAAGTAGGGCTGCGGGGGCCAGGGTCGGGTGACCCTCCTGCAAAAGCCGTCGCGCAGCTGGGGCGCCCTTCAGGGTTCAAGCGAGTCCCGCTTGAGCTTTTGCAGGAGGGTCACCCGACCCCGGCCAACGGAACCCCAGCTTGGGTTCGCGAAGCTCATCCGGAGACGAAGCAGCCGCGAGGGTTCGAACCCACGCAAGCTCGGAACGACTGGAAGCCCGCTGGGCATCGGCTGAACCCTGGGGAGCGCTTCGGGGGGCGAGTGTGGGTATCCCTCCAGCGGAGGCTCAAGCGGGACGCGCAGGCGCCTCCGGGACTCGCCCCAGCTGCGCAACGGTCTCCGATGGAGGGATACCCACACTCGCCACGCCCAGCGTTACCCTCCCAGCCGATGCCCAAGTCCTTCCACGTCACCACCTTCGGCTGCCAGATGAACGTCCATGACTCCGAGCGGATGCGGGGGATGCTGTCCTCGCTGGGCTACGAGGAGGCGGCCGAGCGCGAAGAGGCCGATCTGATCCTCTTCAACACCTGCTCGATCCGCGAGTCGGCCGACAGCCGTTTCATCGCCCATCTCGGCGAGGCGAAGCGGCTCAAGTCCGAAGACCCCGAGCGGATCGTCGGCGTCGGCGGCTGCTGGGCGCAGTCGGTCAAGGAGGAGGTCTTCCAGCGCTTTCCGTTCGTCGACGTCGCCTTCGGCCCGGGCCAGATCCACAAGCTCGCCGAGTTCCTCAACTCCGACTCGCTCAGCGCCCAGGGCTACTTCGAGTTCGAGGACTTCTCCGGCCACCTGCCGACCCGTCGCGAGCGCGAGTTTCAGGGCTGGCTGCAGATCTCACAGGGCTGCAACTGCGCCTGCTCGTACTGCATCGTCCCCTCGACCCGCGGCCGCGAGGTCAGCCGCGACCCGGAGGAGCTTCTGGTCGAGGCCGCGGCGCTGGCCGCCGACGGCGTCCGCGAGATCACGCTGCTCGGCCAGAACGTCAACAGCTACGGTCGCGACCTGCCCAAAGCAAGCCGAATCGGCTTCGCCGAGCTGCTCGGCCGGGTCGACGCGATCGCGGGGATCGACCGCATCCGCTACACCAGCCCGCACCCGAAGGACATGAAGGAGGACGTGATCCGCGCCCACGCCGAGCTGCCGGCGCTCTGCGAGCAGATCCACCTGCCGCTGCAGTCGGGCTCCAGCGCCGTGCTGAAAAGGATGCGGCGCACCTACGACCGCCAGCGCTACATGGACCGCGTCGCCCTGATCCGGGAGCACGTCCCCGACTGCGCAATCACCACCGACATCATCGTCGGCTTCCCGGGCGAGACCGAGGCCGACTTCGCCGAGACGCTCGAGGTGGTCGAGGAGGTCGGTTACGACGGCGCCTTCACCTTCGTCTTCTCGCCGCGCCGCGAAACCGAGGCGGCAACGATGGCGGAGCAGCTGCCACATCCGGTCAAGGTCGAGCGCATGGAGCGGCTGATCGAGGCGGTGCAGCGGCGCGCGGCGGAACGCTCCCAGCGCTTTGTCGGGCGGACCATGGAGGTGCTGGTCGAAGGCACCAGCCGCACTGACGAGACCAGGCTGCGAGGACGAACCCGGCACAACAAGGCGGTCAACTTCGACGGGGTCGCCGAGGCCGGCGAGCTGGTCGAGGTGGAGATCGAAGCGGCGACCTCGCAGACGCTCAGGGGCGTGTCGGCAAAGCCCCTCTCGCGGCTCGTTTGACCGTCCTCGCGATCTTCGGTCCCACCGGTGTCGGCAAGACCGGTGTCGCGATCGCGCTCGGTGAGCGGCTGCGCGAACGGGGCGAGGACCCGGTCGCGATCAACTGCGACGCGCTGCAGGTCTACGAGGGACTGGGCACGCTGACCGGGGTGGCGACGGCGGCCGAGCGGGCGCGGCTCGAGCATCGCCTGGTCGAGTTCGTCCCAGTCACCAGCGACTTCTCGATCGGCGACTACATGCCGCTGGCGCACGCCGAGGTCGACCGGGCCCTCGAGGCCGGCAGGACGCCGATCGTGGTCGGCGGCACCGGCCTCTACCTGCGCGCGGCGCTGGCCCAGCTCTCGCTGGTCAAAGCCCCGGTCGAAGCCGAGGACTCGGAGCTGTGGTCGCCGCAGACGCGCCACCCGACGAGGGTCTTCGGGCTCGACATGGACCGCGCCGCGCTGTATGAGCGAATCGACGCCCGCACCGAGGCGATCGTCGGCGCCGGCGCGCTCGAGCAGGTGCGGCGCGCGGAGGCGCTCGGGCCGGGGCGGACCGCCCGCAAAGCGCTCGGCTTCGACGAGCTGCTGGCCGGCGACCTGGCGGCGATGCAGAAGCGCTCGCGCAACTACGCCCGCCGCCAGCTGACCTGGATGCGCAAAATCCCCAACCTGCACGCGATCGACCGCACCGCCCTCAGCGACGCCGACGCCGCCGCCGAGATCCTGCGGTCGATGGGCCTATAAGTCACCCCTGGCGTGGCTTTTCGGCCCATCGGCGGAGTGAATAGGCTGCTCCGGTGAAATTTGAGAAGTGGCAGGCGCTTGGGAACGACTATCTGATCCTCGAGACTCAGAACCTTCCCTGGGAGCTGAACCCGCAACGGATCGAGTGGCTCTGCGACCCCCATTTCGGCGTCGGCGCCGACGGCATCCTGCTGTTGACCCGCAGCGAGGACCCGGACTTCGTCGCCACCCTGCGCATCTTCAACCCGGACGGCTCCGAGGCGGAGCTCTCCGGCAACGGCGCCCGCGAGGCGATCCTCTACCTGCGCCGGCACGGCTGGACCGACGAGGACACCTTCGCGATCAGCACCGTCGCCGGGCCGATCGTGCCGACGATCACCGGCGAGCTGACCTGCTCGGTCGACATGGGCGCCGCCGCGACGGCCTCGAAGGACTTCCCCAGCGGCGGTGCCGATGGCAAGGGGATCCTGAGCGCCGCCGGGCGCGAGTGGGAGTTCCAGCACGTCTCGATCGGCAACCCGCAGTGCGCGATCCTCGTCGGCGAGGAGCTCGACGAGCTCGACCTGGACGAGATCGGGCCGGAGATCGAAGGCCACGAGCTGTTCCCGAACCGGACCAACGTCTCCTTCCTGGCGATCGACGGCGACCGCGTGCGGGCGCGGATCTTCGAGCGCGGGGTGGGGGAGACGCTCTCCTCCGGCACCGGCGCCAGCGGCGCCGCGGTGACCGCCTTCCTCAACGGCGCCCCCAGCCCGATCGTGGTCGAGCTCGAAGGCGGCGAGCTCGAGGTCGAGATCGGCGAGGGCTTGACGGTACGGCTGAGCGGCTGGGCCGAGCCGGTCTACGCCGGCGAGCTGGCACCGGAGCTGCTGCAGGCGCTGTCCGAGCTCGACCAGTGAGCGAATCGTTAGGGTCCGCGCCCATGGGAATCGCTGACCCGTCCGTGCGCCTGGAGGCGATGCCTCCCTACATGTTCCAGGAACTGGAGCGGCGAATCGCCGAGAAGCGGGCCGCCGGAATCGACGTGATCAGCCTCGGTATCGGCGACCCCGACCAGCCGACCTACCCCCACATCGTCAAGGCGATGCAGGAGGCGGTCGCCGACCCGGCCAACCACCAGTACCCGAGCAACCGCGGCCGCGAGGAGTTCCGTCAGGCCTTCGCCGATTTCTACGACCGCCGCTTCGGCGTCCAGATCGACCCCGCGACCGAGGTGATCCCGGCGATCGGCGCCAAGGAGTGCATCTACAACCTCTGCTTCGCCTTCCTCGACCAGGGCGGCGTCGCGCTCGCCTCCGACCCGGGCTACCCGGTTTACACCGGTGGCCCGATCCTCGCCGGCGCCACCCCGGAGCTGCTGCCGCTGGTCCCCGAGCTGGGCTTCGCGCCCGACCTCAGCGTTGTCCCCGCCGACGTCGCCGCCAAGGCGCGGCTGATGTTCCTCAACTACCCGAACAACCCGACCGGCGCCGTCGTGCCCGAGGGCTTCTTCGAGATGGTCGTCTCCTTCGCGCGTGAGCACGAGATCCTCGTCGTCCACGACAACGCCTACTCGGAGACGACCTACGACGGCTACGTCGCGCCGAGCTTCCTCCAGACCCCCGGCGCCAAGGAGGTCGGGGTCGAGGTCTTCTCGCTCTCCAAGGGCTACAACATGACCGGCTGGCGCTGTGCCGCGATCCTCGGCAACGCCGAGGCGATCCAGACCTACTGGCGGCTCAAGACCAACGTCGACTCCGGCCTCTTCGAGGCCGTGCAGATGGCCGGAGTCGCCGCGCTCGAGGGCCCCGGCGGCCCGCTCGAGCGGATGAACGAGACCTACGTCCGCCGCCGCGACCTGGTCGTCTCCGCCCTGCGTGAGATCGGCGTCGAGGTGGCGGCGCCGAAGGGGACGATCTACGTCTGGGCGCCGGTCCCCGAGGGCCAGACCTCGACCTCCTTCGCCGAGCTGGTCCTGGAAGAGGCGGCCGTGGTCGTCTCCCCGGGCTCGATGTACGGGCCCAGCGGCGAGGGCTTTTTCCGCATCGCCCTGACCGCGCCCGACGAGCGCATCGAAGAGGCAGTCGAGCGGATGCGCGAGCACCTCTCCTAGCGGCGCTGGCCGGCTAGCCGGCCGCTTCTAGCTCGGCGCGCTTGCTCCAGTAGCGGTCTAGTCCGCGCCACTGGTAGGCGGTGGGGACGGCTTGGAGCAGCTCGGCGACCGTCTCCTCGCCGTGGCCTTCGGCGCTCAGCTGCTCGCGGATGCGGCGCTGCAGATCGGCCTCGTAGGCGTCCTGGGGCATCTGCTTGACCAGGTCGGCCTCTTCGCGCAGACGGGCGCGTGCCGTCGCCAGGTAGCCCGGCACGTCGTCGTCGACCGGGCCGAAGTGGGTCAGCGCCAGGCGCCGCGGCGACCAAGCCGCGACCCGGCCGAGCGATTGCTCCCAGGCCTCGACGTCGATGTCCGGCGGCGGCGTCGGCGGCATCACCAGGCCGGAGGGCGGGATCCGGCAGGCGGCGACGTCGCCGACGAAGGCGGTGCCGCTCTCCTCGTGGAAGTAGCAGACGTGGTGGGAGGCATGGCCCGGGGTGTAGGCGACCTTCATCCCCAGCACGCTCTCACCGCCGGAGAGAGCCGTGACGTTGGCCTCCGGGACCGGCACGATCTCGCCCCAGAGGCGCTGCATGTCGTCCCCGTAGAGGCGCTCGGCGCTGGCCAGCAGCTTGCTGGGGTCGACCAGGTGCGGCGCGCCCCGCTCGTGGACGTAGACCTCGAGGTCGGGCCAGCGCCGCACCAGCGCCCCGGTCGCGGCGGCGTGGTCGAGGTGGATGTGGGTCAGCAGGATCGCCCGCGGCCGCTCGTCGCCGAGCGCCTCTAGCAGGGTCGGCAGCGAGGACTCCGGGCCGGGGTCGACCAGGGTGCCGTCGACCTCCCAGCAGCAGATCACGTGGGGGCGGCCGAGGTGCATGACGTCGATCGCTCGCATCGGTTCAGACTATGCGTCGGGGGGCGCCTAGGCGGCGATGGCGGGCGACAATTTGCCTTCGGCCTCGAGCGTGTCCCGCAGCCCCTGTTCGAGGTCGCGCGGGGCGTAGCCGAGCTCACGGCGGGCCTTCTCGTTGCTGGCCCAGAAGGTGCAGCCGTCGGCGGCGGAGATCAGCTCGCGCAGATTGGGCGGCTGGCCCATCATCTTCCCGATCAGCGGCCCGATCGGGATCATCATCTTCAACAGCGGGGTGGGCAGCGCCCGCTTCGGCGCCTTTTTGCCCGCGACTTTGGCGATGGTCTCGAGCGCGCCGCGGATCGTGGCCGCGGGGCCGCTGAGGAAGTAGCTCTCGCCGGGCTTGCCTTTGTCGAGGGCGAGCAGGATGCCTGCGGCCGTGTCCTCGACGTGGGCGAAGCAGATGCCGGTGTCGGGGAAGGGGATCAGAGGCATTTTCCCCGAGAGGAACTGATCGATCATCTGGCCCAGCGAGGAGGTGTCGCCGGGGCCGTAGACGCCGCCGGGCTGGACGATCGTGCAGGGCAGCCCCTCGCCGATCAGCTTCTTCGCCACCTGATGCGCCTGCCACTTGGTTTCCTCGTAGCAGGAGGTGAAGGGGCCGTCCGGGGCCTCGTAGGACTCGTCGATCGTTTTGCCGTGGGTCTGGCCGATGCCGACGGTCGAGACGTAGACGACCTTGGCGACTTTCGCCTCCAGCGCCGCGCCGAGGACCCGTTCGGTGCCGCCGACGTTGGCGTCGCGCATCGGCTCGCGCTCCTTGGCGGGGATGCCGACCTCGTAGATCGCGGCGGCATGGATCACCGCGTCGCACCCCTCCATGCCCTTGCGGATCGCCTCGGTGTCGCCGAGGTCGCCGGCGACCAACTCGCAGCCGAGCGCCGCGGCCTCGGCGCCTTTCGCGGGGTTGCGGACGAGGCAGGCGACCTCGTCGCCGCGGGCGCGCAGCTGGCGCACCAGCTCGCCGCCGATGAAACCGGTTCCGCCAGTTACGAAGACCTTCACGGCGCCAACCCTATCCGCACCGGGCCGTTGCCTACAATCACCCTGAGTGCAACGTTCGAGAAATGGCCGCAACACGGAAACGCGCAATGGCGCGGGAGACGTGAACGGCGCCGGCGTCTCCAACCCCCGCGCCCGCCAACGCGCGCTGGCGATCGGCGTGATCGACGGCCGCGAGGGCGAGGAACCGCTGGCCGAGCTGAAGGAGCTGCTGCGGACGGCCGGCGTCGCCACCGCCGGCGAAGCGACCCAGCAGCGCCCGAAGCCGGACCCCGACCGCTACTTCGGCCGCGGCCGCCTTGACGAGCTGAAAGCCGAAATCGCCGCCTGCGACGCCAACCTGGTCGCCTGCGACGACGAGCTGGCGCCGCGCCAGGAGCGCAACCTCGAGGCCGCCCTCGGGGTGCCGGTGATCGACCGCACCGCCGTGATCCTCGACATCTTCGCCGACCACGCCCACTCGGCCGAGGGCAAGCTCCATGTCGAGCTTGCGCAGCTCGAATACAACATGGCCCGCTTGCGGGGCCTCTGGACCCACCTCGAGCGCCTCGGCGCCGGCCGCATGGACGGCGGCATCGGCACCAGGGGCCCGGGCGAGACCCAGATCGAGACCGACCGCCGGCTCGCCCGCAACCGCATCGCCGCCCTGCGCCGGCGGCTCAAGAGCCTCGAACAGAACCGCGGCGTGATGCGCGCCGAGCGCGAAAGCTCGGCGCTGCCGCGGGTCGCCCTCGCCGGCTACACCAACGCCGGCAAGTCGACCCTGCTCAACGCCCTGACCGGGGCCGAGGTAGGGGTCGGGGATCGGCTCTTCCACACCCTCGACCCGACCACGCGCACCTTCGAGCTCTCCGGCCGCGACTACCTGCTGACCGACACCGTCGGCTTCATCGAGAAGCTGCCACATCAGCTGGTCGAGGCCTTCAAGGCGACCCTCGAGGAGACCGTCCTCGCCGACCTGATCGTCCACGTCGTCGACGCCTCCGAGCCGGAGGAGCGACGCCACGCCGACATGCGGGCGGTGGACGAGGTGCTGGAGGAGATCAGCACCGGCGAGAAGCCGCGGTTGCTGGTCCTCAACAAGGCCGACCTGCTGAGCGAGGACGAGCAGCGCGAGGTCGCGCTCGCCCACCCGGACGCGGTGCTGGTCTCGGCGGCGACGGGCGCGGGGTTGGATGAGCTGCGCCCGCTGATCGAGGCCGCCTTCGAGGAGACCCTGGCCGAGGTCGAGCTGCTGGTGCCCTATTCGCAGGGCGGGCGGCTGCATGAGCTGCACGAAGTGGCCGGCGACCTCGAGCGCAGCGAGCGGGAGGACGGGGTCCACGTCCACGCCAAGGTCCCGGTCGCCGAGATGCACCGCTTCGACGATCTCCTCGTCGTCTAGGCTCCCCGGCGATGGAGCTGCAAGTGACGAAACTGAGCGAGGGCGCGATCCTGCCCACCCGCGCCCACGATGGCGACGCCGGGCTCGACCTCTACGCCTGCGAGACCGCGCACATCGGCCCGGGGGAGCGCTGGGGGGTCGGCACCGGTGTCGGCGTTGCGATCCCCGCGGGCCACGCCGGCCTGGTGCTGCCGCGCTCCGGGCTCGCCCGCGACCACGGCATCTCCCTGGTCAACAGCCCTGGCCTGATCGACTCCGGCTACCGCGGCGAGCTGCGGGTGCTGCTGCTCAACACCGACCCGGCCGAGACCTTCCGGGTCGAAAACGGCGACCGCATCGCTCAGCTGCTCCTCGTCCCGATCGCCCTGGCGACGCCGGTCGAGGCGACCGCGCTCGCCGACTCGACGCGCGGCGAGGGCGGCTTCGGCTCCAGCGGCCGCTAGCCGGCCGTAGTCCTCAGCTGAGGCCGGCGGCGGCGCGGGCGCTTGCTTCGGCGGCGGCCTCGAAGGCGTCGTCGAGCGGCTCCAGGTCGGGGCGGACGCCGTAGCGGCGCTCCAGCGCCCGCGCAATCAGGTGGTCCGCGAGCCAGGCGTTCTTGGGCAGCAAAGGCCCGTGCAGGTAGGTGCCGATCAGGTTGTGGCGACGGGCTCCCTCGAGCCCGTCCTTGCCGTTGTTCCCGTTGCCCCCGATGACCCGGCCAAGCGGGTGGACGCCGGCCCCGAGGTAGGTGCGGCCGCCGTGGTTCTCGAACCCGGCCAGTCGCTTCGGGCCGTTGCCGAGGTCGACCTCGATCGCGACGTTGCCGATCAACCGCGGCCCCGGCTCGCGCACGGTCTCGAGGTCGACCAGGCCGAGGCCGGGCAGGGTCTCGTGCTCGTCTAGCTGGTAGCTGTGCCCGAGCAGCTGGTAACCGCCGCAGACGGCGAGCAGGGCCGCGCCGCTCTCGACCGCGGCGGCGAGGTCGGCGCGCTTGCTGGCGACCATGTCGGCGGCGACCATGCGCTGGTCGCGGTCCTGGCCGCCACCGACGTAGAAGAGGTCGTAGGCGGCGGGGTCGACCGAGTCGCCGGCGCCGGCGCCGGCGTGGACGAAGCCGATGCCGCGCCACTCGCAGCGACGCTGGAGGAAGATGATGTTCCCCCGGTCGGCGTAGATGTTCATCTGCTCCGGGTAGAGGCTGAGGACGCGCAGCTCCATCAGGCACCACGCTCCATGACGACCACGGTCGAGCCGACGTGGAGGTCGGTGGCGGGGATCTGGCGCCGGGGGAGGGGCAGCAGCCCGGCCGCGGCGCCCTCCAGCTCGAGCTGGCCGGCGGCGAGGGTGCGGATGCGGATCTCGTTTTCCTCCTCATCCAGCTCCCCGGCCGGGGAGACGGTCTGGCGCAGGCGCTGGATCACGATCTCCTCGCCGATGTCGACGGCGTCGAGCGGCAGGCTCGAGTAGACCCAACCGTCGACCTCACGCACGTCCGGCAGCGGCGGCGGGCCTTCGGCCGCCTCGGGCAGGCGCTCGACGATCGAAAGCGCGATCCGCCCGCCGGGGCGCAGCTGCGAGGCGGCGCAGCGCAGGCAGGCGACTCGCTCGGCGCTGTCGGCGAGCAGCTGGACCAACTGCATCGGCGCCAGGACCAGGGCGACGGCACCGTCCAGCTCGAAGTCACGGGCATCGCCGACCAGCGGCTGCAACGGCAGGCCGTCGGCGCGCTCGACCAGAGCCGCGATCAGCTCCGGGTCGGCGTCGAGGCCAATCGTCGTGTGCCCGCGCCGGGCCAGGTGCAGGGCGACGCGGCCGGTGCCGCAGCCGATGTCGAGGATCGGGCCTTCGACCCCGGCCGCCAGCTCCTCCCAGAGCGCCAGGTCGCCCTCGTAGGCGCCATTCTCGGCGTCGTGCCAGATCACCGCGCTCATGACTCGATCATGGCGCTCATCGCCAGAACTCCTTGGCCAGGCCGCGGTCGGCAAGCAGCTTGCGCAACTCCAAGAGGGCGGTGTAGGTGGGCAGGGCGAAGACCCGCCCCGGGGCGGCCGCGACGGCGTCGTCGAGCGAGCCCTCGATCTCCGGCACCACCGCGATCGCCGCGGTCGGCCAGCCGCCGTACTTCAGGCGCAGCGCCATCTCCGGTGCCCGGGTGCCGGCGCAGACGACGCGCCTGACCCCCCCGGCCAGCAGCTCGAAGTCGGCGTCCCAGATCCAGGAGACGTCGCGGCCGTCGGCGATGCGGTCGTTGAGGCCGATCCAGAGGTCGATCTCGCCGCCGCCGGCCTCCAGCCGCAGGGTGCGCAGGACCTCGTTGGCCCCGGCCGGGTTCTTGATCAGCAGGATCGAGACCGGTTTGCCGGCCACCGCGATCGTCTCCACCCGCCCGAAGGCCGCCCGCATCTCGCTCAGCGCGGCGGCGATCCGCCCCGGCTCGACGCCGAGGCGCAGGCCGGCGGCGACCGCGGCGAGCGCGTTGTAGACGTTGTAGAGGCCGGGGAGGGGCAGCTCCAGCTCGATCTCGCCGGCGGGGGTGCGGACGGTCGAGTGCGAGCCGTCCATCCCGTGCAGCTCGATCTTCGTCGCCGCCACATCCGGCCGGGGCCGCTCGGCGCCGCAGTGGGGGCAGGAGTAATGGCCGAGATGGCCGACGAAGGCGCGCTCGTAGGCGTAGGGATGCCCGCAGCGGCGGCAGTGCTTGGCGTCGAAGGCGTGCTGGAGCTGGGGCAGGGCTTGGCTGGCGTCCTCGATCCCGAAGTAGACGACGCCCTCGCGCGGCAGCTCGTCCGCGTCGCGGCCGAGGTCGGCGATCAGCGGGTCGTCGGCGTTGAGGACGAGGCCGGTGCGGGCGGCGCGCGCGGCTACGGTCTTCGCCCACTCGTCGGCCAGCGCCTCCATCTCGCCGTAGCGGTCGAGCTGGTCGCGGAAGAGGTTGCCGAGGACGATCAGGGCCGGGTCGAGCTGTTCGACCACCCGCGGCAGCCAGGCCTCGTCGACCTCGAACAGGCCCTCCTCGCCATGCTGCTCCAGCAGCGCCGTCGCCACGCCCCAGGTCATGTTCGAGCCGGCCCGGTTGTAGACCGGGTCGCGGCCGTCGGCGGCGAGGATCGCGGCGATCATCCCCGCCGTCGTCGTCTTGCCGTTGGTGGCGCTGACGATCGTCGTGCCGCGGTCGAGGCCGGCGCCGAGGCGGGCGATCGCCTCTGGCTCCAGGCGCAACAGCACCCGGCCCGGCAGGGTGGTGCCGCCGCCGCGGCCGCTGGCGCGGCTGGCCGCCCCGAGCGCGCGCGAGGCGGCGACCTTGGCGCCGAAGACGGGCCCGCGACGCTTGCCGGCGGTTGCCACCTTCGCGGTCAGCCGCCAGCCGGCGCCGGCACCAGCACGCTGAGCGCCCGTGGCAGCACCCGCAGCGAGGCCGGCAGGTCGGTCAGGTGCTCACCGTCGGCGTAGACGGGGAACGGCTTGCTGGCGCTCAGCTCCAGGTGGGGGGCACGGAAGACGCGGACCTCGTCCTCCTCGACGTGGGTGCCCTTGAACACCTTCGGCAGGTTACTCACGAAGCGCAGCTTGCCAACCTCGCCGACGGCGACGATGTCGAACTCGCCGTCTTCGAGGTCGGCGTTCGGCGCGATCCGCATGCCACCGCCGAAGGTGCTGTTGTTGGCGACCGAGATCGAGTAGCCGCTGAGGCGGATCCGCTCGTCGTCGACCGCGATCGTGAAACGCGCCGGCTTCCAGCCGAGCAGGGCGCGGATGGCGGCGTAGGCGTAGACCAGGTTGCCGCGCAGGAAGTGGGTTTCGTTCGCGCGCTGGTTGGCTTCGGAGTCGAAGCCGATGCTGACGATGCCGAGGAAGCGCTTGCCGTTGGCCTCGCCGACGTCGATCCGGCGGCTGTGGCCGGAGAACAGCGTCGCCACCGCCTCCTCGGGGTCGCTGGGGATCTCGAGCACCCGGGCGAGGTCGTTGCCGCGGCCGCCGGGAACGATCCCGAGCGGGACATCCGAGCCGGCCATGGCGCCGCCGACGGCGCCGACCAGGCCGTCGCCGGACATCACGACCGGCAGCTCGCCCGCTTCGATCGCCCGCAAGGCCTGCTCGACGCCATGCTCGAGGCCCTTGGTGCGCTGAACGCGGAAGACGGCCCGCCTGGCGTCCAGGGCCTGCTCGACCCGGGGCAGGAGGCGCAGCGTCTTGCCGCCGGCGGAGGCCGGATTGACGAGCAGCGCCAGCGGCTTTCCCTCGATCTCCATCTCGTTCGCAGCCTATTCGTCGGCCGGCGCTCGCTCGCCTGCGCGCAGCCTCCCGACAGAGAAGCTGCCGTCTCCCGCGGCCACGCTCTCTGCCAGGGCAATCCCGCGGCGTCCAAGCCGCCAACGCAGGAGACGGCCGGCGACTTCGCCGGGCCCGGAGCTGGCCAGCACGAGCTGGCCGCCGGGGCGCAGGACCCGGACGATCTCCCCTGGCGAGGGCCGGCCATCGCTTTGGACGACCAGGTCGAAGAAGCCGTCGGGGAAAGGCAGCGAGCCCGGTTGCGCCGGCTTGAAGGCGACGCGTCCCTCGGGGTCGAGGCCGACCCGCGCCGTCGCAGCGCGGACCCGGTCTTCGCTGGCGTCGACGCCGCGGACCCGGGCCACCGGGAACTCCCGGGCGAGGAAGAGAACGCCATCGCCCTCGCCGCAGCCGATCTCGAGGATCCGCTCCGGCTTCGGCTCGACCAGCAGGACGGCAGCCGCCAGCGGAGTCAGGGCAGGGCTCGGCATCCACCCGATCGTAAGTGCTCTAGGCTGTCGCGCCGATGGAGGAGCAGAAAGACCACCGCTGGATCGTCCTCGCCGTCTTCGCGCTGATCGCGGTCGGCGTGGTCGCGGCGATCCTGATCTCCCGCAGCGGCGGCGACAGCGACTCGAACACGACCGCCAGCGCCGATGGCTGCAAGCAGGTCGAAGCGCCGGCGCCGAAGAAGGTCTCGCTGAAGGCGCCGAAGCAGACGATCCAGAAGGGCGAAAAGGTCACCGCCGTGGTTGAAACCAGCTGCGGGACCTTCAAGATCGCGCTCGACACCGAGCGCGCGCCGAAAACCAGCAACTCCTTCGCCTATCTGGCCGAAGAAGGCTTCTACGACGACCTCACCTTCCACCGGATCGTGCCGGGATTCGTGATCCAGGGCGGCGATCCGGAAGGCACCGGCGGCGGCGGCCCCGGCTACAGCGTGGTCGAGAAGCCGCCGGCAAACCTCGCCTACACCAAGGGCGTGGTGGCGATGGCGAAGACCGCGGCCGAGCCGCCCGGGACCTCCGGCAGCCAGTTCTACGTCGTCACCGGCGCCGACGCCGGCCTGCCGCCCGAATACGCCCTGGCCGGCAAAGTCAGCGAAGGCCTCGACGTGGTCGAGCTGATCGGCAAGCTCGGCACCCCCTCGGAAAAACCGAAACAGACGATCCTGATCGAAAAGATCACGATCGAAAAGGGCTAGCCCCAACGGGTAGGCTGGCTCGGTGGCCAAGCTCAACGTGGGTGACGCGGCTCCGGCCTTCGAGCTTCCCGGCACCGGCGACAAGACCTACCGCCTCGCCGATTACCGCGGCCGCAAGCTGATCCTCGCCTTCTACCCGGGCGACTCCACCACCGTCTGCACGAAGCAGTTCTGCTCCTACCGCGACCAGGGCGACAAACTCGACGGCCTCGGCGCCCAGGTCCTCGGGATCTCGCCGCAGTCGGTCGAGTCGCACGAGCATTGGGTCAAAGAGCAGGAACTGAACGTGCCGCTGCTGGCCGACGAGGACCTCGCGGTGAGCCGAAGCTACGGGGTGACCGGCTGGCTCGGGCCCCTGGCGCGCCTGACCGAGCTGAAGGACGCTCCGGGAGGCCGCTACGTGATGCGCTCGATCTTCATCGTCGACGAGGAGGGGATCGTCCGCTACCGCCACGTCTCCCGCACCGGCAGCAGGTACGAGTCGGTCGAGGACCTCGGGCAGGCGCTCGCCTCGATCGCCTGATGTCGGCGCCAGCGCCGGCGCCGTTTTTGGTCAGCGGAGAGCCGGCGATCCGTGGTGAGACCGCGGGCGCGGGCCCGCCGATCGTCCTCTGCCACGGCATCACCGCCAGTCGCCGCTACGTCCACCACGGCTCGCGGGCGCTGGAGCGGGCCGGTCACAGGGTCGTCACCTATGACGCCCGCGGCCACGGCGAGTCCGATCCCGCCCCGGCCGGCCAGGGTTATGGATACCCGCAGCTGGTCGACGACCTCGAGCGGGTGGTCGCGGCCGCGGTGGGGGAGGAGCCGTTCGTCCTCGGCGGGCACTCGATGGGGGCGCACACCGCGGTTGCCTACGCACTGCGCCATCCCGAGCGCCTGACCGGCCTCGTCGTGATCGGGCCGGTCTACCTGGGCGAGGTGGAGCCGGCTTCGCTGGGCTACTGGGACGGCCTCGCCGATGCCCTCGAGCAGGGCGGGGTCGACGGCTTCGTCGAGTACGTCGACCGCAACCAGGAAATCGACCCGGCCTGGCGCCACTCGGTGCTTGGCTTCACCCGCGCCCGCATGCTTTTGCACCGCCATCCGCAGGCCCTGGTCGATGCCCTGCGCGAGGTCCCCGGCTCCCGGCCCTTCGGCTCGCTGGCGGACCTGGCAGCGCTGGAGCTGCCGGCGCTGGTCGTCGCCAGCCGCGACGCCGCCGACCCCGGGCACCCTTACGCGACGGCGGTCGCCTACGCCGAGGCGCTGCCGCGGGCGAGGCTGGTCAGCGAGGGGGAGGGAGAGTCGCCACTGGCCTGGCAGGGCGGCAAGCTCTCACGCGAGTTAGCCGCCTTTTACACAGAGGCTTTATCTTCATCACTATGAAGTTTCCGACCGAAGCCAATCTGCGCCGGATAATCGCCTTCGTCGCGGCCCTCGGGATCGGCGTCGCGACCTACATCACGATCGCCGATTCGGGCGGTGGAGCGCCGACCTGCCTGGCCGGCGGCAGCGGCTGCGAGACCGTCGCCAACAGCTCTTACTCGCACGTCGCCGGGGTCAACGTCGCGGTCTTCGGGATCATCGGCTACGTGACGCTGCTGGCGACGGCGTTCTTTCGCAACGACCTGGCTCGCTTCGGCGGCTTCGCGGTCGCCCTCGGCGGCTTCGGCTTCAGCGTCTACCTGACCTATCTGGAGCTGTTCACGATCGAAGCGATCTGCCAGTGGTGCGTGGCCAGCGCCGTGCTGATGACGATCCTCTTCCTGCTCAACACCACCCGCCTGATCGGTTATGCAGGGACGGGCGGCGGGGTGCGCGAAGAGAATGAGCCGGGCGCCGAGCCCGCATAGACCCGTCGGGCGGGGAACGGCGCCGACGGCATCGATTCGACGCAAGTAACTACATGGAGGACAGATGAGCAACAAGCGGGAGAGGGAGAAACGTCGCGAGCAGCGACTGCAGGAAGAAGCCCACGTCGACAGCGGCGAGCGCCGCACGCGACTGCTGCAGGTCGGCGCCGGGGCGGTCTTCTTGGTGATCGTCGCGGTGGTGGTGCTGATCGTCGCCAACTCCGGTGGCGAAAGCGGCGGCGACGCGACCAACCTGAAGGAAGTCAGCGAGGTCGACTCGCTGGTCAGCGGCTCGTCGCAGAAAGGCATGACCCTGGGCGATCCGTCGGCGAAAGTCGAACTGATCGAGTTCGGGGACCTGCAGTGCCCGGTCTGCAAAGCGTATTCGGAAGAAATCCTGCCGCAGGTGATCGAAAACAAGGTCGACAGCGGCGAAGCGAAGATCGTCTTCCAGAACTTCACGATCATCGGGCCGCAGTCAGCGCCCGCGGGCGCCGGAGCGATCGCCGCCGGCGAACAGGATCGTGCCTGGAACTACATCGAGCTGTTCTACCGCAACCAGGGCCGGGAGAACTCCGGCTACGCGGACGACGCCTTCCTCACCGCGGTGGCCAAAGGCGCCGGCGTGAAGAACATCGCCAAGTGGGAAACCGACCGCAAAAGCGCCAAGGTGACCGGCGAAGTCGAAAAACAGACCGAACAGGCTCAGAAATACGGCTTCAACGGCACGCCGTCGTTCGCGATCAAGGGCCCGGGCAGCAACGGCGTCGAACTGCTCGGCACGCTCAGCTCGCCGGCCGAATTCGAAGAAGCGATCGACTCAGCCTCCTGAGTCGTTGGAGGGGCGGGGCGGCAGGCCATTCCCGCGGCCTGCGGCCCCGTTTTCGGCCTTTCTTCCTTCGGGTTTACATAACCACCATTATCGTGCGTTGGGTCTAGGAGTCGGGGGAGGAGCCGAGGGCCAAGCGCAGCAGCTCCCCGCCGGCGCCACGGAGGCCTCTGGGCACGGCTGCCGAAGGCGACGCGCCCGGATGACGGTGCGCGATCCGGACCCGCAGCGCCCTTGGGCGGACCCGGAAGCGCAGCGGCGGCTCCAGGGTCACGGACTCGCCGTCGATCCCCAGCGGCACCGGCGCATCCGCCTCGACTTCGAGCCTGGGAGCCGTCAGCTCGCGCCAACGCGCCAACTGCTCCCCGGTTCCTGGCGTCGGCGGGTGGAAGTCGACGATTCCGAGGACACCGGCGTCCAGGCGCGGCCTGGTGCCCGATCCCAAGGTCGGACCGAGCCGGTAGGCGTTGTTCGAGACCAGCACCAGCGCCGTGCTGAGCTGCTCGATTCCGTCGGGATCGGCCCAGCGCAGCTCGTTCGGCTCGCCGTCCGGGCCCAGGGTCTCGGTCAGCGTCTCCAGCAGAGTTCGCAGTTTCGCCTGGCGGTAGCCGTCCTGGCCGACCGCCATCGCGTAGACGCCGAGCGAGACGTTGTTGACGAAGACCCTGCCGTTGACCTCCCCCAGGTCTACATAACGCTCGCCCCCATCGACGAAGGCGTCGAGCGCGCCGACGACGTCTTCGCGGTCGACGCCGAGGTCGAGCGCGAAGTGGTTGCGCGTCCCCGAGGGGATGCAGGCATAGGGCAGGTCGTACTCGGCGGCGATCGCCGCGACCAGGGCCTGCGAGCCGTCTCCCCCCGCCATCGCCAGGCCGTCGGCGCCGCGCTCGACGGCGGCCCGCACCAGCTGCCCGAGGTCGTCGCCGGGCTTCATCTCCACTGCCTCGATCCCGCGCGCCCGCGCCGCTTCCATCAGCCCGGCTTCTCCGGCGCGCCCTTCGCCCGACCAGGGGTTGACGAAGAGGACGGGATGGCGCGGCGGTGGTGCCGCAGGCAACGAACGCCGCGACCGGAAGGCGACCCGGGCGCCGGCCACTCCGAGCGCGAAGGCCACGACGGTCAGCGCCAGCAAAAGCTTGCTGTCGCTCGAGAGCATCGCCACGGCCGCACCCCCGAGCAGCAGCAGGGCGAGGGCCACCGCCAGCAGGCGGAGCAGGCCCCGCCGCAGCACCCCGATCCAGGCGGCGCCGAGGCCGGCGAAGACGCAGGCGAGGACGATCAGGCCGCGCGGGAAGTCGGCGACGAAGACGTAGCCGGCGACCGCCACGGCGGCCGTGGCGCCGGCGAGGGCCAGGATCGCCGCCAGGCGCCGGCTCATATCATCGCCCCGTGGCGGCGAACTGGCTCAGCGAGGCGAAGGCGGTCGATGCCGCGGTGTACGCGGCGGTCGCCGCGACCGAGACGCCGGCCCTCGATGTCGCGATGAAGCGCCTGACCCGCTCCGCCGACCACTCCAAGCTCTGGTTCGGGACCGCGGCAGCGCTGGCACTCTGCGGTGGGCGCCGTGGCCGCCGCGCGGCGCTGCGCGGCGTCGCCTCGCTCGGCCTCGCCTCCGCCGCCGCCAACCTCGTCGCCAAGCCCCTGACCACGCGGCGGCGGCCCGAGCGCGAGGAGCTGCAGGCGCTGGCGCAGCGGCACGTGCCGATGCCCCGCTCCAGCTCGTTTCCCTCCGGGCACTCGGCCTCCGCCTTCGCCTTCGCGACCGGCGCGGGCAACGCCGAGCCGAGCCTCTCGGCGCCGCTGCGGGCGCTGGCGACGCTGGTCGGGTATTCCCGCGTGCATGCCGGCGTCCACTATCCCGCAGACGTGCTGGTCGGCGCCTTCATCGGCGTCAGCGCCGCCGAGCTGGCGAGTCGCCTGCTCGAGCGACGCGGCCTCTAGCTTGCGTCGGTCGACGGCTCCTGGGGCGCGTCCCAAGATTGAAGAGTTAGCGGGGTCCCAGCCCCGGTAACTCTTCAGGTTAGGTCGCCGCTGTGGCGACGCCGCGCAGCAACGGGCGCACGATCGGCGGCGCCTTCGGCAGCAGATCGCGCTCGACCTCGACCACATCCAGCGGCGATGCGGCGATCGTCGCCAGGGTGTCGCGATTGCAGTGGCAGCCGTCGCCGACGAAGTGCCAGGGCCGTTCCAGCCGGTCCTGCCAGCGGGCGGCTCCGGGGTCCTCGGCGCGGACGTGCTCGACGAAGAGCAGGCGGCCGCCGGGCTCGAGGACCCGCGCCGCCTCGGCCAGCGCCGCGGCCGGGTCGGGAACCGTGCAGAGGACCAGCGTGGAGACGACGGTGTCGAAGCTGTCGTCCGGGAACGGCAGCCGCTCGGCCGGCGCCTCGACGACGCTGGCAGCGCGCCCCGACTCCGCGAGTTTGGCGCGCAGCTGCCGGACCATGTGCGGGTCGGGCTCGCTGAGGACCAACTCCGCGACCGCATCGGGATAGAGGTCGAGATTGGCACCGGTGCCGGCGCCCAGCTCCAGCGTCCTCCCCCCTGCCCCGGCCAGTAGCTCGGCCCGCATCCGTCGCAGGCCGGCCTCTTCGCTCGCCTCGAAGAGCCGGTCGTAAAGGGCGCTGAAAGCGCGTCCCCAGGTGGCGTCGTAGAGCCGTCCCAAGGTCAGGCGGCGTCGCGCTGTGGCGTCGCCTCGGTCGCGGCGTCGGGCTTCTCGCCCAGGCCGGGCTCGCTGGCCGCGGCGCGCTCCTCGTAGGCGCGGCGGGCGCCGTGGTCGACCTCGAACATCAGCTTGTCGGCCTTCATCAGGCGGCCGATCGCCTCGCTGGCGCGGCGCGGCAGCAAGGCGCTGAAGCGGGTCATGACCGCGTTGGAGCGGGGCACGTAGACATCGAAGCGCCCGACTTCGAGCGAGTCGACGATCTCGTTGGCGACGTCCTCGACCTCGACCGGTTTGATCAGTTTCTGGCTGAGCCCGGCGGTCAGGTCGGTGTTGACCACCGTCGGCATCACGCAGTGGACTTCGACGCCGGTCTTGCGCAACTCCGCTTTGACCGCCTCGCAGACCCCGACCACGGCGTGCTTGGTACCGGAGTAGGTGGCGATGCCGGGAATCGAGGTTTTGCCCGCCTGCGAGGCGATGTTGACGATGTGGCCGCTGGCCCGCGGTCGCATCCGTTCGATCGCCAGCTGGGTGCCGACGATGACGCCGTAGACGTTGATGTCGAGCTGGCGTTTGATCGAGTCGTCGGACTCGTCGACCAGCGCCGTCACCGGCATGATCCCGGCGTTGTTGATCAGCACGTCGAGCGGCCCGAGCTGACGCTCGGCCTCGTCGACGAAGCTGGTGAAGGAGGCGCGGTCGGTGACGTCGAGCGGCAGCGCGACGGTGCCGCCGCCGAGCCCGGCGGCGGTCTTCTCCGCCAGGGCGAGGTCGATGTCGCCGATCGCTACCCGGCAGCCTTTTCGCACCAGTGCCGTCGCGGTCGCCTTGCCGATCCCCTGGGCTCCCCCGGTGATCGCCACGACTTTGCCGTTCAGTGCCGCTCGCTGCTTCGCCATCGGAGACCTCCTGGTCGCTGCGGCGAGCCTCAGCTCGCCGGCTTGTAGACGGTGACCACGGCGGCGCCGCCGAGGCCGATGTTGTGCTGGAGCGCCAGCTTGGCGCCCCCGACCTGCCGCTTGTCCGCGTCGCCGCGCAGCTGCCAGGTCAGTTCCGAGCACTGCGCCAGCCCGGTCGCGCCCAAGGGATGGCCCTTGGAGATGAGGCCGCCGGAGGGGTTGACGACGACCTGGCCGCCGAAGGTGGTCGCTTCTTCCTCGACCAGCTTGTGGGCCTCGCCCTCGGCCGCGAACCCGAGCGCTTCGTAGGTGATCAGCTCGTTGGCGCTGAAGCAGTCGTGCAGCTCGCAGACGTCGATTTCGGCGGCGGCGACCTGGGCCTCCTCGTAAGCGCGGTCGGCGGCCAGCTTCGACATGTCGGAGCCGACGATCGTCATGCAGTCGGCGTCCTCGGCGAAGGTCGAGGAGAGGTCGGTGACCATCGACTGGCCGGCGATCTCGATCGCCCGCTCCCAGAGGTCATGCTCGTCGACGTAACGCTCGGAGGCGACGATCGCGCAGGCGGAGCCGTCGGAGGTGGGCGAGCACTGCAGCTTGGTCAGCGGGTCGTGGATCATCTTCGCGTCCTTGATGTCCTGCAGCGAGTACTCGTCCTGGAACTGGGCGTAGGGGTTGTTGACCGAGTGCTTGTGGTTCTTCCAGCCGATCCAGGCGTAGTGGTCGGGGGTCGAGCCGTACTTCTCCATGTGGTCGCGGCCCGCGTTGCCGAACATCTGCGGCGCCGGCGGCGACTGCTCGGGGTCGCGGATCTCGAACATCCGCATAGCGTGCTTGTCGAGCGCGTTGGTGCGGTCGGTGTACTTGACCCCGAGGCTGCCCGGCTCCATCTTCTCGAAGCCCAGCGCCAGGGCGCACTCGACGAGCCCGCCCTTGACCGCCTGGCGGGCCAGGAACAGCGCCGAGGAGCCGGTCGAGCAGTTGTTGTTGACGTTGACGACCGGGATTCCGGTGAGGCCGAGCTGGTAGAGCGCCCGCTGGCCGTAGGTCGAGTCGCCGTAGCAGTAGCCGGCGAAGGCCTGCTCGACGTCGGTGTAGGGAATGCCGGCGTCGGCGAGCGCCTTCTCCCCCGCCTCTTTGGCCCAGTCCGGGTAGTCGCCCTCCTTGGTTCCGGGCTTCTCGAACTTGGTCATCCCAACGCCGATAACGAACGTGCGGTTGCTCAACTGTCTCTCCTCGAAGTCTCCCGCGCCTGGCGGAGTTTGGCTGCGTAGCCAGGAATCTACCGGACCGCTCTCCCCTCCCCCGGATTCGGCCAGACGAGGAAGGCGACGAAGGCGACGAGGATGCCGAGGGCGGTGCCGACCAGGCGCTGGCCGGCGGCGTCGAAGGCGCCCTCGCCAAGCGTGTCGCTGAGCAGCACCACGTAGGTGGTGATCGCCGCGGTGAAGAGGGCGTACTGGACGGTCAGAAGGCCGAAGGTGAGCGCGGCAGAAGCCGTCAAGACGACCCCGACCACGAGGTCGTTGCCGGGAAAGGCCTCGGCGACCGCGGTGGCGACGAGCAGGCCCAGCACGGTTCCGAGGCCGCGCAGGATCAGCCGGTGGTCGGTCTCATCGCGTTCGGGCCGCATCACGAAGAGGATCGTCAGTGGGATCCAGAAGCCATGCACCGTCATCCCCAGCAGCCGGTAGAGGGCGACGCCGGCCGCGAGCGCGGCGCCGAAGCGGATCGCGTGGCGGGCGTTGCCGGAACGCAGGGTCCAGTTGGAACGCAGCGAAGCGACCGCGGCGCGGGTGTTCCAGCCGCTGGCCTCGTCCTCCTTGCTGCGATCGGCCGCCAACCAGACCAGCAGGGACCAGAGCGCTTGCGCAAGCCCGCCCGCGGTTGCGTAAGCCAGCGCCGGCCAGGCGTCGGCGGGCGCGAGGAAGAGCCCCTGGCCGATCATCAGCGCCAGCGAGATCGAGAGGCCGAAGATCGCCAGCCGCAGCGAGACCGAGAAGCAGTAGCCGGCCATGGCGCCGACCAGCCCCATGGTCAGCACCGCCAGCAGCGCCGACTGGCTGCTGAGGACGCCGAGCGCGGCAGCGATCCCGATCAGCGGTGCCGCCGCGGCCTGCCAGCCGGCGCGGGCCCGCGCCGGCGCGTCGAGGCCGGGGAAGCCGGCGAGCAGGGCGCCGGTGGCGATCGCGCCCTGGGTCGGAGCGTTGAAGCCAAGCTCGACCGCCAGCGCCAGGCCGATCGGCACCGCGACCAGGGCGCCGCGGCGCAGCGCCGGCCCTGGCTCGCTCGGCCCGAAGGCGAGCAGCGGCGAGGCGCGCAGCCGCATCGCCAGGCCGGAGACGTTGTAGAGCTGCCCCGAGGCGCGCCGGGCCGGTGCTTCGCTGAGGGTAATCTCAGGGGTCTTGGTCACTGCCGTTCTCAGCTCCGATCCTGCCGCGGGAGTGGGCATCTTCGCCGCCCTCGCGGCGGGAATCGTCTCCTTCCTCTCGCCCTGCGTGCTGCCGCTGGTGCCCGGCTATCTATCGGCCGTGACCGGCGTCTCCGCGAACGAGCTGGACGACGCCGGCTGGCGCCGGGTGCTGGGGCCGAGCCTGCTCTTCGTCGCCAGCTTCTCGGCGATCTTCATCCTGCTCGGGCTCACCGCGACCGGCCTCGGCTCCTTCCTGCGCGACCACGAGGAACTGCTGACGAAGATCTCCGGGGCGCTGATCGTCCTCATGGGCCTCCTCTTCGTCTCCTCGCTGTTCATCACCCGGCTCAACCGCGAGTGGCACGTCGACGCCCTGCTCGAGCGCGCCGGCAAAGGCGGCCCGATCGTCGCCGGGGCGGCCTTCGCGATCGCCTGGACCCCCTGCATCGGCCCGACCCTGGGCGCGATCCTCTCCGCCGCCGCGCTCTCGGACTCGGCCGCGCGCGGCGCCCTCCTGCTCGCCGTCTACTCAGCCGGCCTCGCGATCCCCTTCATCCTCACCGCCCTCGCCTTCTCCCGCATGACCACCGCCTTCGCCGTGGTCAAGCGCCACTACCAGCTGATCGTCGCCGTCGGCGGCGTGATCCTGATCGCGATGGGCGTGCTGATCTGGACCGGCGAACTGACCCACCTCAACGTCGAAGTCCAGACCTGGGCTGAAGAAGCGGGCATCGACTTCTGGAACTCGGTCTGACTCGCGAGTCTGCGTCAGTGTCCGCATAGCGGACACAACTGCACTCGCCCGAGTTCGGCCCCAGTGCGGCGACCCAGGTTCCAAAATTGCGTGGTTCCTTTTGCACCGCAGCGGTACTTTTGGAACCGCGCGATTGAGTGCCGGCCCGCTTTCCGCCACCGGCGCCCCGGCGAGGTTGCAGTTTCCGTTCCCCGAGAACGGTTATGGCAGCCTCGCGGCTAGTTCTGGACCGGCGCGACGGTCTCCAGCTCTTTGCCGACCGCCTCGGTGATCTCGAGGCCGCTGTCGTCGGCGTCGCGGGAGCAGACGATGCGGAAGCGGCCGGTGCCGATCTCGCCATCGGGGATGACCGGCAGGCCGCGGATCGTCTCCCAGCCGAGGCGCTCGACCTCGAACGGGTTCATCCGCACCTCGGCAGCCGGGAACGGGCAGCCGGAGTTGTGCTGGTCGATCGCCTTGGAGATCGCCTCCAGGTTCTTCGCCTCGGGGGAAGCCACTGCCGCAAGCCTAAAGGTCGTTCCGAGGCGGCAGCGCGGCGGCAGCGTTGAAAGACTTGCGCGGTGCTGGCGATCTGCGAATCGGCGGGCCATCTCTGGGGCTACTTGCTCCCGGTCGGGTTGTTCATGGGCTGGGTTGCGGTCGTGTACGCGCTCTTCCGCCGCTCGGCGCCCGAGGACCGCACCTGGCTGATCGGCCTGCTGGTCGGCTGCATGGCGATCGCGCCACTGGTCATGAGCATCCCCAACGGCTTCGACGGCGACGGGGATTACTTCGCCCGCTTCCTCACCTCGGTCGCGATCGCCATCGCGCTTGGCCTCGGCATCGGCCTCCTGCGCAGGCGGGCGCTGCTGCGCACGGTTGGCGTCGCCCTCGTGGGCGATGTCTTCGCGCCCGGCCTGCTGGTCCTGGCCTTGATCTGGGTCTTCGCCGGCGATGGCTTCTGCCTCGACTGAGGGCCAGCGGGCCCTCGCCTCGAGGGTTGCCCTACCGCGTAACGCTCAGCGGCACGCCGGCGCCGATGCGCCGCGCCAGCCAGGTGATCGCCCGCGGGCGCAGGCGGATGCAGCCGTGGGATGCGGCGTTGCCGGGAGCGCCGCTGAGGTTGTTCGTCCCGTGGATGCCGATCTGCCCCGGGCCGCCCTCGAATTCCTGGAAGACGTTCGACCTGGCGCTGGTCGCCAACGCAAACGGCCCGCCGGCTTCGTAGGAAGAGAGGGCCAGCGACTCCTCGATGAAGAAGGCGCCCCGCGGAGTGGGAGTGGAGGGCTTGCCGATCACCGCTCGGAACTCACGCCTGACCCGGCCCCCGCGGTAGACCGTGAGCCGACGGGTGGAGAGGGCGACCCGCAGCCGCCAGGGCGTGGAGGTCTGCCGGGTCCAGTTCGTCGAGATCCAGCCGGCATGCCCGTTGGGGCGCCCGGGAAGGCGGACGCGCAACCAGGAGCCGGCCTTGGGGCTGCTGGCCTGTCCGAGGACCGGCAGGACGGTGCGCGAGCGGGTCAGCGGGCGGCGGGCGGCAACGGCTTCGACGCGGCCCGCGTGGCCGTTGGGGGCCGATCGGGCGACGTGGTCGTGCAGCAGCGCCACCAGCGGCTGGCTGGCCGCAACGGTTGGGGCGGCGAGGGCGGTAGGAGCGAGGGCGGCGCATCCCATCGCGACCGCGATCAGCGCCATTGCCAACCCCGAGCCCGCGCGCTTGGAAACGCGGGGGCTCGGGGCGTCGGCAAGGCGGCGGGTCATCCGGTGAACGTGGATGGACCGCTGGGTGGACTGAGCAGGACGGCGGCGCAGGCCCTGTAGGGCAGGGTCACCGTCTTGGCGCGGGTGGCGTCCTTGAACGTGACCCGGACCTTGACCTGATGAGCGCCGGGCGCCGCCCGCAGCGACATCGCGAACGGCGAGCCGCTGCGGCTGCCGACCGACTTGCCGTCGAGGCTGAAGACGGCTCGCTGGATCATCTTGCCGCTGACCGTGACGCGGAACCCCTCGGTGCAGGCCTTACGCGGTGCCGGCCGCACGACTGCCGTGCCGTTCCGAGACGGGCGCGGGTTTTTCGCCTGGCGGCCGGGAAGGGTCCGGCCGGGAGCGGCGGCGGAGCCGCTGCTTGGTGCGGCGGCTGAGCCGGCGGCTGAGTCCGTGGTTCCGGGCCCACCTGGCGACCCGGCTCCCGGGCCTCCTGGCGTTTCGCCGGAGGGCGGCGGCCCGGTCGCGCACAGTGGCCGGGTCAGCACGTTGTTGATCAGGCTGACCTGGCCGTTGCGGGCCAGCATCCTCCCCAGCACCGTCGCCCCGTTTTTGAGCGAGATCGAGGTCAGCGCCATCAGGCTTCCCTGGAAGGCGGTAGTCGTGCCGAGGTCGGCCGAGCTGCCGACCTGCCAGTAGACGTTGCAGGGCGAAGCGCCGTTGACGAGCAGGACCGAGCTGGCCGATTCGGTGGTCAGCTGGGAGCCGATCTGGAAGACGAATTCAGCGTTGGGGTCGCCTTCGGCGTCGAGGGTCAGGGCTCCGGTCAGCAGCGCCGCCGCGTTGTAGCGATAGGTGCCCGGGGCGAGTTTCCGTTCGCCCAGGTTCGTTCCGGAGAGGTCGTTTGCCGGCAGCACCGGCTGTTCCGCCGCGACGTCGTAGGCAGTGGTGAGGTCCAGCTGCGCTTTGGCGGCGACTTCGTTGGTCGCATGGGTGGCGCCGTTGATGACGGCGGGCAGGCCAAAGCCTTCGAGTTCGGTGCCCGGCGAGATGCCGAGGTCGCCGTTGAGCACCGACGGCCCGACGTTGCTGACCTTGGTGCCGCCGAGGACCACGAAGGGACCGGCGGTGCCGAGGCCCACTGGCGCGGCCTGAGCCGCGGCGGGCAGCGCGAATACAAGGGCCATCGCGAGGGCGATGCCGGCAAGCCGGCCGCGCCTGAGGTTGGATCGGTTGGACATCGATGTCCTCCCTATATGCCGGGCAGTCCTGACGACGTTCCTGATCCCAGCCGCTTCCCGCCTCGGGGGCGGCTCGGGTCATGAGGTCTTAGGTAGCCCGGCTGGCTCCGGCGGAGCTCCGTGGCTTTGCGGATTCGTCTCGCGACGAGGGTGCCTGTGTCGAAAGGGGCTTGCCCTGGTGTCCGAGCCCATCGCCCATCGGTTAGGGCAGCTTGAGCATCGATGGGGCAACTCGACGTTCGTTGCCGGGCCACCTTTAGCCCTGATCGCGTCTCTGGACGAATCTACGAGAGGAGTTCTCGAACATCTGTGCTGCACTGGCCGTCATGGACTGCGCAGGAATTGCCCGATGATCGCCGCCGCCGCAATCGCCAGCGTCGCTGTTTCGCTTGCCTCCCCCGCGCCCGCCACGCTGTCCGGCGACCTCGACGCGGCTGCCGCCTATTGGCACCAGAGCGCGCCGGCGCGCTGCTCGACCGAGGCCGTTGGCTACGGCAAGCTGCCCCGCCTTGTGCTCGGCCAGGCGACGATCCCGGACCCGGCGGAAAGCGGGCCGTGCGAAATGACCATCGAACTCGGCCTCTCGAAGCGGCTCCGCTGCATGACCGTAGTCCACGAGTACGGGCACTGGCTTGGGCTGGAACACTCGAAGGACCGGCTCAGCCCGATGTACCCGGTCATCGACAGCGGTGCGATTGTCCCTGAGTGCGGCCGCCTTTAAAAGGCGAGGTTTCGAGCCAACCTCCCTCGCTGGCGCCGCCGAACCAGGCCCTACCGTGGCTATGTGGGCGAAATCGGAAACTGGCCGCGCACGATCGCGCATCTCGACATGGACGCCTTCTACGCGTCGGTGGAGCTGCGCAAGCGGCCGGAGCTGCGGGGGAAGCCGGTCGTGGTCTGCGGCTCGGGGCCGCGGGCGGTGGTGACGACGGCGAGCTACGAGGCGCGCAAGCTGGCCGGGATCCACTCGGCGATGCCGGCGGCGGTGGCGCGGCGACGGCTGCCGGACGCGGTCTACCTGCGGCCGGACTTCCCCTCCTACCGCGAGGCCTCGGCGCGGGTGATGGAGGTGCTGCGGCGCAACGTCGAGACGGTCGAGGTGGTCGGGCTCGACGAGGCCTATCTCGACCTCACCGGGCTGTTCTCGCCGAAGGCGACGATGCGCCGGGTCGCGACCGAGATCCGCCACGACACCGGCCTCACCTGCTCGGTCGGGATCTCCGAGAGCCGGATGCTGGCGAAGATCACCAGCGAGCTGGGCAAGCCCGCCGGCCTGGTCGTGCTTTCGCGCGAGGACGCGCTCGCCCGCTTCGGCGGCGAGTCGCCCGGCCTGGTGCCCGGGATCGGCCCCAAAACGGTGGTCAAGCTCGAGCGCATGGGCATCCGCACCCTGGCCCAGCTCGGCGAACGCGAGCGCGAAGGGCTGGAAGCGGCCTTCGGCCCCCGCTCCGGGGCCTGGCTGCACGCCCGTGGCCGGCTCTGGGACGAGACGCCGATCAGCACCTCGCGCGAGACCAAGTCGCAGTCGGTGGAGACCACCTTCGACGTCGACGTGGCCGATCGCGCCGCGCTCGAGGCCTGCCTCGCCGAGCAGGCCGAGGAGCTCTGCCGGCGTCTGCGCAAACGCGGGCTGGAGGGCCGCACGATCGGGATCAAGGTACGCCTCGACGACTGGACCAACGTCACCCGCTCGCAGACGGTCGAGGCGCCGACCAACGACCCGGCGGTGGTCAAGCCGGTCGCGCTCGACCTCCTCCGCGCCTACGACCCGCAGCGGCCGGTGCGGCTGCTTGGCGTCCGCGTCGCCTCCTTCGAGCAGGAGGCCGAGGCCGAGCCGGCCCCGGCGGCCGAGCAAGAGCCGCAGCTCCAGCTCGGCCTGCCGGGCTAGCCGGCCCCGCTAACGGTTCGCCAGCACGGTGCCGACACCGGGGAAGCCAAGCTGCAGCTTGGTCGCCTCGGTGAGGTCGTAGTCGCGGCCGGCGACATAGGGGCCGCGGTCGATCACCGGCACGGTCAGCGAGCGGCCGTGGTAGCGCAGCTTCACCTTGGTCCCGCAGGGCAGCGTCTTGTTCGCCACCCCCAGCGTCCCCGGCATCAGGGTGCCGCCGCAGGCGACGCCGTTGCCGTAGAGGCCGGGCCCGTAGTAGGAGGCGCCGGCATGGCGGTAGCTGGTCAGGCGCCGTCCCGCGCTGGCGGAGCCGCGGCTGCGCCGGTCATGGAGGCCAAAGGCCCGAACCGCGTAGTTGCCGATCCGGTCCGGGGACCAGCGCAGCGCGAAGCTGCCGTCGGCCCTGGTGGCGACGCCGAGGACCTTGGCGTCGGGGCCGCTGAAGACGACCTTGACCCGGTGGCGGCCGCTCGGCCGCACCCTGCCGTGGACGGCGACGCCGTTGCCGCTCAGCACGGAGTGGCCGGAGAGGTGCAGGGAGACGTGGGCCTTGGCCCGCTTGGGCTTCTGATCATGGTGCGAACTGGTAGCTGCGGCCGGCGCGATGCCGATCGTCAGCGCGGCGGCAGTTGCCACCGCGGGCAGGAGGAATCGCATTCGTGTTCGCTCGCTTTCTGCTGCCTACGGGGTTAGCTGACGGGCTCGCGAATGACGGCACGGTGCCGGGCACTCGCTACGGGCGGCGCGCCGCCCGATTCGCCCCGGCCACGGACTCGTCTCCGTGGCAATGGGTCCCCCGCTCCCCGTCGCACGGTGCGAGGGGACTCGGCAGATGGGGTCGATCGTTTTCTAGACGAACACCGTAGGGCGGCTCCGGCAGCGGCCGAGTGACGGGGCTCACACGGCCCTAGTTCGACGAGGATGCGTGCAAATGGCTTTGCCAAGCCGAAAAAGAGCGTCGCCACGCACTTGCGGCGTGTGCGAAGATGCACCGATGAAGGCCGAAAGACTGACCGGACTCGATACCTCGTTCCTGCACATGGAGCGGGCCGGTGCCCACATGCACGTCGCCTCGGTCAGCGTTTTCGAGGGGCCGGCGCCCGCCCACAGCGAGTTCCGCGACCACATCGGCTCGCGCCTGCACCTGGTCCCGCGCTTCCGCCAGAAGCTGCGCTTCGTCCCCTTCGACCAGGGCCGGCCCGTGTGGGTCGACGACCCACACCTCAATCTCGAGTACCACGTGCGCCAGACCGCGCTGCCGGCTCCCGGCTCCGACGAGCAGCTACGCAACCTGGCGGCCCGGATCTTCTCCCAGCAGCTCGACCGCAGCAAGCCGCTGTGGGAGCTGTGGCTGGTCGAGGGTCTAGAAGGCGGCCGCTTCGCGATCGTCGGCAAGAGCCATCACGCGCTGGTCGACGGCGTCTCCGGGGTCGACATCACTACCGTCCTCTTCGATCTCGATGCCGAGCCGCAGGGCGCGGCCTCGGCGGCACCGCCCTGGCTGGCACGCCCCGAACCGACCGACCTCGAGCTGCTCGGCGAGGCCTGGCGCGAGCGCCTGACCAGCCCGAAGGAGATCGTCCGCGGCGTCCGCGCCGCCTTCCGCGGACCGCGTCAGGTCCTGCGTGGCGTCGGCGCCACCTCGAAGATGATCGGCGCCGGCATGGCCGCCCCCAGCAGCGTCTTCAACGTCGAGATCGGCCCCCATCGCCGCTTCGCCATGGCCCAGGCCGACCTGGCCGACCTGAAGCGGGTCAAGGACGCCCATGGCGGCACCGTCAACGACGTCATCCTCTCGATCGTCGCCGGCACGCTCGGCAAGTACCTGCGGGCTCGCGGCCACGACACCGAGGGCCTCGAGCTGCGGGCGATGGTGCCGGTCAGCATCCGCGCCGAAGAGGAGCACGGCGCTCTCGGCAACCGCATCTCGGCGATGATGGCGGCGCTCCCCGTCTGGTCCGAAGACCCGGTCGAGCGGCTGCAGATCGTCAGCGCCGAGATGGGCGACCTCAAGACCTCCGGGCAGGCGGTCGGGGCCGAGATCCTGACCAAACTGACCGACTTCGCGCCGGGCACGATCGCCTCCCAGGCGGCTCGCCTGCAGCCGGCGCAGCGCTTCTTCAACCTCGTCGTCACCAACGTGCCGGGGCCGCAGTTCCCGCTTTACGTCCTCGGCCGCAAAATGGAGTCGATCTTCCCGATGGTGCCGCTGGCCCGGCGCCAGGCACTCTGCGTCGGGATCATGTCCTACAACGGCCAGGTCAACTTCGGCCTGATCGGCGACTACGACGCGATGCCCGACCTCGAGAGCTTCGCCCTCGACCTCGAAGCGACCGCCGCCGAGGCCCTGGCCACGGTGCCGGCGAAGCCGAAACGCAGCCGCGCCAAGGCGAGCGCCTCGGCCAACGGCAGCCGTGCCGTCGCCTCCGAGCCTCGCTCCTGAGCCACTAGCGGATCAGCTTGCCGCGGATCTCGAAGGGGATCTGGTCGGTCAGGTAGCGCCAGTCGAGCCGGCGGGCGCTGAAGCCGCCGGCGTCGGCGTCGGCGTTGACGACCACCGCGGTGACGCGGCTGAAGCGCCCGGGGTCGCCGAGCCGGACCGCGAGGCCGCCGCCGCCGCGGCTGAAGTCGAAGCGGGTGACCGTGTGGCCCTGCCGCTCGCTGCCGATCCGCCCGACCAGGGCCAGCCCGGCCGCGGTGCCCTGCGGCGCCGTCGCCTTGACCGCGACGGCGCGGCCAGCGGGCGCGTGGACCCGTAGCAGCTCGAAGGTGGTGTGGTTGAGGCGGCGGTTCAGCACCTGCCCGTCGAGCGGCAACGAGCCCTGGCGCGGCATGTCGGGGTAGAGCGCGCTCTCGCGGAAGCCGGCGCCCGTTCGCCACTCGGCGACGGCGACGGCGAAGCGGGCGAAGTCGTGGCCGAGGTCGGAGTTGCCGGCGGCGCGAATCGCCGATTCGTAGGCGTTGACCGAGAAGCCGCCGGGCTTGGTGTGGATCGCCCGCGACCAGGCTTGACGGATCACCCGCTGCCCGTAGCGGCGCGCCAGCCACTCGTTCCAGATCGCCGAGCCGTACTCCTTGATCGAGCTGGTCGTCAGCGGCGTGTCCCAGCGTTTCACCCAGCGGCGCACGTAGCGCAGGTAGTCGTTGATGCCGTTGTAGACCTGGTCCTCCATCCAGGTCGCGCTGGACTCGGCGAACCAGGCGTCCTGGAAGGCGTCGTAGCCAAACTGGAGGATGTGGTTGTACTCGTGGGCGAGCGTCACCTCGAGGTCGTCGGCGGGGCGGGTGCCGGGAAACTCGAAGGCGCTGTAGTCGTTGTCGAGGACCAGGTAGCCGTGCAGGCGGCGCGGGATCCGGTGCTGCTTGTCCGCCTGGCCGCGGTCGGGGGCGGCGTAGCCGAACAGTTCGCCGCCGATCTGGGAGAGGTAGATGTCGGTCTTGCCGTTGCCTCCTCCGACCCGCCCGTCGCTCTTCGGCTCGCGCCAGCCGAGCTTGTCGTTCTCGACCTGATGCACGTGTTCGGCGATCTTCAGCACCTGGCGCACGAAGTTGGGGACGCCGTCTCCGTCGGAATCGGCGAGGTTGGGCGCGTCGATCCCCTCGGCCACCCAGTGAACGCAGAAATGGGGCCCGCAGGCCGGCGATTTCGGCGCCTGCGGCACGGTGTAGGCGTTGCGGTTGGGATCGGGGTCGTCGGTTGGCCGCTGCCGCGCTTCGGTCGGCCGCGGCTGCGGCGCGATGAACGGCTTCTGGCTCGGCGAGGCGAGGCTGGGGACGGCCGCAGCGAGTCCCGTCGCGGCCGATGCGGCCATGGGCGCAGCAGCGGCGAGCAGCAACGCCGCCACCGAGAAACCGGCCAGCTGGCGACGGCGGTCCCGCATCGCTCGCAGCCTACTGAGCGGCTCGGCCCGCTCCGGCCCCGCGGATGGCGATACTTCCCCGATGAACCCCCCGAGGCGCCCGTGCGCGTAGCTCTTGCCCAGATCGACCCGACCGTCGGCGACATCGACGCCAACGCGGCCAAGATCGCCGAGTGGATCGGCCGTGCCGGCGCCGCTGGCGCCGAGCTGACGATCTTCCCCGAGCTTTGCGTCCCCGGCTACCCGGCCGAGGACCTCTACCTCAAGCCCCACTTCGTCGCCGCCAACCAGCGCGCTGTCGAGGAGTTGGCGCGCGGGGTCGGTTCCGGGCAGACCGTTCTCGTCGGCTTCGCCGAGCCGGCCGCGGGCGGCGGCGACTCCCGCCACGCCCACAACTCCCTCGCCGTCCTCTCCGACGGCGCCGTGCGCGGCGTTTACCGCAAGAACCGGCTGCCCAACTACGCCGTCTTCGACGAGCAGCGTTACTTCATCCCCGGGGCCGAGCCGCTGACGATCGAGGCCGGCGGCACCCGGGTCGGGTTGACGATCTGCGAGGACTGCTGGGCGACCGGGCCGCCGGCGCAGGCCGAGGCCGAGGCGGGAGCGCAGCTGATCGCCAACCCGTCGGGGTCGCCATACCACCGCGGCAAGGGCCGCGAGCGCGAAACGATGTTCGGCGAGCGTTCGCGCGCCTACGGCACCTGGTTCGCCTTCTGCAACCTCGTCGGCGGCCAGGACGAGCTGGTCTTCGACGGCCAGAGCCTGGTCACCGACCCCGCCGGCAACGTCGTCGCCCGCGCCTCCCAGTTCGAGGAGGAGCTGCTGCTCTGCGAGATCCCGTCCGCGGGCCCCGGTCCTCGAGCAGAGCCGCTGGGAGACCTCGACGAGGTCTACGGCGCGCTTGTCCTGGGACTGCGGGACTACGTCGCCAAGAACGGCTTCGGCCACGTCGGCGTCGCCCTCTCGGGCGGCATCGACTCGGCCCTGGTGGCGCTGCTCGCCGCCGACGCGGTCGGCCCGGAGCGGCTCAGCTGCGTGGTCATGCCCTCGCCTCATTCCAGCACCGAAACCCAGGCCGACGCCAGAACTATCGCCGCCAACCTCGGCTGCGAGCTGATCGAGATCCCGATCGCGCCGATGATGGACGGCTACGAGCGGGCGCTGGCGGGGCACCTCAACCCCGGCCCGGCCCCGGCACCGGGCGAGGAGGCGCCGCCGCACGACCCGGCGCACCCCTCCGAGCCCGACCTGGCGGCGGAGAACATCCAGGCCCGGATCCGCGGCAACCTGATGATGGCCCTGTCCAACCGCCACGGCTGGCTGGTCCTGACGACCGGCAACAAGAGCGAGATGTCGGTCGGCTACGCGACCCTCTATGGCGACATGGCGGGCGGCTTCGCGGTGATCAAGGACGTGCCGAAGACGCTGGTCTACGAGCTGACCCGGCGCCGCAACGAGCGCGACGGGCGCGAACCGGTGCCGGCCGCGGTGATCGAGCGGGCGCCCTCGGCCGAGCTGCGGCCCGATCAGTTCGACAGCGACTCGCTCCCCCCCTACGACCTGCTCGACCGCATCCTCGAGGCCTACGTCGAGCGCGACCAGGGGCGCGAGGAGATGATCGCCGCCGGGATGCCCGCCGTCACCGTCGACGAGGTGATCCGGCTGGTCGACCGCTCCGAGTACAAGCGCCGTCAGGCGGCGCCCGGAATCCGCATCACCCCCCGGGCCTTCGGCAAGGACCGGCGCCTGCCGATCACCAATAGATACGGCGGCTAGCGGTCCTGCGGAATCGGCCGCACGGCAATCGTCATCTGCGAAAGGGCGCAGAGGCGGTCCTCGTCGTCACGCACCTCGGCGTCCCAGACCCAGGTGGTGCGGCCGCGGTGGCGGGTCCGGGCGTGGACTTCGGCGCCACCGGCGGTGATCGAGCGGATGAAGCTGACGCTGATCGACTGGCCCATCGCCATCATCCCCTCGGGGCCGACCGCGAGCGCCGTCGCCCGCGAGCAGACGCTCTCGACCAGGGTCGACATCACTCCGCCGTGCAGCAGCCCGACCGGCTGGCGCAGCTCGTCGCGCATCTCCACCCGCACCCGCGCATGGTCGGGGTCGTCGCTGAGCCACTCGGTGCCGAGCAGGCCGTCGAAGTGGGAGATCAGCCCGCGTGGGTCCTCGGCCATCGGCGCCAACCCTACCGGGGGCCGAGATTAAGCTTTTGCGACCCCGCGGCACCGGCGCGCACCCGATCGGCCGCGCCCCGTAGGGTTGGGCCGGGATGGGGCTCAGCAACGACCAGAAGGCGATCCTGCGCCTGCTCTCCCAGCGCGGCGAGCAGGGATACGACGACCTTTCCGCCCTGATGGGCATAGACGCCGGCGAGGTCCACGAGCGCGCCCGCGCGGCGGCTGCGCAGCTCGAAGCCGAAGGCATCCCGGCGGCGGCGATCCCGCCGCCGCCTGGCGCTGCCGCGGCCGAGGAGACGCCGCCCGCGCCCGCCATGCCGCCGCCGCCAGCCGCGCCCATGCCTCCCCCGCCCTCGCCGCCACCCGGGCAGCCGCGCGCGCGGCGTCCCAAGCCTTCGCTTCCCAGCAGCGGCGGCGCCCGGGCCGCGATCGCCGCCGGCGCCGCGGTCGTGGTCCTCGTGATCGTCCTGCTCGCGACCGGCGGCAGCGACTCCGGCGACGGCGGCTCGACCGCTGCGGGCGAAAACGCCGCCGCCGCGGAAGGCGCCAACGTCAGCTCCGGCAACGCCGAACTGACCCAGGCAGCTCTCGATCCGGTCGACGGCAGCGACGCCAGCGGCACGGCCACCTTCGGGCGGATCAAAAACAAACTGGCGCTGCAGGTCGAAGCGACGGGCCTGGCCCCGACCGGCAAGGGCGAGTCCTACACCGTCTGGCTCTACCAGTCGGCGGACAAAATGCTGCCGCTGGCCTCGACCCCGGTCGGCGACTCCGGCAAAATCGGCGCCCAGCTCGAAGTCCCGACCGAAGTCCTCGCCTACCTCGCCAACGAAGCCTTCGACCAGATCGACGTCTCGCTGACCTCCGACGCGGCCCTGAAAGCCTCGCTGGCCAAAGCGACCAACGAAAAGAAGGCGCCGATCTACACCGGCACCGACGTCCTCCGCGGCAAGATCACCGGCCCGATCATCGGCGCCGCGAAGAAATCCGAAAGCGAATAGCCGCCGGCTCTAGGGGAGCAGCTTGCCGGGGTTCATGATCCCGGCCGGATCGAGCTGGGCCTTGACCGCGCGCAGGACGTCGAGCCCGGTCTCCCCCACCTCCGCCTGCATGTAAGGGGCGTGGTCGTGGCCGACCGCGTGATGGTGGGTGATCGTGCCGCCGTGGGCGACGATCGCCTCGCAGGCGGCGCCCTTGACCTGGCGCCACTGCTCGATCTCCTCGCCCTCGCGGCGGCGTGAGATGAAGGTGAAGTAGAGCGAGGCGCCGTCGGCGTAGGCGTGCGAGAGGTGGCACCAGACGAGCCCCGGCGTGCCCTGTCCGTCCAGCGAGCCGTGGATCGCCGCGGCGACGCCCTCGTGCAGCTCGGCGAGCCGGCTCCAGGTATGCGAGGTCTCCAGCGTCTCGACCATCGCCCCCATTCCCATCAGGGTGTCGCGCAGGTAGGGGCCGTTGTAGCGGCCGTGCTCCCAGGAGTTGCCGGCGGCCTGGCCTAGATAGGCGGCCCCGCCGGCGCGCAGGGCCCGCACGGACAGCGCCCGCCGCCGCGCGATCGACTCCTCCTCGCCCTCGTGGCCGACGATCAGCAGGCAGCCGCCGCGGCGTTTGCGCAGGCCGAGGTAGCCGCCGAAGAGCTTGCCGGCGAGGCCGCGGGGGCCGGAGAGGGCCAGCGAGCCCTGCGTCTCCTCCTCGTCGGAAACGCGGACGACGTCCGGCAGGCCGGGGCCCTGGGCCAGTGCGCGGACGATCTCGGCGCCGGCCTCGAAGTCCTCGGCTATCCACGCCTCGTAGCGGCGAACCTTTGGGAGCGGGCGGACCCGGACGGTGACGTCGGGGATCACCCCGAAGGCGCCCTCCGACCCGACGATCAACTCGCGCAGCGAGGGGCCGGCGGCGGTGTGAGGGGTGGCCAGGGTGCTGAGCTCGGCGGCCGGGGCGACGAGGCGCACGGAGGTGACCAGGGAGTCGAAGCGCCCGTAGCCGCTCGAGGCCTGCCCGGCCGAGCGGGTCGCGGCGAATCCGCCGACCGTCGCGTACTCGAAGGACTGAGGGAAGTGGCCGAGCATCACCCCCTCGCGGTTGAGGGCGGCTTCCGCC
>DASYKN010000075.1:0-2290 GCA_035995325.1 Solirubrobacterales bacterium
CACCGCGAGCGAGGAGGGGGTCTCCGCGGAGGAGCTCAAGGCCCACGTCAAGGCCAACCTCGCCGCCTACAAGGCGCCGCGCGAATTCGAGTTCCTCGACGAGCTGCCGCGCAACGCGACCGGCAAGATCCTCAAGCGGGAGCTGCATGAGCGCGAGGCTCGGAGCCAATCCCGATAGGGGTTTCGCTTAACTTTTTCGGTGTTGCGTGGAGCTGCTGTCGCCTGTGGCTCACGACGAAAAAGTGCAAGACGCTCCACCCCTATCGGGATTGGCTCTGGGTGCACGTCGCTCGCTCGCTAAATGCGCGTTTATGTGCGGGGCGGGGGTAGCGAGACGGCCGATGGCGGTAGTAGGTTGGCGCTCAATGGGCGAAGCGGCTACGCAGCTGAAAGCGGTTGGAGCGGCGAATGAAGAGCTGCACGAGACTGCCAAGCAGGCGCTCGAGTGGGTGCGGGTCAGCGAGGAGCGGGTTGCCAAGGCGGAGGCGCGTAGCGAGGAGCTCCGCGCCGAGCTGAAGGCGAAAGCGATGGCCACCCTGCGCAAGCTTGGCGAGGAGGGGCAGGCGCGGGTCAAGGCGGAGCGTGAAAAGCGCCACGAGGCTGAGGAGCGGGCTGCCCGAGCCGAGAGCGCTCGCGACCGGGCCGAGCGGAGCTTCGAGCAGATCCAGCAGAAGACTGACGTTGAGCGGGAAAAGATCGCCGCGGAGCTGAGCGGTGTGCGGGCAGAAGCCGAGCAGGCCCTGGCCCGGGGGGCCGAGCAGGCCGAGCGCCAAGCGGCGGCCCGCAGCAAGGAGGCGCTCGACAAGACCAAACTGGAGGCCGATCAGCGCGTTGCGGCAGCCGAGCAGCGCGCGGCCGAAGCCGAGGCGGCGGCGGCGGAGTCGCATGAGCTTGCCGTGCGGCTCGAGGCCGAGATCGAGGAGCGGGTCATGCAGGGCACCGAGGAGGTGCGCCGCGAGGCCGACGAGCGGGTGCGCAGCTTGGTCGAGAAGGTCGAAGGCGAGGCGGCCGAGATGGCGCGGGCGCGCGCCGAGGAGGCGCTCAAAGCCGAGTCCGATCGGATTCGCGCCCAGGCCGAGCAGCGCGAGGAGCGGGTCAGGCGCGCCGCCGAGGACGAGATCAAGGCGAGCACCTCGCGGGCACGGCGTGAGGTTCTGGCGGCTGCCGAGAAGACAGCGCCCTCGTGGGCGCGGCGCGAGACAGCCCCCTCCGGGTCCGGTTACCGAACCTTCTAGTTCTCTTTAGCATCCGCCCCGATGCGAGAGGTGCGGATCAAGGACACGCTGAGCGGCGAGCTGGTCGCGCTCGACCCAGGTCGAGAGATCGGGATCTACGCCTGTGGCCCGACCGTCTACAGCCGGATCCACATCGGCAACGCCCGGCCCTTCGTCGTCTTCTCGCTGTTTGCCCGTTTCCTGAGGTCGGAGGGCTACGCGGCGAAGCTCGTCGTCAACGTCACCGACATCAACGACAAGATCTATTTCGCTGCGCGCGAGGCCGGAGCCGAGTCCGGGGAGTTTGCGGCGCGGATGACCCGGGCCTACTTCGAGGACACCGGCCGGCTCGAGCTGGGGCGGCCCGACGCGGAGCCGCTGGCAACCGAGACGATCGCCGGGATCGTGGCGCTGATCTCCGACCTGATCGCGGCGGGCCACGCCTACGAGTCCGGAGGCGACGTCTACTTCCGCGTGCGCAGCTTCGACGCCTACGGCAAGCTCTCCAACCGCCGCACCGAGGACATGGATCAGGGCGAGGAGGCCGGTGCCGCCTCGCTCAAGGAGGACCCGCTCGACTTCGCCCTCTGGAAGGCCCACAAGCCCGGCGAGGACACGTCCTGGGACTCGCCCTGGGGGCCCGGAAGACCGGGCTGGCACATCGAGTGCTCGGCGATGGCCGAGGCCGAGCTGGGACCGTCCTTCGCGATCCACGGCGGCGGCTCCGATCTCGTCTTTCCCCACCACGAGAACGAGATCGCCCAGTCGGAGGCGGCGGGGCGGCCGTTTGCGCGGGCCTGGATGCACAACGGGATGGTCGAGACGGACGCGGAGAAGATGTCGAAGTCCGAGGGGAACATCTTTCAGCTCTCCGAGGCCTTGGACCAGTACGGGCCGGAGGCGGTGGTGGCGTACCTGATCTCGGGGCACTATCGCCAGCCGCTGGCCTTCGGGCCGCAGCAGATGGAGGAAGCGGTGGCGCAGGTCGGGCGGCTGAGGAACTTCTTTCGGGAGCATCCGGTGGGCGGGGCGCCGGGGGAGGCTCCCCGGGCCGGCTTCGCCGGGAGTTCCCGGGG
>DASYKN010000076.1:0-19499 GCA_035995325.1 Solirubrobacterales bacterium
GACCGCCGGCTACGCCGCCAGCTTCAGCTCCCAAATCGCCGCCTCGCCGCAGTCCGAAAAGGTCACCGAGCAGGTTCAGAACGAGCTGACCAAGTCCTTCGCCAGCGCCGCCGGCACCGCCCAGCAGTACCCCGAATACGCCCCTCAGATCGTCACCGCGGCCCGCAACTCCTTCCTCCAAGGCGGCGACTGGACCTACGCGGCGGGGATGATCGCGGTCGCCCTCGGCATCGCCGTCGTCTTCTTCCTCTTCCCCAAACGCGAGGCGGAGCTGAGCCTGCTGGAGCGGTTCCACGTAGAAGACGCCGCGACCGACGCCGCGCCGGCCTAGCCACGGGCGAGAGAGGCCAGCGGCGATAATCCGGGCATGGCCTACCGCCTGCTCAGGTCCGCGGAGTCTTTCTGGCGGCCCTCCAACCAGATGTCGGTTCTGAACACCGACCTCGGCAAGCAGCTCGAGGCCGAGACGTTGGGGGCGCGGCTCTGGCGCCTCGCACCCGGCCAGGCCTCGACCAAGCACCGCCACTTCGGCCAGGAGGAGCTGTACGTGCTGCTCGAGGGCAGCGGCCGGGTCCGCGTCGACGAGGGAGAGCCGCTGACCCTGGCGCCGCTGGACTCGCTGCTGGTCGAGTCGGACTCGGTCCGCCAGCTCTTCAACGACAGCGACGCCGACCAGCTCTGGCTCGTCGTCGGCGCTCCGCCCGAAGCCGTCACCAGCACCCTGGAGATGAGCGCGGCGCAGCTGGAGGCGATGTACCCGGACGGGCCGCAGGCGCTGCCGCCCGAGCTTCAGGGCTGAGCCCGGCGGCGGCCGGCCGCTAGCCTGCCCCGGTGGCTCGAACCGTCGGCCTGATCGGAGTTCCCACCAGCGTCGGCGCCTTCGCGCCGGGACAGGAGCAGGCACCGGCGGCGCTGCGAGCGGCGGGGCTGGTCGAGAGCCTGAGAAGCGGCGGGACCGGAGTCGACGACCACGGCGACCGCGAGCCCTGGCGCTGGCGCCCGGACCGCGAGGACCGGCGCGCCCAGAACCTCGGCGCGGTGGTCGAGATCGTCGCCGAAACCGCGCTGCGGGTCGGCGAAGCAGCGGTGCCCGGCGCGGTCACCCTCGTCCTCGGCGGCGACTGCACCGTCGGCATCGGCACGGTCGCCGGGCACGTCGCCAGCGGCGAGCGGGTCGGCCTCGTCTACTTCGACATCCACGCCGACCTCAACCTCCCCGAGAGCGTGCGCGAGGGCGCGCTCGACTGGATGGGGATGGCCCACATGCTCGGCGAGCCCGGGGCGCGGGCGGAGCTGGCCGGCGTCGGCCGACGCGAGCCGCTGCTGGAGCCCGAGCAGGTCGTCCTCTTCGGCTGGGGCGCCGAGCAGGCGACCCAGCACGAGCGGGAGGCGATCGCCCGCCTCGGTCTCGCCACCGTCCCGGTCGACGAGGTCGCCGCCGGGCCCGAGGCCGCGGCCGCGCGAGCCCTCGGCCTCCTCGAGGCTGGCTGCGAGCGCCTGCTCGTCCACTTCGACGTCGACGTCGTCGACTTCACCGACACGCCGCTGTCGGAGAACAGCGGCCGCAACGAGGGACTCGCCTTCGAGACGGCCCTGCGGGCACTGGCGCCGCTGCTGGCCTCACCGCTGCTGGCCGGGTTGACGATCACCGAGTTGAACCCGGACCACACCGAGGAGGGCGCTGGCGCGATCGAACGCCTCGTTACGGCGATCGGCGCGGGCCTGTGAGCGACTCTCCGGCTGGCCAGGACGGCGGCGGCATCGCCTTCGAGAGCGTTCCCGGCCGCTGGCTGCTCGCCGTCGCCGTCGCCGGCTCGGGAATGGCCTTCCTCGACGGCACCGTCGTCAACGTCGCCCTGCCGGACATCGGCCGAGACTTCGACGCCAGCACCAGCGCCCTGCAGTGGATCCTCAACGGCTACCTGCTGACCCTCGCCTCGCTGATCCTGCTCGGCGGCTCGCTCGGCGACCGCTACGGGCGCCGCCGCGTCTTCGTCCTCGGCATCGGCCTCTTCACCGCCGCCTCATTGCTCTGCGCGGTCGCGCCCAACGTCGAGCTGCTGATCTTCGCCCGGCTCCTGCAGGGAGTCGGGGGAGCGCTGCTGACCCCGGGCAGCCTGGCGATCATCGAGGCCAGCTTCCGCCCGGGCGACCGCGCCCGCGCGATCGGCGCCTGGTCGGGGCTCGGCGGCGTCGCCACGGCGCTGGGGCCGCTGCTCGGCGGCTACCTGATCGGGGCGATCTCCTGGCGCGCGATCTTCGTCATCAACCTGCCGATCGGGATCTTCGTCGCCTGGGCCGCGACCAAACACGTGCCGGAGACCAGCGACCCGATGGCGACCGGCAGGATCGACCTGCGCGGAGCCGCGCTGGCCGCGCTCGGGCTCGCCGGCACCACCTACGCGCTGATCGAGGCCCCCGCGAAGGGCGCCTCGCCGGTGATCCTCGTGACCGCGATCGGGGGCCTGCTCGCGCTCGTCGCCTTCTTCGTCGGCGAGCGGCGCAGCGCCAACCCGATGCTGCCGCTGGAGATCTTCCGCTCGCGCCAGTTCAGCGCCGCCAACGGCGTCACCTTCGTCGTCTACGCCGCCCTCGGCGGCTTCTTCTTCCTGCTCGTCGCCTTCCTCCAGATCTCGATGGGCTACACGCCGATCGAGGCCGGCGCCGCCTCGCTGCCGGTGACCTTCCTGATGCTGCTCTTCTCCGCCCGCTCGGGCGCCCTGGCGCAGCGGATCGGGGCACGGCTGCCGCTGACGCTGGGGCCGTTGATCGTCGCCCTCGGCCTGCTCTGGATGACCCAGCTGCAGCCCGGCGACAGCTACTGGACCTCGATCCTGCCGCCGGTGATCGTCTTCGGCGCCGGGCTGACGCTGGTCGTCGCCCCGGTCACCGCGACCGTCCTCGCCGCCGCCGACACGCGCCACTCGGGGATCGCCTCCGGCGTCAACAACGCCGTCGCCCGCGTCGCCAGCCTGCTCGCGGTCGCGGTCCTGCCGATCGTCGCCGGCCTCACCGGCGACAGCTTCTACGACCCGGCGAAGATGACCGACGGCTTCCACATGGCGATGTTCGTCTGCGCCGTCCTCGCCGCGCTCGGCGGCCTGCTCGCCTGGCTGACGATCAGCTCGACCGTCCTCCACGCCGAGGCCGAGCCCGGCGGCGACACCCCCGAGCGACTGGCCGAGGACTTCACCTGCGGCATCGGCGGCCCCCCGCTGCGCCCCGGGCGCGAGGCGGATTGCGAGCTGGCCGGTGACGGCCTCGCTAATGGCCGACGAAGTAGCCGCCGAGCATCAGCGTGACGAAGCTGCCGAGCATCAGCCGCCAAAGCCATTCGAAGCGCGTCGTGAGCTGCGCCTCCAGCCGTTCGAAGCGCGCTTCGAACTTGTCGAAACGCGCGTCCACGTCCTCGCGCAGCTCACGGATCTCGCGATCGACCCGGTCAAAGCCCCGGTCCATCCGCTCAGTCAAGTCGTCGAGCCGCTCGTCGGTCCACGCTTCCCTCATTGCCTCCATAAGGATGGCACTGTAGACAAAAGATTGCGACCCGAGGCCGGTCAAGTGCAACAAATCTGTGTCAATTCTCGTTCGGCTTTAGAGCATCGCGGCGACGGCGCGGGTGACCGTCTGGCGCAGGATCGCGCTGCCGATCGCGGCGGAGATCTCGGCTTCACGCCGCTCCATCTCGTGGACGCGGGGGACCCGGTCGGGCGCCCGCGCCAGCGCCGGCCCGCGCGACTGCGAGCTGGTCGCGGCCAGGGCCCCGGACTCGTAGGCAAGGCAGCCCATCACCCCCTGGGCGATCAGCCGCGCCCGCAGTTCCGCCCCGGCTTCGATCGGGTGCAGGTCGTCGGCCTGCATCAACTCGGGGTGGCGGAAGACAGCCTCCTGCCAGTCCGGCGTCTGGGTGCCGGGCCGCGAGGCGGCGAATGCGGCGACTGCGTTGTTCTTGCCCTGTCGTCGACCCCGCCCGGGTGCAGGCCGTGGATCGTCGGCACGACCATGCAACGGTCGCCGACGGCCGCCGCGACCTTGGCCAGGTTGCCGGCGAGGATCTGCGGATAGCTGGGGTTGTCGTTGGTCCCGGCGTCGAAGACGATCACCCGCTGCGTGGGGTCGTAGCTTTCCTCGAAGAGGTCGAAGATCTGGAAGCTGTTGGAGCCGCCGACGGCGTTGACCGTGACCGGGATCCCCGGTAGGAACTTCGCGAGGTAGGGCGAGGTCAGTTCCTCGAGGCTGTCGCCGACCACCAGCACGCCGCCCTCGGGCACCCCGGCCCGGGCGTTGGGAGCGAGCAGCGCCGACGCCAGCAGGATCGCCGCGACCATCGTCCCCGCGCAACGCCCGATCGTCGCCATCGAGCGGATTTCTACACTAAGCCCGATGACGCCCGCGCCGCCTGCCGCACGCCGGCTAACGATCCTCGGATGCGCAGCGCTGGCAGCCGCCGCGCTGACCCTCTCGGCCTGCGGCGGCAGCGGCGACGCGACCGCGGAGGGCACGACCGCGGCCACGGCGGCTGCGGAGACGCCGCCAGAGGCCGGCTCGGCAGGCAGGCCCTGCCCCGCCTCGCTGCGAGCCTTCGTCCGCTCGCTCGACTCGATGCGCAGGCAGCTCGCGGTCGGCCTCAGCTACGACCAGTACGCCGCCCAGGTCGGGCGGCTGCGCCGCGACTACGGCGAGATCCCGACCGAGCGGCTGACGATCGCCTGCCTGACCGCGACCGGCACCCCGGCCGAGCAG
Organism: Solirubrobacterales bacterium; assembly: GCA_035995325.1. Taxonomy (GTDB): domain Bacteria; phylum Actinomycetota; class Thermoleophilia; order Solirubrobacterales; family 70-9; genus VAYN01. The sequence continues at coordinate 4,744 of DASYKN010000076.1, forward strand.
GCGTACAACCAGTACGTCGACGCGGTCAACGCCTGGGGCGAATGCCTCGCCGACGCCGCCTGCGCCACCGCCGCGGTCGAACCGGTGCTGCAACGGCGCTGGCGCATCGCCTCCCACTTCGTCTCGCAAGCCAGCGGATGATCGTCTCGATCCACATCGCCGAGCTGAAGCGGAGGGAGGCGGCCGAGTTGTTGCTGCGGCCGCCGCGCCCGGCCGCGGTCGCCGGCCTCACCTACGCCGAGACCCTGTTCAGGGCGCCGCTCGGGGAGCCGCTGCTGCCGCCGAAGCAGCTGCGGCGGGTCGGCCTGCTGGCGGCCTGGGAGAGCGACGCCGCCCTCGACGCGTTCTGCCACAGCCACCCGGTCGCGCGGCGGCTGCGCGGCGGCTGGGGGGTGCGGCTGGCGCCACTGCGCGTCTTCGGGTCCTGGGCGGGGATGCCGGGGCTGCCGTCGCGGGCGCTGGCGGTCGAGGAGGAGGAGCCGGTGGGGATCCTCACCCTGGGCCGGCTGCGGCTGCTGCGCACGGCGGCGTTTCGCCGCTCCGCCGGCCCGGCCGAGGCGGCCGCGCTCGGCGACCCGGCGCTGCTGGCCGGCATCGGCCTGACCCGCCCCCCGCGCCTGGTCGCGACCTTCTCGCTCTGGCGCGGCGCCGCCGCGATGCGCAGGTACGCAATCGGTGCCGGTGGGCCGCATGCGGCGGCGATCGCCGCCGACCGCGTCCGCGGCTTCCACCACGAATCGGCCTTTGTGCGCTTCCGCCCCTACGCGTCGGAAGGAAGTTGGGACGGCCGCGATCCGCTGGCCGGGCTGATCGCCGACGCCGCGGCGCCCAACTGAACCCGGGCCGAGCCTCAGCCCAGCGTCTGGCAGGGCGTCACGAACGAGCCCTTCAGCCGGGTGCCGTCTTTGAAGCTGAACTGGCCAATCGCCTGCAGGCGCCCGTCCGGGCAGCTGGCGTTGAGGTAGCTGTGCTTCTTGCCCTTGTAGGTCCACTTGCGACCGATCGTCACCGAGCCCGAGAGCGGAATGCCGGAGCCGCCGGCGATCTTCGGGATTTCGGCGTTGACGCGGTAGCCGTAGCGGCCGTTGTGGATTTTTTCGATCCTGATCGGGACGATGAAGGTGGTCGGCGCGGGGACCGTGAGGTAGGCGTGGACGAGAATCGTCGGGTCTCCGTCCTTGCGCGCCCCGTTGAAGATCGTGAACGGCGAGGAGGCCGGGATCGGCCCCTGTTCGGGGAAGACGACGACGGCGTGGCCAAAGCCCTTGCCGACGATCGCGCCCGGGCAGAGCTTGCGCGCCTGCGAAACGGTGGTCGCCTGCAGTTTGGCCGGCGTGCAGATCGGCAGGCCGAGGGTGTCGACCGCGCCGTGCTTGTCGAATTCGAATTCGATGTGTTGCAGGACCGGCGGGAACGTGCCCTTTTCGGCAGTGCTGATCTTGCCGCTGCCGAAGATGGTGATCGGCGCGTACTTGTTCTTCGGCAGCGCCGTCGGCGTGAAGCCGCCTTCGCCGTCGACGATGATGTTGCCGGCCTGGAGGTGGATTTTCGTCACCGCGCGAACGGCCAGCGCGTTGCCGGCGACTACGAGCAGCGCCACGGCGGCGACTGCCACCGCGAGCGCGCGGATTCCCCTCCTACCCATGGGGACAGCTTAGGCCCTTTCAAGCCACGAGGGGAAAACCCGGCTGTGTCCGGCTAGTTGCCGTCGCCGCTGAACTTGTAGCCGACGCCGCGCACGGTCACGACCAGCTCTGGTTTCTGCGGGTCGCGCTCGACCTTCTGGCGCAGGTTGGAGATGTGGACGTCGCAGGCGCGCTCGTCGCCGTCGAACTCGGTCTGCCACAGCTCCTCCATGATCTGGGCGCGGGCGAAGACCTCGCCGGGGCGGCCGACCAGCAGGCGCAGCAGCTGGAACTCGGAGCGGGTCAGGTTGACCGGGATGCCGCGCACGGTGGCGACATGGCGGACGAGGTCGATCGAGACCGGCCCGGACTCGATCTTCACCGCCTGGGCCAGCGGCGAGCGGTCGAGTTCGCGGCGGCGCAGCTGGGCGCGGACGCGGCCGAGCAGCTCGCGGACCGAGAACGGCTTGGTCACGTAGTCGTCAGCGCCGACCTCGAGGCCGACGACCTTGTCGACCTCCGCGTCCTTGGCGGTGAGGACGATGATCGGCACGGCGCTGCGCGAGCGCACGTCGCGGCAGATGTCGAGGCCGCTCGGCCCCGGCATCATGATGTCGAGGATCAGCAGGTCGAAGGGGATGCCGTTGCCGAGCAGCTCGCTGGCCTCGTCGCCGTCGGCGGCCGGGGTGACGTCGAAGCCCTCCTGGGTCAGCGCGTAGCCGACCGAGTCACGGACCGAGGGCTCGTCGTCGGCGATGAGGATGCGGCCGCTGCTCATATTCGTTCCATGTGTGCGGGCTCTCTATACATGGGTCAGGCCACCGGGGTCGGGCTCGGCTGGGCGATGGGAAGGCGGACCCAGAAGGTGCTGCCCATCCCCTCGACGGATTCGGCGCCGATGCGGCCGCCCATCACGTCGACCATCCGCCGCGCGATCGCCAGGCCGAGGCCGAAGCCCTCCTGCTTGCGCGACTCGCTGCGACGGTAGAAGCGCTCGAAAACGCGCTCGATCTCCGCCGCGGGAATGCCGGTTCCAGTGTCTATTACCTCCAAGATGACCTCTGCCTCGCCGTCGTGACGGCCGCGAACGGTAACGGTGCCGGGGGGTGGCGTGTTCTTGAAGGCGTTGGTCAGCAGGCCGATCATCACCTGGCGCAGCAGCGTCGGGTCGCCGGTGGCGGCGAGATCGGGCTCGACCTCGACCTCGAGCGCGAGGTGCGGCGGCGTCGCCACCGCGGCGACGACGTCGCGGATCGCGACGGCGACGTCGACGACCTCGCTCTCGGCCGCGCCGCGCGACTCGACCCGGGCCAGGGTCAGCAGCGACTGGGTCAGGCGGCTCATGCGGTCGGCGTCGTCGGCGAGGCGGGAGAGGAAGTGGTCACGGTCCTTCGGCTCGTTCTTGGCGCCGCTCTGCAGGACCTCGATCGCCCCGGAGATCCCGGCCAGCGGGTTGCGCAGCTCGTGCGCCGCGTTGGAGACGAAGTCCGCTTCGGCCAGCTCCCGCCGCAGCTCGTCGGTGCGGTCGCGCAGGACCGCCAGCACCGCCCGCTCGTCCGGCAGCGAGCGCGCGGTCATCGCGTAGGCGCGGTCGCCGATCCGCAGCGCCGGGTGGGCGGAGAAGCCGACGTCGGAGGCCCGCTTCAGCTGCGGCCGGATCAGGATCGGCGGCCTGCCATCGGCGTCGAGCAGGTGCGAGGCGGAGCTGTTGGAGAAGCGCACCGGGCCTTCGAAGTCGACCACCATGACCGCGTCGGTGAGGCCGTCGAAGATTGCCGCCAGCTTGTTGCGGTCGGCGGTGAGGACGCCGAAGCTCTCCTTCAGCGAGGCGCGCATCGAGTCGAGGGCGCGGGCGAGGTCGCCGATCTCATCCGGCCCGGAGACGTTGAGCGGGGCGTCGAAGGAGCCCTGCGCCATCTCGCCGGCGGCCCGGGCGAGGCGGACGACGCGGTGGGAGATCGCGACCGCGATCAGGAAGCCGGCGAGGACGCCGATCAGGACCGAGGCGATCAGCGCCTGCTCGTTGTCGCCGAAGAGGTAGACCGCGGCGGCGGTGATCAGGCTGACCGTGCCGAAGGCGCCGGTGAGCCAGAGGCGCATGCCGATTCGCGACGCGGCGACGCGGGGCGCGCCCGCGATCTCCTGCTCATTGCTCATGAAGGTTTACTAACACAATCCATTCACGGTCCGGGGCGCGGGACGGCGCCCGCGAGCCTTCGTGGGAGAATCGGCCGAGTGCGGACTCTCGTCTTCATACCCGCCTGGAACGAGGAGGAATCGATCAACGCGGTCGTCGCCGACGTCCGTGCCCACCTCGGCGGCGCCGACATCCTCGTCGTCGACGACGGCTCGACCGACGCGACCACGGCGCGGGCCCGCGAGCTGGGCGTCCGCGTCGCCACCCTGCCCTTCAACCAGGGCCTGGGAGCGGCGCTGCAGACCGGCTACCTCTACGCGCTGCGCGAGGGCTATGACTGCTGCGCCCACCTCGACGCCGACGGCCAGCACCCGGCCGCGGAGGTGGCACGGCTGCTGGCCGAGGTCGAAGCCGACCGCGCCGACCTCGTGATCGGCTCGCGCTACCACGCCGGCGCCGTCGCCGCCAGCGACGACTACCGGCCGACCTTCTCGCGGCGGATCGGCACCGGCGTCTTCCGCTTCTTTCTCACCCTGGCGACGCGCCAGCGCTTCACCGACACGACCAGCGGCATGCGGGCCGCGAACCGGCGGGTGATGGCGCTGTTCAGCGAGAACTACTCACCCGACTTCGCCGAGATCGAGTCGCTGCAGCTGGCGGTGCGCGAAGGGCTACGGGTCGAGGAGCTGCCGGTGCGGATGCTGGAGCGGGTCGGCGGCAGCTCCTTCCTGACGCCGCTGCGCTCGGCCTTCTTCATCTTCAAGAGCGTCGTCGTGCTGCTGGTCGGCCAGTTCCGGCCGCGCCAGACGGAGGTGGAGCGGTGAGCTGGCTCCCGTTCGGCGTCGACGGCGCCCAGGTCCACCTGACCTCGCAGACGCGGATCGTCGCCGCCGTGATCGCGGTCTTCTTCATGTTCTTGATCCTCGACCTGATCCGGCGCGACCGCCTGCAGGAGCGCTACAGCGTGATCTGGTTCGTCGCCGGCCTCGGCATGCTCGCCGGCGCCGCCTTCCCCGGCTTGCTCGAGTTCCTCGCCGACCTGATGGGCGTCCGCGACACCAACGTCGCCCTCTTCTCGATCGTCCTCTTACTGCTGCTCGGGCTGGCGCTCAACTTCAGCGTGATCATGTCCCGCCAGGCGGCGCAGATCACGCGCCTGGCCCAGGAACGCGCCCTTGAGGGAGTGCGCGACGGCGAGGCTCAGACCGATCCCGAGCCGTTAGGACAGCAGGCGCTCGAGTCGGAAGAAAAGCGCCTCTAGGGCCAGCTCCTCGGAGACGTTCAGGTCGAGGCCGCGGCGGGTCTCCTGCACCGCCTCGACGCCGCGGCGGGCCTGAGCGGGGTCGATGCCGCCGGCCTGGGCGCGGAGCTGCTCGAGCCGGTCGCGGTTGAAGGCGACCTCCTCGGCCCCGGCGCCAACCGCGGCGAGGTCGCGCAGCCAGGCGGCGCAGAGCTCGAGGCCGAGGTCGAGGATCTCGGTGCGGCGACGGCGGCCGGCGCGCTTGGACTCGTCGGCGATGTCGCGGGCGGTGCGCTTGAGGCCGGCCTTCGCTTCCTCCTCGAGCGCCTCGCGGGCCACCGCTTCGGCCTCTTCGCCGGCCGCTTCGGCGCGGTCGAGCAGGCGCTTCCAGGGGGCGTCGCCGAGCTCGCCGGCCAGCGCCGCGGCGACGCACCGCTCGGCTTCGGCCCGGACCTCGCGCCCCCGCTCGCCGAGCAGCAGGCGGGCCAGCTCCAGATCCCCCGCCGCCAAGCGCGCGGCGGCGGCGATCTCCTCCGGCGCGGCCGGCCCGACCGCTTCCTCGCCGCCGGCGATATCGGCGACGGTCGCGGCCAGCTCCGCCTCCAGCACCTCGGCCGAGAGCGGCGCGAAATCGATCGGCTGGCAGCGCGAGGCGATCGTCTCCAGGAGGATCTCCGGTTCGGAGCTGAGCAGGATCAGGTGGACAAAGGCCGGCGGCTCCTCCAGGGTCTTCAGCAGCGCGTTCTGGCTCTCGTCGCGCAGCGCCTCCGCGGCCTCGACGACGAAGACCCGCTTGCCGCCTTCGAAGGGCCGGTAGGCGGCGGCGCGGATCACCCGCTCGCGCACCTCCTCGACCAGGTGCTGAGCGCCACGCGGCGCCAGCCAGACGAGGTCGGGGTGCGGCGAGGGGTCGAGCAGGGCGCGGCGGCGGGCGTCGTCGGGGTCCTCGGCGGCGGCGGCGAGGATCTCCGCCGCGAAGGCGCGGGCGGCGGCCCGCTTGCCGGCGCCGCGCGGCCCGCGGAAGAGGTAGGCGTGCGAAGGCTCGCCGGCCAGAGCGGCGCTAAGCGCCACCCGCGGCCGGGGCTGATGCTCGGTGGCGGCGTCGAGCGCGGCGTTCATCCGACTGCTCCTGTCTTTATTCGCCCTGTGGGCGAAGAAAGACAAAGGCACTTCATTCGCCGCGGCCCCGGACGGCCTCCATCACGCGCGCGTGGACCTCGTCCACAGTGCCGTCGGCGTCGATCACGGCGACACGGTCCGAGGCGATGATCGCGATCTCCTCGTAGGCCTCGGCGACCGCGCGCTGCAGCTCCAGGCCCTCGGCCTCGAAGCGGTCCTCACCATCGGCGCGGTCGAGGCCGACCTCCGGGTCGACCTTCAGCAGCAGGGTCAGGTCCGGCCAGAGGCCGTCGGTGGCGGTGTCGCAGAGGCCGATCACCTCCCCCACTCCAAGCCCCCGCGCCGCCCCCTGGTAGGCGACGCTGGAGTCGGAGAAGCGGTCGGAGACGACGGTGCGGCCATCCTTGAGTGCCGGCCGGATCACCCGCTCGGTGAGGTCGGCCCGCGCCGCCAGGAACAGCAGCAGCTCGGCCAGCGGCTCCAGCGGCACACCCGGATCGGCGAGCAGGCCGCGGATCCGCTCGGCCGCGTCGGTCCCGCCCGGCTCGCGGATCGCCACCGTCTCCGCCCCCAGCGCCTCGACCAGCAGCCGCGCCTGGGTGCTCTTGCCGGAGCCGTCCACTCCCTCGAGGGAGATGAACAAGGCCGCCTGCCTCAGCTTTTGGCCGCGGCTTTGGCGCGTTTGCGCCCCCGCGTGGCGGTGTCAGCTTTGGACGCTTTGACTTTCGCTTTTTTAGCTTTTTTGGGCGCGTCCTCGTCGCCTTTGACCGGCGGTTTCTTGTCCATCGCAGCTTTCGCCGCTTTCGCGGCTTCGCGCTCGGCCCGGCGTTTCTTCATCTCCTGCATCGACTCGCAGTCGTCGTTGAGGCAGAGGTTCCAGGGGCGGCCGCGGAAGGGGACTACTTTCAGCCGCGGCGTCTCGTTGCAGATCGAGCAGCGGTCTTCGAGCTTGAAGACGTCGCCGCGCTGGGGCAGCGGGAAGGTCTGGTCGCAGGATTTGGGATCGTCGAGGGTCCAGCCGCTGCAGCCGACGAAGCGTTTGCCCGATTTTTTCGCGCGGATGATCCGCAGCATGTGGGGGGAGCCATCGTCCTTTTTGCGGCCCGCTTCTTCACAGACCTTGCAGGGGCCGAGGACGCGGTCTTCGTCCATCCCTTTCCAGATCACTTTGGCCAGGTCCTCGCGGCTCTTGTCGATCTCGGTCCAGGTCTTGTGCAGGAGGTCGCGGCTCTCGCCGACGACGGCGCCCTTGGTCATCTCGCCGGCGGCGATCCGGTCCATCTCGGCCTCGAGCTGCGCCGTCATCTCCGGCGTCGCCATCGCCGGCACGAAGTTCTTGAACGCCTCGTAGAGGGCGATCCCGGTCTCCGAGGGGACCGGCGGGTTGCCGAAGACGTAGCCGCGGTCGAAGAGCTTTTGGATGATGTCGGCGCGGGTCGCCTTGGTGCCGAGGCCGCGCTCCTCCATCAGCTCGATCAGTTTCGCCTGCGAGATCCGCGAGGGCGGCTGCGTCTCCTTGTCGACGATCCAGGGCGCGCCGTCGAGGGCCAGCTCCTGGCCCTCCTTCAGGGCCGGGATCTCCTCGTCGGAGGAGCGGGCGTAGGTGTAGATGCCGGCGTAGCCGGGGTCGACGACGACCGAGCCACGAACGAAGTAGGTCTCCGAGCCGGCCTCGATGTCGGCCCGGGTCGACTCGGTGATCATCGGCGGGCTGAAGGTGGCGAGGAAGCGGCGCACGACCAGTTCGTAGACCCGCTTCTTGGAGCCGTCGAGGGCCCCCGGATGGATCGCCTGGGTCGGGTAGATCGGCGGGTGGTCGGTCGTCTCTTTTTTGCCGCGGGTCGGCTTCAGCTCGCCGTCGAGCAGGCCGGAGGCGGCGGAGAACTCTTTGACTTTGACCAGCGAGCTGACCAGCTCGCGCAGCGGCAGCGAGGACGGGTAGACCGTGTTGTCGGTGCGCGGATAGGAGATGAAGCCGTCCATGTAGAGGTCCTCGGCGATCCGCATCGCGCTGGCGGGAGTGATGCCGAGGCGGCTGGAGGCGTCGGTGCTGAAGGCGGTGGTGTTGTAGGGAGTCGGCGGCTTGCGCGTGTTTTTGCGCGCCGTCACGGCTTTGACGACGCCGGGTGCCGCGGTGCCCGCGAAGGCGGCGTCGGCCTCGGCTTTGTCCCAAAACTTGTCGACGCTGTGATGGGTCTCGAAGGTGCCGTCGGGGTGCTCGAACTTGGCGAACAGCTCCCAGAACGGTTTCGCGACGTGGGCGCGGCGCTCCATCTCGCGCTCGACGATCAGGCCCAGGGTCGGGCTCTGGACGCGGCCGACCGAGAGGAAGTTGGAGCCGAAGCGGCGGCTGGCGAGCGAGACCGCGCGGGTCAGGGTCGCGCCCCAGAGCAGGTCGATGTCCTGGCGCGCGGCGCCGGCGTTGGCGAGCGGGTAGGAGAGCGTGTCGAGGTCGCCGAAGGCGCGCTCGATCTCTTCCCTGGTCAGAGCCGAGTAGCGGGCGCGCTGGATCACCAGGCTGCCGTCGGCGGTCCCCTCGCGGGAGCCGAGGTCGGGGTTGGCGTCGAGCATCTCCTCCAGCGCCTCGAGCCCGATCAGCTCGCCCTCGCGGTCGAAGTCGGTGGCGATCACAAGCTCGTCAGCCTCTTTGGCGACTTTCTTGATCGCTTTGACGACGTTTTTGTCGGTCGGCTCCTTGATCAACTCGGCGTCGATCAGGTCGTGCAGGTCCGTCTTCTGCCAGTTCGAGTAGCCCTCGGGGAAGGCGGGGCCAAGCACGTGGCCCTTGAGGCCGATCGTCATGTGCTGGTCGCCGGCGCCGTCCGTCCAGGTGTAGAACGGGACTTTGAAAGTTTTGTCTTCGCCGTTGCTGCCGTTGCTCAAGGCCTCGGCAATCTTCTTGGCGCTGTTGTTCTTCTCGGTGACGATTAGGCGCATGGGGCGGCGAGGGTAGCAGGGGCGCTCGGCCGCTCCTTTGTGCCCAACGCGCGCCGATCCCCGTAGGATCGGCGACCTGATGAGGTGCTTGGTCACTGGCGGCGCGGGGTTCATCGGCTCGAACTTGGTCGACGGGCTGCTGGCGCGCGGCGACGAGGTGACGGTCGTCGACAACCTCAGCACCGGCCGCCGCGCCAACCTCGAGGGGGCGCTGGCCGCCGGCGCCAAGCTGGCCGAGCTGGACATCCGCGACGCCGCCGCGCTGGCCGCGCTGGCAAGCGAGTGGCGGCCCGAGCGAATCTTCCATCTGGCCGCCCAGATCGACGTCCGCAAGTCGATCGAGGACCCGGCCTTCGACGCCTCGATCAACGTCGGCGGCACCGCCAACGTCCTCGACGCGGCGCGCGCGGCGGAGTGCCGGCGGGTCGTCTTCGTCTCCACCGGCGGCGCCATCTACGGCGAGGGCGCGGGCCAGCAGCTGCCACTCGACGAGGGCGCGGCGATCGCGCCGATGTCGGCCTACGGCCAGAGCAAGTACGCGGCCGAGGGCTACCTGGCGCTGTACGAGCGCCTCTACGGCATCTCCGGCATCGCCCTGCGGCTCGGCAACGTCTACGGGCCGCGGCAGGACCCGCTCGGCGAGGCCGGCGTGATCGCGATCTTCTGCGGCAAGCTGCGGGGCGGCGAACGGCCGCTGATCTTCGGCGACGGCACCCAGACCCGCGACTACCTCTACGTCGGCGACGTCGTCGCGGCGGCGCTGGCGGCGGCGGAGTCGACGGTTACCGGGCCGGTCAACCTCGGCACCGGCCGCGAGGCCAGCGTGCTGAAGCTGGCCGAGACGCTGGGGCGGCTGGGCGACAGCGAGAGCTTCGAGCCCGAGTTCGCCGGCCCGCGAGCCGGCGAGGTGCAGCGCATCGCCCTCGACGCGAGCCGGGCCGAACGCGAGCTTGGTTGGCGCCCGAAGACCAGCCTCGAAGACGGCCTGCGCCAGACCCTCGACGCCATATAAAGCCGCCTCCGGCGACTCACTAATCTGTCCCAATGCCCGCCCAGGCTTATGCCGGCAAGGAGTGCGTCTGCCAGCTCCGCAAGGGGATCTGCGACCAGTCCTGCGTGCGGGACATGCTCGAGACCCCCTTCTACATCGCCTGCCTGAAACTGAAGGGGCGGCGCTGCGTGGTCGTCGGCGGCGGCAACCTCGGGCTCGAGAAGACCGAGGGGCTGCTTGCCTGCGACGCCGACGTGACCCTGATCGCGCCCGTCGCCCACCCCGGGTTGGAGGCGCTGGCGCGGGAGGGCTCGATCGGGTGGGAGAAGCGCGACTACGCGGGCCCGGCCGACCTCGAGGGCGTCTTCATGGTGATCGCCTGCACCGACGACACCGACGTCAACATCGCCGTCTTCGACGACGCCGAGAGGCGGGCGATGCTGGTCAACATCGTCGACGTGCCGCCGCTCTGCAACTTCATCCTGCCGGCGATCGTCCGCACCGGCCCACTGGCGATCGCGATCTCCACCGCCGGCGCCTCCCCCGCCCTGGCGAAGCGGATGAAGCGCGAGGTGGCGGAGCTGTTCGGCGAGGACTACGCGCGCCTGGCGATCATCCTCAACGACGCCCGCGGCTGGGCCAAGGGGACGCTGCCGACCTACCAGGACCGCAAGGAGTTCTTCGAGGGGATCGTCAACGGCGACCCCGACCCGATCGCGCTGATCCGCGAGGGCCAGGAGCCGGCGGTGCTGGCGATCGTCGAGTCCGCCAAAGAGCGGGCCGCGGCGGCCCTCGCCTAGGGCCGGTCCCGGTAGGGGTTCCGCTTAACTTTTCCGAGAACGCCTGAGGCAGCCGTGGTGGATAGCGGCGAAAAAGCACAGACGCTCCACCCCTACCGGGACAGGCCCAAAGTCAGGCGATGCCGCCGCAGGCAGTCGAGCGGACGCGGTCGAGCATCTCGCGCAGCAGTTCGGCCTGGGCCTCGCTGATGTTGGCCGAGAAGGCGATCTGCAGCTCGCCGACGATCACCGGCCGCATCTCGGCCAGCAGGGTCGAGCCGGCGGGCAGCAGCGTCGCGTAGCTGACCCGGCGGTCCGTCTCGCAGAAGGTCCGCTCCAGCAGGCCGGCTTTGACCAGGCGGTCGACCAGCTTGGTCAGGCCGCCGCGGGTGATCACCAGCACCTCGGCCAGGTCCCCCATCCGCATGCGTTGGTCCGCGGCGTCGGCGACGGTGGCCAGCACCTCGTACCAGGGAAGCGGCGGGTAGTCGCCCTGGGCCAGCGCTTCCTGGAGCCGCTGGGTGACCGCCGCGTGGGTGCGGGCGAGCGCGCCCCAGGCCTCGCCATGCGGCGTGCCGGCGGGCGCGTCGCCCTCGCGAAGGGCAGTCGTGGTTGCGGCTGCGGGCTCGGTCATTGCTGCCAATTGTCTCACATGACGCTTGTCCAGACAATAGTTGTAGTTACAAGCATTTCTGCTACGATTGTTTCTACGTCAATCGTTTATCTGACAAAGGCTTACGAGGAAGGGACTCGAACATGAGCAGCACGCAGACCGTCAAGCAAGAGGTTCCGACCGGGGCCTACACGGTGGACCCGGTTCACTCCACGATCCACTTCGCCGTCGTCCACAACGGCGTCTCCACCTTCCGCAGCGGCTTCCGTGCCTATGAGGCCAAGCTCGAGGGCGGCGAGCAGCCGCAGCTCACCGGCAGCGTCGAGGTCGGCTCGGTCGACATCGAGGAGGAGATGCTGAAGGGGCACCTGCTCTCCCCCGACTTCTTCGACGCCGAGCGCTATCCGCAGCTGAAGTTCAGCTCGACCGCGTTCGAGGTCGCCGAGGACGGCGCCCTGACCCTGCGCGGCCAGCTCGAGATCCATGGCGAGACCCACGAGGTCGAGGCAAGCGGCCGGTTCGGCCAGCTCGGCACCGACCTCGGTGGCAAGGCCCGCGTCGGCCTCTCGCTCGAGGCCAGCGTCGATCGCCGCAGCTTCGGGCTCGACTGGCAGGCGGAGCTGCCGAGCGGCGGCGAGGTCCTCGACTACACGGTCGACATCGCCGTCGACCTCGAGCTGGTCAAGGAGGGCGAGTAACCATGCGGGTCCTGGGCATCTCCGGCAGCCTGCGCCGGGACTCGCTCAACAGCGCCCTGCTGCGGGCGGCCGCCGAGCGGCTGCCCGCGGGGGTGGAGCTGGTCCCCTACGAGGGCCTGCGCGTGATCCCGCCCTACGACGCCGACCTCGAACTGGATGGGGCCCCCCGCCCCGTGCAGGAGCTGCGTGAGGCGATCCGCGGCGCCGACGCGGTCCTGGTCGCGACGCCGGAGTACAACCACTCGATCCCCGGCGTGCTGAAGAACGCGCTCGACTGGGCCTCGCGCCCAGCCGGGCAGAGCGCGCTCAGCGGCAAGCCGGCGGCGGCGATCGGCGCCTCGACCGGGATGTTCGGCGCGGTCTGGGCCCAGGCCGAGACCCGCAAGGTCCTCGGCGCCCTCGGCGGCCGCGTGGTCGAGGCGGAGCTGCCGGTTGCCGCCGCCGACAAGCAGTTCGTCGACGGCGAGCTGGAGCTGACCCCACAGCAGTCCGGGCAGCTGGAGGAGATCCTCGCCGAGCTGGTCAGCGCGGTCGAGGAGGTCGAGGAGTTCGCCCGCGAGCGCGTCGCCGCCTAGCGGCGCCCGGGGTTAGCTGAGGCCGCTGAAGACCCAGGCGACCGCGGGCGCTGACTGCTCGTGCGCGCGTTTGCGGGCGTCTTCGAAGGCGAGGTGCTTGCTGGCGCCGATGCCGGCGATGTAGACGTCGTTCTTCTTCTTGACCACGGCGCCGTAGCCGTTGAAGACCCAGACCGCGACCTTGCAGTGGCTTTCGCCGCACTCCTCGAGCGCCTTCTTCTTGGCGTCGGCGACGTTGGCGACGTGGCGGGAGTAGCCGATCTTGCCCGCGGTCGGTTCGATCGCGATCGCCCCCCACGACGCCTGCGCCGCGGCGGGGGCGGCGAGCAGCAGCGCCAGCGCCGCCAGCGCGGCGACGAGCTTGGGCGAGATCCTCATGCGTGGGGGAGGGCGAAGAAGGCGATCGCCGAGAAGTGTGCCACGGCGGCGGCGATGACGAGTAGGTGGAAGACCTCGTGGTAGCCGAATATCGCCGGGTTGGGGTTGGGGCGCTGGGTCGCGTAGACGACCGCGCCCGCCGTATAGAGCAGGCCGCCGACGGCGACGAGCAGGGTGCCGCCGACCCCCATCTCCGACCACAGCTCCGGGAAGGCCGCGACCGCGACCCAGCCGAGCGAGAGGTAGATGATCGCCGCCACCCATTTCGGGTGGTCGATCCAGATCATCTCGACGATCGCGCCGGCGATCGCGCCGATCCAGACGACGGCGAGGATCGCGTCGGCCAGCGCCCCTTCGAGGACCAGCAGGGCGAAGGGCGTGTAGGTGCCGGCGATGAGGAAGAAGATCATCGAGTGATCGAGCCGGCGCATCCACTGGCGTGCCTGGGGCCGGGTCCAGTTGACGCGGTGGTAGAGGGCGCTGGTGCCGAACAGGGCCGAGAGGCTGACCGCGTAGATCGCCACCGCCAGGGTCGCCTTCGGCGTCTTCGCGAGGATGATCAGCGCCGCGCCGAAGCCAAGCGAGAGGAAGAAGGCCCACTCGTGCGAGACGCCGCGCAGCTTTGGCTTGACCAGGGCGATCGCGTCGCGGGCGGCGCTGGCGCGCGCGCCCATGGCGTCCCTGGCGGCACTCGCCCGGTCGCCCATTCGCTCTGCGCCCCTACGCAGGTCATCGGCCATGTCCTCAGCGTAGCGCGGCCCGCTGGCCGCGCCAGCGATTTGCCGAGATAGCGGACTTGCGATCATGTAGGGGAGGCTTTCTGCCTGCTCCAAGTGCCTTATTTGCGACTTCACGCACTTTTCCCGCCGGTCGGTTAGCGATCCTGCGTAGTTACCCCTGAAAGTCGCTGCGAGAGGAGAAGTTCGATGTCCCAGACCGCCCTTAGCACTCCCAAAAACGGTCTCAAGGGCCTCTCTATAGAGCGGCGGTTTTCGACTGTCGGCGTGCATCCTTTCGACCAGGTGGAGTGGGAGATCCGGGATGCGGTGATCGGCAATCCCGAGAGCCCGGCCTTCGAGCAGCGCGGGGTCGAGTTCCCCAAGAGCTGGTCCCAGAACGCGACCAACATCGTCGCCCAGAAGTACTTCCGCGGCCAGATCGGCAGCCCGGAGCGCGAGTCGTCGGTCAAACAGATGGTCGGCCGCGTCGCCGGGACGATCTCGAACTGGGGGCGCGAGGGCGGCTACTTCGCCTCGGCCGAGGACGCCGAGGTCTTCGAAGCGGAGCTGACCTCGATCCTGCTCAACCAGAAGGCGGCCTTCAACTCACCGGTCTGGTTCAACGTCGGCTTCGAGGAGACGCCACAGTGCTCGGCCTGCTTCATCCTCAGCGTCGAGGACACCATGGAGTCAATCCTCGACTGGAACACCAAGGAGGGCCGGATCTTCCGCGGCGGCTCGGGCTCGGGGATCAACCTCTCCAACATCCGAGGCTCGATGGAGCCGCTGAAGAAGGGCGGCACGGCGAGCGGCCCGGTCAGCTTCATGCGCGGCGCCGACTCCTGGGCGGGGACGATCAAGTCCGGCGGCAAGACGCGGCGGGCGGCGAAGATGGTCGTGCTCGACGTCGACCATCCGGACATCGAGCACTTCGTCTGGTGCAAG
>DASYKN010000077.1:0-29791 GCA_035995325.1 Solirubrobacterales bacterium
CTCGGGGTTGGTGACGAAGAGGTCGTCGCCGACCAGCTGCACGCGCTCGCCGAGCTTCTCGGTCAGCAGCTTCCAGCCGTCCCAGTCCTCCTCGTCCATGCCGTCCTCGATCGAGACGATCGGGTAGCGCGAGCAGGCGTCATCCCAGTAGGAGGCCATCTCCTCGGGCGAGAGGCTGCGGCCCTCGTGCGCCAGCACGTAGGCGCCGTTCTCGAAGATCTCGCTGGTGGCGGGGTCGAGGGCGATGAAGACGTCGGCGCCGGGCTCGTAGCCGGCCGCTTCGACACCGGCCAGAACCGCCTGCAGCGCCGCCTCGTTGGAGTCGAGGTCGGGCGCGAAGCCGCCCTCGTCGCCGCCGGCGGTGGAGAGCCCCTTCGAGGCCAGCGACTTCTTCAGCGCGTGGTAGACCTCGGCCCCCACCCGCAGGCACTCCGAGAAGCTGGAGGCGCCGGCGGGGACGACCATGAACTCCTGGAAGTCGACCGAGTTGTCGGCGTGGGCGCCGCCGTTGAGGACGTTCATCATCGGCACCGGCAGCAGCGTCGGCTCGCCGCCGCCGTAAAGCTCGGCGAGGTAGAGGTAGAGCGGCTGGGCCGCGTCCATCGCCGCCGCCTTCGCCGCCGCCAGGGAGACGCCGAGCAGGGCATTGGCGCCGAGCCGGCCCTTGTTCGGGGTGCCGTCGAGCTCGATCATCGTCTGGTCGAGCGCGCCCTGCTCGGCGGCGCGGGCGCCGGTCAGCGCCGCGGCGATCTCGCCGTTGACGTTGGCGACCGCGCGCGAGACGCCCTTGCCGGCCCAGGCGTCGCCGCCGTCGCGCAGCTCGACCGCCTCGAACTCGCCGGTCGAGGCGCCGGAGGGCACGGCCGCCAGCCCGCGCGCGCCGGACTCGAGCGCGACTTCGACCTCGACGGTCGGGTTGCCACGCGAGTCGAGGATCTGGCGGGCGTGGATGGAGGCGATCTGGCTCATCGAGAGCGCGCCAGTCTATTCACCGGGGCCGAGGGATCCACCGCGGCTGGGGATCTTCTATTCGCCGGTGGGCGGAGCGACGGTGCCGGCCCCGCCGGGCGCCGCGCCTTCGGGCAGCAGGCTCGGCACTTCGGATTCTTTGAGGCCCTCCGGTCGCGGCCGCTGCGCCAGGCGTTTGCCCGACGGTTCGACCGGCGTCGTGGTGCCGGGCAGGGCGGGTTCGGGCTGGATCACCGGCGCCTGGCAGTCAGCCGGCAGCCCGCCTTTGGGGTTTGCTTCGTAGCAGCCCGGTTTGGCGCCGGCGGGATGGGCGGGCGTCTTGTAGTTGGAGCACCTTTCGATCTCGAAGCCGGAGGCGCAGAAGGTCCGCGACTGCCACTTGCTCTGGTACTCGGCGACGAATTCGGAGAAGGTTTCTTCGGACTGCTGCTGAGCCAGCTGAGATTTGATCTGCGCTTTGACCGCGCCCAGGGTCTGCACTTTCGCCGCGTTCAGTTTCACGACTTCGGAGACGAAGAAGTTGCCCTGGACTTCGAATGGGCCGACGATGACGCCGCTCGGGTTGCCGAAAATCGCGTCTTTGAGGTCTTCCTGGCTCTGCAGAATTTCTTCGGTCAGCGATTTCTGCAAACCGCCTTCTTTTTTCGTCGTCGGGTCGCTCGAGTACTTCAGCGCCACCTTTTTCCAACTCGCCGGCGAGGAGTCTTCTTCGAGCAGCTTCTGGGCCGCTTCCACTTTCGCCTTGTCTTTGTTGACGATGACGCGGACGTCGCGCGATTCCGGCGTCGTGAACTGGGTGTCCTTGGCGCTGTCGTAGAAATCGGCGATTTCGCCTTCGGAGGGAACCGGGGCCTGCTGCGTGATCTTTTCCTGGATCTGGGTGCTGAGCAGCTGCAGCTTCACGCGGGCGAGGACGTCGGCCTTGGTGAAGCGCGAGGTTTTGAGGAATTCCTGGTATTCCGCCGCGGTTTTGAAGTTGGTTTTTTTGATCTGAGCCAGTTCGGTGCCGATCTGTTTCGGCGTCACCGAGATGCCCAGCGCTTCGGCTTCCCCTTCGATCCAGGTCTGGTCGAGGAGTTCGCCGAGGGCGGCGGTCTTCAGTTCTTCGTATTTTTTCTCACCGGGCTTGGGCGGTTTTTTCAGCCCGCCCTGGGCGATCTGCTGGCCGAGAGCCCGTTTGAATTCGGCTTCGCTGATCGAGCCGTCGGGGACACCCTGGACGATCGCGACGTCGCCCTCGGGGATGCTCGGATCGCCGAGGCCATGGGCGATCGCGTAGCCCGCGAAGAGGATCACGAAAAGCGCGCCGAAGACGATCAGCGCGAGGCGCTGTCGTCCGGCCTTCCTGCTCTGCCCCGGTTTCGCTCCCACGAAGCGGGCAGCATAGTCAAATCGCCTAAAGGATGGCCAAAGGGGTCGTTCTGCGGCTCAGGCGCTTGCGGCGTCGCCCGCGCGCTGAGCCTCGCGCAAGCCGGCCGCCATCGCCAGCACCGCCGCCAGGCGCTGCTCCGGCTCGTTGCCGGCGCGGATCGCCGCGGTCTGCTCGCGCCATTCGTAGAGCGCGCCCTCGACCTGCTCGGCCAGCACGCCGGCCTGGCTGGAATCGAGCTCGACCCCGGTGACGCTGAGGCGGCCGCCGCGGAACTCGACGCTGCGCGCCCCGGCCAGGCCCAGTTCGATCCGCGCCCGCTGCAGCTTCAGCAGGTTCTCGGCCGGCTCCGGCAGCTCGCCGAAACGGTCGTTCAGCTCGTCGCGGATCGCCCGCAGCTGCCCGGTCTCGCGGGCGGCGACGATGCGGCGGTGGATGTCGATCTTGGCCGCCTCGAAGGGGACGAAGGTGGCAGGCAGGTAGGCGTCGACCGGAACGTCGAGGCGGACCGGCTCCGGCGCCTCCTCCGCCCCCTCCTCGACCTCGCCGGCCTCGGCCACCGCCTCGTCGATCATCTGGCAATAAAGCTCGAAGCCGACCGCGGCGACGTGGCCCGACTGCTCGTCGCCGAGCAGGTTGCCGGCGCCGCGGATGTCGAGGTCGCGCATCGCGATGCGGAAGCCGGAGCCAAGCTCGGTGTGGTCGGCCAGGGTCGAGAGCCGCGCCGCCGCCTCCTCGGTCAGGGCCTCGGCCGAGGGGTAGAGCAGGTAGGCGAAGGCGCGCTCGCGAGAGCGGCCGACCCGGCCACGGATTTGGTAGGCCTGCGAGAGCCCGAGCTGGTCGGCGCGCTCGACGATCAGGGTGTTGGCGCTGGGGATGTCGAGGCCGGACTCGATGATCGTCGTCGTCACCAGGCAGTCGGCCTCGCCGCGCAGGAAGCTCAGCATCGTCTCCTCCAGCGTGTGCTCGTCCATCTGGCCGTGGGCTTCGAGGAAGCGCGCGCCCGGGACCAGCGCGCGCAGGCGCTCGGCGGTTTCCGGCAGCGAGTCGATCCGGTTGTGGAGGACGAAGGCCTGGCCCTGGCGCTCGACCTCGCGCACGATCGCCTTGCGGACCAGGTCCTCGTCGTAGGGGCCGACGTAGGTGCGGACCGGCCGCCGCCCCTCCGGCGGCGTCTCGATCACCGAGATGTCGCGCAGCCCGGCCAGGCTCATCTGCAGGGTGCGCGGGATCGGCGTCGCCGAGAGCGCCAGCACGTCGACTTTGAGCTTCAGCTGCCGCAGCAGCTCCTTCTGCTTGACCCCGAAGCGCTGCTCCTCGTCGACCACGACCAGGCCCAGCTCCTGGGCGCGGACGTCACGCGAGAGCAGCCGGTGGGTGCCGATCAGGATGTCGACCTTGCCGGCCTCGAAGTCCTTGAGGGTCGCTTTCACCTCCGCCGGCGGCCGCAGGCGGGAGACGCCCTCGACCCGGAAGGGGAGGTCGGCGAGGCGCTCGCGGAAGGTGCCGAAATGCTGCTGGGCGAGGATCGTCGTCGGCACCAGGATCATCACCTGCTTGCCGTCGGAAGCGGCCTTGGCGGCGGCACGCAGGGCGACCTCGGTCTTGCCGAAGCCGACATCGCCGCAGATCAGCCGGTCCATCGGCCGTTCCGACTCCATGTCGCCCTTGACCGCCTCGATCGCCTCCAGCTGGTCGGCGGTCTCGCGGTAGGGGAAGGCCGTCTCCATCGCGATCTGCCACTCGCCGTCGGGCGGGAAGGGATGCCCGCGGCGCGAGCGGCGCTCGGCGTAGAGGTTGAGCAGCTCGCCGGCCAGGGCGCCGGCGGCTTTGCGCGCCCGCGCCTTCATGTTCTGCCAGCGTTTGCCGCCCAGGGCCGAGAGCGACGGTTCGCCGCCGGCGCCGACGTAGCGGCTCAGCTTCGCCAGCTGGTCGGTGGGGACGAAGACGCGGTCCTCGCCTTTGTATTCGAGGTAGAGGTAGTCGCGGGTGACGCCGCCGACCTCGCGCGTCTCGAAGCCGGCGAAGCGGGCGACGCCGTGGTCCTCGTGGACGACGAAGTCGCCGACCCGCAGTTCGCTGAAGGCGAGCCGGCCACGGCCGGCGCCCGGCGAGGGCTCCTCGGCCCGGCGGCGGTGGACGAGGCGGCGGAAGGGGTAGACGGCGAGTTTCAGCTCGGGGCTGACGAAGCCCTCGCGCAGGCGCGCTTCGGCGAAGGAGAGGCCCGGGTCGGGCGAGAGGCGGCCGCCCTCGAGCAGGCGGGCGTCGAGGCGCTCGAGGCCGTAGCGGGCGCGCTCGGCCTCGCCGCGGCTGTCGAAGGCGACGACGGTTCGGTAGCCCGAGCGGACCAGTTTCTCCAGCTCCCCCTCGGCCTCTTTGACGTTGCGGGCGGGCGACTCGGCCCGGGCGGCACGGAAGGCGTCCTCGTCGTCCTCACCGGCCGCCGCCAGCGCCAGCGCCGCCCGCTCGTTCAGCGGCTCGGCGACGTCGACGTAGAGGCGCTGGGCGTCGTCGGCGTGCATCGCCGCGGTCGCGTCCTCCCAGTGGTCGCGCAGCGCCGGCTCGATCTCCTCGACCGCGGCGAGGACGACCGCGGCGCTCGCCGGCACAAGGTCTAGCGGCGCGCGGAAATGCTCGAGCGGCAGCAGCTCCGCCAGGTTGGTCGGCTGCGCACCGTCCTCGGCCGCCTCCAGGGCCGCCAGCTCGGCCAGCTCGCGATGCTCGGCGTCGAGCTCGGCCGCGGGCGCCAGCTCGACCAGCTCGCCCTCGCCGAGCGAGCGCTGGGTGAAGGTCGAGAACCAGCGCATCGAGTCGACCTCGTCGCCGAACAGCTCGATCCGCACGGCCCGCTCCTCGGTCGCCGGATAGACGTCGAGGATGCCGCCGCGGACCGCAAACTGGCCCCGCTCCTCGACCTGCTCGACCCGTTCGTAGCCGGCGCCGACGAGGTCGTCGGCGACCGCCCCCAGCTCGATCTCCTCGCCCTTGGCGATCGTGAAGCCGGCCGGGCGCAGGGAAGCGTCGGGAACGGCCTCGGCGAGCGCGACGGCGCTGGCGACGACGACCGCGTCAGCTTCGCGGCCGAGCGCGTCGAGGGCGTCGATCCGCAGCCCGACCAGGTGCGGCGGCGGCGTCACGTGGGAGGCGTAGCCGGTTCCGCGCGAGGGATAGAAGCGGACCCGGCGCGGCGCCAGGTAGGCGCGCAGGTCGGCGGCGAGGTCGCGGGCGGAGCGGTCGTCAGCGCTGACCAATAGGGCCGGGCGCCCGGCGAGCCCGCGGTCGTCCTCCAGCAACGCCGCCAGCAGCAGCGGCCGCAGCATCGCCGAGACCGGCGCGGTCGCCGCCTCCCCCCCGTCGGCCGCCGCGCGCACGCGCGCGGCGAGCGCGTGGACGCGCTCGTTCTCGGCGGCGATCTCTACTAACGGGCGGAGGCTCATGGCAGCAGAAGCGCCCGGATCGGCCGATCCGGGCTGCGGCGCCCGATTCTAGGTCGTCGGCCGCCTCAGCCGAGGACGGTGAACTTGTACTTCGCCGGCTGCGGCTCGACATTGCCGCTGGAGTCGCGGGCGCGCACCTGGAAGACGTGCTTGCCGGGCTTTAGGTGCTTGTACTTCTTCGGCGACTTGCAGGCCTTGAATTTCTTCTTGTCGAGCTTGCACTGGAAGCTGGCCCCGGCCTCGTCGGCGACGAACGCGAACTTGGCGGTCGTCTTGTCCGACTTCTTCGGCGGGTGCTTGCGGATCTTGGACTGCGGCGGGGTCTCGTCGGCGGGGGCCGTGCAGCCCGTCGCCGGGCAGGCATCGGGGACGGGGGGCGCGGGCGGGGTCGCGGCGATGCGCAGCTCCGAGGTCCCGCCACCACCACCGCCGCCGACGGTCTGCGTCGCTGCGATCGTCGCGCCCGGTGGGAGCGTGGCGTAGTCGACGACCCAGAACCCTTCTTCGTCGGCGACCGCTTCGCCGAGGAACGATTCCAGCTCGCCCGCAGCCGCCCCGGCCTTGCGGAAGATCCGCACCCGGGCTTTCGGCGCGGCGCTTCCGCTCGCCTCCGAGCGGCCTACGGCTTCGAACAGCGGCGGCGCGACCCCGTCGTTGGGGCCTTTCGGTTCGGTTTTGGGCGAAAGCGCGACGAGATCGATGAAGGGCCCGCCGTTGCCTCCCCCCCAGTTGCGTGCCACTTCGTTGTTGCTGTTTTTTTCGATGTTGGCGATTTCGATTGCGGCGCCACCGCTTCCGAAGATCGCGTTTTCCTCGGCTTCCGTGTCGCCGCCGACGCGATTGCCGTAGGTGCGGAACGGCGACACCCCGAGCAGCTTGATCCCAGCGCCGCCGCTGCCGAGGACTTCGTTGGCGAGGACTTCGTTGAGTTCGTTTTCGATCAGGATCGCGTTCAGCGTCGAACCTTCGATCAGGTTGCCCTCGATCAGGTTGCCGCGTTCTTCGTAGCCGGAGGTGGCGATCCCGGTCGTCGCCCCGGCGATCCAGTTGCCCGCGATCCAGCCGCCGAGCCCGTTCTGGCCGATCCCCACACCGCCCTGCAGCCTGATCTCGTTGTCGGCGATCGTCGCTTCCGCCGCGGCGCTGGGCAGGCCTTCGGAGTTGACCAGGACCCCGTCGGTCGGCGGCGCCACGCTCGCTCCGTTGGCACCGACCCCGATCGAGTTGCCGCGGACGACCAGGTTCGCCGCCGCGGGGCCCGCGGCGACGGCGGTGTCGCCGGCGCCGAAGCGGTTGGCTTCGCTCGTCCGCGGCCCGCCGATCACGGTGCGGGCAGCCTGGCCGACGTGGATCCCGTCGCCGGCGTTGGCGACGGCGACGGTGCCGCCCGCGGCGAGGCCGATGTAGTTGCCGATGACGGTGGTCGACGCCGCGGGCGCCTCTTCCTGGGCCGGCTCGCCTTCGAGGTCGATGCCGCTCGAGCCGGAGCCGGAGATCACGTTGCAGCCGCCGTCGCACTCGGGGGTGGCAAGCGCTTCGGGGCTGAGCTGGTTGCCGATCGTGGTGCCGGGGGCTTCCAGGGCGCTACCCGAGTCGGCGGTCACCTCGATGTCCTTGCCGTTGGCTGCCATGGTGACCCCATCCGGCGCAACGCCGAAGTAGCCGCTCATGACGCTGGCATTGGCGGCGCCGAGGATGTCGAGCCCGACGTCGCTGTTGTTGGCGAAGACGTTCCTGAAGCTGGAATTGCCGATGCGAGCCCGGTTGGAGCCCGGGCCGAGCAGGATCCCGGTCGCGTTGGCCCCGGCACTGCCGTCGAGCTTGACCCCGAACCAGTTGTTGAAGGCTTTGAACCTGGGCGTGCCGGTCACCGCGATCGCGGTGGAGGCCCCGGTGATGGCCAGCCCGTCGATTTCGACGTCTTCGCTGTTTTCGACGACGAGCGCCGGTTTCGACGGATCGGGGGCGGCGATCCCCACGCAGGGACGGAGAACGAGGGCGACGACGCATTCCCCTTCGATGCGAAGCGCGTGGGCAATCGGGGGCAGGCCGCTTGCCGGCGCTATCGTCGCCGCCGGCCCGCCGTCAAAGAGGCCTTCCATTTTTTTTCCAGCCCCTTCGACTTCTTCGACGAAGCCAATTCCGTCTTCGTTCGCTTCGAAGTTCGCCTCTTCGAGTGCCGCCCTCAGAGTGCATTTGCCGGCCGCGGTGACGCAGAGTTCATTGCCGACAACGCTGTCGGTTTCGTCCGCGACGCTGTCGACTTCGAAGTTTTCGGCGCCCGCCACAGCCGGCAGCGCCAGCATGCAGGCAAGCGCTGCCAACGCGAAAAAGAGCGCGACGGCGCGGCGAATTCCCCCTGCGTCCCCTACCAGCACGCCGCGACTCTAACCGTCTCCAGACAGTTAGGCAAGGGTTCCTTAAGCGCTCGAAAGAACCTAAGTCAATCCGGGGCTGGCAGACCGGGGCCGGTGCGGGCCCAGTCGACCTGGCCGATGCCCTCGACCTTGGAGCGGCCGACGACGTCGTCCCACTGGTGCAGCATCCGCTTCAGCTGCGCGACCGCCTCGGGCGGGTGGGTGGCGACGGAGGCGGCCAGCTCGAGCGCCGCGCCCTCGGTCGCCGCGGCCGGCGCGACGCGGTTGACGAGGCCGAGCCGCAGCGCCTCGTCGGCGCCGACCGTGCGCGAGGAGAGCAGCAGGTACTTGGCGGCGGCAAGGCCGCAGAGGGTGACCAGGCGCGCCGGCCCGACCGGGACGCCGAGGGCTGCCCCGGGAAAGCGCATCCGCAGGTTGGAGCCGCCGACCCGCATGTCGCAGGCGATCGCGATCTCGGCGCCGCCGCCGACGACGTCGCCGTGGCAGACCGCGATCGTCGGCCGCTGGAAGGCGACGATCTGGTCGTAGAGGCCGGCGAAGAGCTGCATCCGCTCGACCTTGCCCTCGTCGTCCATCTGCTCGCGGACGTCGGCCCCTGCCGAGAGGCCCATCTGGTCGTTGGAGCTGATCACTAGGACCCGCACGGCATCGTCGTCGCGGGCTGCCGCCAGGTGCTGAAGCAGCTCCAGCAGCATCTGGGTGCTGATCGCGTTGCGGGCCTCGCTGCGTTCGAGCCGGATCGTCGCGATCCCCAGCTCGTCGACCGCGTAGCCGGTTAGTTCCGCTGGCTCGCTCATGCGCCGGAACCTAGCCGTTCGACCAGCAGCTCGGTCTCCTCGGCCGCGCGCTCGATCAGCGCCTCGACCTCCTCGCGCGGCTCGCGGAAGCGCGAGAGGACAAAGGCGGAGACGATCTCGGGGTCGGTCGAGTCCGGGCGGCCGACCCCAACCCGGATCCGCCAGAACTCGGCGTCGCCGAAGCCGCGTTTGAGGCTCTTGAGGCCGTTGTGGCCGGCGAGGCCGCCGCCGAGGCGGGGCTGGATCTCACCGAAGGGCAGGTCGATCTCGTCGTGGACGACGATCGTCCGCTCCAGCGGCACCTTGAGCGAGCCACGCGCCGGGCCGGCCGAATTGCCGGAGTCGTTCATGAAGGTCAGCGGCTGCAGCACCGCGACCCTGGGGCCGCCGGGCCCGACCCGGCCTTCGGCGAGCTTGGCGTTGAACTTGTCGCGCGGCCGCGGCAGCTGCCAGCGGCGGGCCAGCGCCTCGACCACGCCGAAGCCGACGTTGTGGCGGGTGTTGGCGTACTCGGCCCCGGGGTTGCCGAGGCCGACGATGAGGATGCGGCCGTCTCCCTCGCCGCTTCCGTCACGGCGGCGGAACAGCGCCAGGGGGAGCTACTCGCCCTCGGAGTCGCCCGAATCGCCCGAGGCGGCGTCCTCGCCACCCTCGGAGTCGCCCTCGCCAACCAGCTCGGTCTCCTCCTCGACCTCCGGCTCCGGCTCTTCCTCGACGCGCGGCGGCGAGAGGGTGACGATGGTGACCTCGTCGAGGTCCTCGGCGACGAAGGTGACGCCCTCGGGGGCGGCGATCGCCGAGAGCTGGAAGGTGTCGTTGATCTCCATCGCCGAGACGTCGGCGACGAGGCGATCGGGAATCTCGGTCGGCAGCGCTTCGACGGTGATCTCGCGGGTCACGTGCTCCAGCACGCCGCCGCCTTTGACGCCGGGGGCGGTGTCGGCGCCCTCGAGCTCGATCGCGACCTCGGCCTGGATCGCCTCGTCGAGTTTCACCGCCTGCAGGTCGATGTGCTGGAGGCTGCCGCGAACCGGGTGCAGCTGCTGCTCCTTGACGACCACCGGGACGGCTTTGCCGCCGTCGATCTCGAGGTCGAAGAGCGCGGCGCCCTCGCTGATCACGGCGCGCACCTCGCGTTCGGAGACCTGGAACGCGGTTGCCTCCGAGCCGCCGGAGTAGACGACACCGGGCACCAGGCCCTGGCCGCGCAGGCGGCGGCTGGTGCGGGAGCCGAAGTCGGCGCGGGGAGCGACCTTGAGGGTTGAGCGTGAGCTGGCCATCGGACCGGAGAGAATAGAGAACCGAGGCGAAACGGAACGTGTGGCACTCTTCCGCACGTGAGCGACGACTCCAAGATCCCCAAAGGCAGAGTCCGCCGCTCGGCCAAGCTCGGCTCGATCGTCGGCGTCCAGGGCGCCCGTTACGCCGGCACCAAGGCGGCCAACGTGGGCCGCTCCGACGAGGACAGCAAAGAGCGGCTCGAGCAGCGTCACCTGGAGACGGCGATGAAAATGGTCGGCGCCCTGGGCCAGATGAAGGGCGCGGCGATGAAGCTCGGGCAGTTCGCCTCCTTCATCGACACCGAGTTCATCCCCGAGGAGTACCGCGAGGTCTACCAGGAACAGCTGGCGAAACTGCGCACCGACGCGCCGGCGATGCCCTGGGAGAAGGTCGTCAAGGTGCTGGAAGAGGAATACGACGGCGAGCCGCTGTCGGAGCTCTTCGCCGAGATCGAGACCGAGGCCTTTGCCGCCGCCTCGATCGGCCAGGTCCACCGGGCGGAGCTGCTCGACGGCCGCCAGGTCGCGGTCAAGATCCAATACCCGGGGATCGCCGAGGCGCTCGACGCCGACCTCCGCAACGCCGGCACGATCGTCCGCCTTGCCCGCGCCCTCGCCCCCGGCCTCGACGCCAAGGCGATCGCCGAGGAGATCCGCGAGCGGGTGATGGAGGAGCTGGACTACGAGTACGAGGCGCAGAACCAGCGCTCGTTCGCCCGCGCCTACCGCGACCATCCCTTCATCTACGTGCCCGAAGTCGTCACCCGGCTCTCGCGGCGGCGGGTCCTGGTCACCGAGTTCGTCGAGGGAGTCGGCTTCGAGGAGATCAAAAAGCTGCCGCACGAGGAGCGCAGCCGCTTCGGCGAGATCGTCTTCCGCGGCAGCCTCGGCTCGATGTTCAACCTGCAGCACTTCAACGCCGACCCCCACCCCGGCAACTTCATCCTCATGCACGACGGCCGCGTCGCCTTCCTCGACTTCGGCATGACCAAGAAGCTCGACCGCGAGCAGATCGTCCTCGAGCAGCGCGCCTTCGACGCCGCCTCGCGCGACGACCCCGAGGCCTTCCGCCAGTCCCTGCACGACCTCGGCTTCATCAAGAAGCCCTCCAAGCTCGACGCCCAGCGGCTGATGGACCACATGGGCGCGATCGGCGGCTGGTACATCGAGGACCGCGAGATCGAAATCACCCCGCGCCGGGTGATGAAGATCATCGAGTCGACCAACGACCCGCGCTCGGAGTACTACGACCTGATGCGGCGCGAGTCGATCCCGGCCGACGAGCTGATGGGACGGCGCATGGAAATCGGCGTCGTCGCCGTCCTCAGTCAGCTGCGGGCGAAGCGCAACTGGCACCGGATATTCCGCGAGTGGGTCTACGCGGACGAGCCGGCGACCGAGCTGGGCCAGCAGGAATGGGAGTACTTCGAGGAAAGAGGAGTCAAGCGGATCCCCGGCCTTGCCGAAATCAGCTGAGTCGGCGGGCGGGAACTACGAGAGGAGCGACGATGGGACGGATCAAACGCGGCTGGGGCTTGACCAAGAAGAGCTGGTCCCTGCTCAACTCGCACCGGGAACTGCTCCGCTTCCCGATCTACGGCGCCGTCGCCACGACGCTGCTGGCGATCGTCTTCCTCGGCCCCGGCCTCTACCTGCTCGACCAGGACTCGCTCGCCGGCGCGATCCCGCTGCTGGTGATCGGCGTCTACGTCCTCAGCGTCGTCGGCTTCTACTTCAGCGTCGGCCTCGCCGCCGCCGCCGACATGATCTTCCGCGGCCAGGCCAACGTCACGGTCGCCGACGGGCTTGCCGTCTCGCGCGCCAACTTCAGCCAGATCTGCGGCTGGGCGGCGATCTCGACCGCGATCAGCGTGCTGATGGGCGTGCTTGAGAACCAGGGTGGGATCGGCGGCCAGATCGCCGCCCGCGTGGTCGGCATGGCCTGGTCCCTGGTCACCTTCCTGGCGGTGCCGGTGATCGCGATCGAGGGCACCGGCCCGATCGAGACTCTGAAACGCTCGGCCTCGATGTTCAAACAGCGCTGGGGCCAGCAGATCACCGGCAACATCGCGATCGGCGGCGCCGTCTTCTTACTCGGCGTGCTGCCGGCCGCGATCCTGATCGTCGCCGGCGTCGCCCTCTGGTCCTCCGCCTCCTTCCTCGGCGCCCTGCTGGTCGTGATCGGGGCGCTGGCGCTAGCGATCGCGATGCTGATCTCGCGCGCCCTCAGCGGCATCTTCGGCGTCGCCCTCTACCGCTACGCGCTCGACGGCCAGGCGGTCGGCGGCTTCACCAGCGAGGAGCTGGAGTCCGCAGTCAGGGTCAAGAAGGGCCGCAACGCGCCGCCGACGGCGACGCCCGGCACGGTTTGAGTCGCCGTGTCCAGAGTTGTCCCCCCTATAGGACGGCTAATCCTGGACACGCGAGAAGAGACGTGGGTCGTTTGAGCAGAGACCGCTGACGCCCATCGCCGCCAGCTGGCGCATCCGCTTCTCGTCGTCGACCGTCCAGGCGATCAGCTCGACCCCGGCCAGGCGGCAGATGCGGGCGAGGCGGGTGCTGACGAGCGGGTGGTAGACCCACATCGCCTGCACGTCGATCTTCGTCAGCTTCTCCGCCGCCAGGCCCGGCAGGCGGTAGCGCATCCCCGCCAGCGCCACCGGCAGCGCCGGCTTCGCCCAGGGCTTCGAGTTCCATTCCTTGGTCACTTTGGGATAGGTCCAGCCGCGCCGCAGCTTCGGTTCCAGCTCGAGCATGCGGCCGAGCGAGTAAAGCTCCATGGTCGAGACCATCGCCCGCTCGAGGAGGCCGCGCTCGCGCAGGGCGTCGACGATCTCCTCCTCGCGGCCGGGCAGCTTGATGTCGAGGTCGATCTCGACCCGGTCCAGCGGCGGCTCGAGGAAGGCGTCGAGCGCCTCGGTCAGGCTCAGCGGCGTGCGCCGCGCGGCGTCCGCCCAGTCGTGGGCGACGACCAGCGGCGCCCGCTGCTCCAGCGGCAGGTGGGCGTCCTGCAGCCAGAGGACGTCGAACTCGATCGTGTCGACGCCGGCCTCGACCGCTGCTTCGAAGCTTTCGACGGTGTTGCCGGGGGCGATCAGGTCGGCGCCCTTGTGGCCGACCAGGCGCAGCTTGCTGGGTGCCTCGGCAGCCAGGGCGCTAGAAGAGCTGGTTCTCGCCGGCGAAGATCTCGGAGACCGAGTCGTCGGTGAAGATGCGGCGGATCGAGTCGGCGAAGGTGCCGGCGGTCGAAAGCACGGTGATGTTGTCGGGCGCGCCGGGACGCAGCGGCAGCGTGTCGGAGACGACGATCCGCTCGATCGCCGAGTCGGCCAGCCGTTCGTAGGCGGGGCCAGAGAAGACGCCGTGGGTGGCGCAGGCGATGACCCGGGCCGCGCCCTCGTCGAGGACGGTCTGGGCGGCGGCGCAGAGGGTGCCGGCGGTGTCGATCATGTCGTCGACGAGGACCGCGGTCTTGCCCTTGACGTCGCCGACCACGTAGCCGATCTCGGCCACCTGCTGAGCCGGGCGCTCCTTCTCCATCACCGCCCAGTGGGTGCCGATGCGGCGGGCGAAGTTGCGCGCCGTCTTAACCCGGCCGGCGTCCGGGGAGACGATCACCAGCTCCTCTGTGAGTTTCTGGTCGATGAACCACTGGGTCAGCATCGGCATCGCCGTCATGTGGTCGACGGGGACGTGGAAGAAGCCCTGGACCTGGCCGGCGTGAAGGTCCATGGTGAGGATGCGGTCGACGCCGACTCCCTCCAGGCACTTGGCGACGATGCGGGCGGAGATCGGCTCCCGCGGGGCCGACTTCTTGTCCTGGCGGGCGTAGCCGTACCAGGGCATGACGGCGATGATCCGGTGGGCGGAGGCGCCCTGGGCGGCGTCGATCATCGTCAACAGCTCGACCAGCGAGTCGTTCGGGGTCATCCCGCTCTGTTCGTTGGCGCAGGTCGACTGGATGATGAAGACGTCGGCGCCGCGGATCGACTCCTCGTAGCGGCAGTAGACCTCGCCGTTGGCGAAGGTCGTCAGCGTCGCCTGGCCGAGGTCGAGGTCGAGCTTGCCGGCGACTTTGGCGGCGAGGTCCATCGAGCTGCGGCCGCCGAAGACCATCATCCGCTTGGAGTAGTCGTGCTGGATGGCGCTGGGGACCTGCGGACGCTCTTCGATCGTGCTCACGGCCTCTCGTCCTCTCGCGTCTTCGCCGCCTTCTCGGCCGCGTATCCGTCGATGTTTCGCTGGGAGTTCTCGCTCACGGCCAATGCCCCCTCGGGGACATCGTCCTTGATCACCGCACCGGCGCCAGTGTAGGCGGAGTCGCCGACTTCTACCGGTGCGATCAGCATCGTGTCAACGCCGATGCGGACGTCGCGGCCGATCACCGTGCGGTGCTTGCGGAATCCGTCGTAGTTGGCGGTGATCGTGCCGGCGCCGAGGTTGCTGCCGGGGCCGACATCGGCGTCGCCGACGTAGGCCAGGTGCGGGACCTTGGAGCCCTTGCCGATGTGGGAGTTCTTGACCTCGACGAAGGTGCCGGCCTTGGCGCCGGCGTCGAGCAGGGCGCCGGGGCGCAGGTAGGCGAAGGGGCCGACCGAGCAGCCGTCGCGGACCTCGCACTCGGCCAGGTAGGAATGGACGACGGTCGACTCGATGCCGACCGTGCTGTCGACCAGCGTCGTCAGCGGCCCGACCACGGCGTGAGCGCCGACGCTGGTCGCGCCGCGCAGGCTGGTGGCGGGCTCGATGCGGGCATCGGCGCCGATCTCGACCCCGGCGTCGATCCAGGTCGAGCCCGGGTCGACGACGGTGACGCCGGCCAGCATGTGCTGCTCCAGCAGGCGGGCCCGCGCCTCGGCCTCGACCGCGGCGAGGTCGACCCGGTTGTTTACCCCCATCGTCACCGCGAAGTCGTCGGCGAGGTGGGCGGCGACGCCGTGGCCGGCCTGGCGCAGAGCCGGGAAGACGTCGGGCAGGTAGTACTCGCCCTGGGCGTTGTCGTTGGCGAGGCCGGCGAGGGCGGCTGCCAGCGGCGCCGCGTCGAAGGCGTAGGTGCCGGCGTTGATCTCGCGGATCGCCAGCTGGGCGGGGTCGGCGTCGCCGGCGGCTTTGGCCTCGACCACGCGCTCGACCTCGCCGGACTCGGCGCGGACGACGCGGCCGTAGGAGCCCGGATCCTCAAGCTCGATCGTCAGCATCGTCGCCGCCGCCGGCGAGGCGGCGTGGGCCTCGAGCAGGCCGGCGATCGTCGCGCTCGAGATCAGCGGCACGTCGCCGGAGAGGACGAGGACCGTCTCGCTCTGCTCGATCAGAGCCGCCGCCGCGCGGATCGCGCCGCCGGTGCCATCGGGCTCGGGCTGCTCGACCGTCTCGACGTCCTCGGGCAGGCCGGCGGAGAGGTCCATCCCCGGCGAGACGATTGCCGCGACGCGGCCGGCGCCCGCCTCGCGGGCGGCAAGAATCGGCCAGGCGACCATTGCCCGTCCGCAGACAGGGTGGAGCATCTTCGGCAAAGAGGAGCGCATCCGCGTCCCCTTGCCGGCGGCCATGACTAGGACGAGGGGGGAACTCACTCCGGGATCGTATGCGTAAAGGGCCGGGGTGCCCCTCCCCCGAAGACCGTTGCGCAGCAGATTGCGGGCGGCGATTCGAGTTGCTTGTCCAGGAGCCTTCGGGGGAGGGGCACCCCGGCCCTTCCAGCGTGCGCTCCAGCGGGTGCGCCGTGGCTCGTGAGGCGGCGGCTTGGGTCGAGAGCTGGTCTAGCTCTTGAAAAGCAGGTCTAGCTCTTGGCTAGGTCTTTGCCCACGAGCGCCACGCTGGTCAAGGTCCAGCCGGCGAAGATTAGGTCGATGCCTACTAGGAGTCCGATTGCCCAGTCGGCGGAGCTGGGGAACTTGGCGAGGACGAGGATCCCGATCAGCAGGCTGCAGGCGCCGCTGAGGCCGACCAGGCCGGCGTTCTGCTGGCCGCGGGCGAGGAAGGCGACGGTGATCCGGGTCAGGCCCATGAAGAGGAAGTAGATGCCCAGCACCAGAGTCAGGGTGAGGGTGCCGTTGTGCGGTTCGAAGATCAGGTAGACGCCGACGATCACGGTCAGCACCGCCCAGATCAACCGTAGGACCACGGTCCCGATCGAGTGCGCCGAGAAGGCCGCGGCGACGAGGAAGGCGCCGGCGATCAGCAGGATCCAGCCGATGAAGATCGCCGTCCCGACCGCGGCCACGGCGGGCACGAGGATCGCGATGCAGCCGACGACGATGGCCAGCACGCCAACGGTCATCAACGCCTTCCAGCTTCTCGCCAGGCCGGCGCGGACTTGCGGGTCCATCGATGCTCCCCCGATCTCCATGGCGAAGACCCTATGCCGCCCCACGGACACAATCGAGGCGGACGAACTGGGGAGCCCGGACTCGAACCGGGACGGCTGGCACCAAAAGCCAGTGGCCTACCATTAGCCGACTCCCCAGCGCGCCTTGAGTTTTACTCCTCCGCTGCGGATCTGGCCACTTTGCCGCCCTTCGCACCCGGCTCCAGGGCCGGCCCGCGCGGCGAGGCGATGCCGAGCACGCGCATCGCCTTGAGGCCGAGGCCGAGCTTCTCGCGCCCCTCGGTGGCGGAGACGTCGTGGCCGCAAAGCTCCTTCACCCGCTCCAGCCGGTAGCGCACGGTGTGGCGGTGGGTGAAGAGCTGTTTGGCGGTGGCGGCGACGTTGCCGTCGTTGTCGAGATAGGCCTCGACCGTCGCCACCAGCTCGGTCTCGTACTGCTCGTCATAGCTGGAGAGCGGCGCGACCGTCTCGGCGTAGAAGCGTTCCAGCTCCCCTGGGTCCTCGCTCATCGCCGGCAGCAGCAGGCGGTAGGCGCCGGTGTCCTCGAAGGCCAGCAGCGCGTGGCCCTCGGCCTCGCCGACGTTGACCGCCAGCCGCGCCTCGCTGCCGGCGCGGTAGAGGTCGACCGGGTCGGCGCAACGGCGGCTGCGGCCGACGGTCAGGTGGAAGCCGGCGAGGGTGCCGTCAAGCTCGCGGGCGAGGCCGGCGGCGGCGCGGGCGAGGCGCTCGTCGTCCTCGGCCGGGACGATCACCGCGATCTCCGCCGCTGCCTCGCCGTCCTCGCTCGTCGCCAGCGAGCCCTGGGCGAGCGAGCGCAGCGCCCGCATCGCCAGGGTCAGGACCCGTTCGCGCCACTCCCCCGTCTGCGCCGCTCGCGGCGCCGCCCGCAGCACCAGCACGCCGGCGCCGCGGTCGAGGTCGGCGCCAAGCTCGGCGGCGCGGGCGACGATGTCGCCGCGGTCGGTCGCCTGACGGGCCAGCACGGCGGTGACGAAGGCGCTGGCGACCTCCTCGCTCTCCCACTCCGGCGAGCGCGAGCGCTCCAGCTCCAGCGCCAGCAGCGTCGTCACCATGCGGGCGATGGCCGGGTCCGGCGGCGCCTTGGCGCGGTAGCGCAGCTCGCCGACGGCGGCGTCGGCGACCCGCAGCTCGACCGCGGTCACGCCCTCGGCTCCGGAGAGCAGCTTCTTCTCCTGGTCGGGCGAGGCGCCCGCGACCGCGAGGACGGCGCTGGAGCGGTCGATCAGGGCAACGCTGGCGTCGAGCAGCCGCGCCGCCGCGCGCGCCACGGCGGGCAGGCCGGCGCCCGACTCGACCGCTTCCGAAAGCGCGTCGAGCAGTCCTGGATCTTCCGATTTTGCAGGGATTTCAGACCCCTTTGGGGTTGCCGGCACGAGCCCATTATCCCCAGCCCGGCGCCATTTCCGGGCGCCGCGCCGGGTTTGACGGCTAGCTGCCGTCGATGAAGTGGGTGATGTCGGGGTAGTAGTAGACGATCACCAGCCCGATCACGACCCCGGAGACCAGCAGCGCGGCGAGGACGAAGACCGAGAGGAAGCCGGCCGCGGCCTTCTCCCAGAGGCGTCCCTGGGAGCTGAGCGCCGGGACCAGGATCAGGGCGACGAAGGCGACCAGGCAGATCAGCCCGGCGGCGCCGAAGAGCAGGTATTGGTCGCCGATTTTGGCCAGCGCGTAGGGGGTCACTGCCGGGGATTCTGCCGCACTCCGGCGACAACCAGCCCGACGGCGGCGCAGAACGAGAAACAGGCGGCCCCGAGCGCCCAGCCGCCGCTGACGTCGCTGAGGTAGTGGACGTTGAGGTAGACGCGGGAGAGCCCGACCAGGACCGTCAGCGCCAGCCCGGTCGCGACCACCGCCGTTTTGCGCGCCATCCCTGGCCGCAGGCGGAGGACGATCGTCACCGCCAGCCAGAGGTAGATGACCGAGTAGGCGGCGTGGCCGCTGGGGAAGGACGAGCCGGAGGTGTCGATCAGCCCTTCCTCGGGCCGCGGCCGGTCGACCGCCGCCTTCACCTCGTGGAAGCCGAGCGTGATCATCGTCATCCCGGCCAGCAGCACGCCGAGCTCCACCCAGCGCCGGCGCAGGAAGAAGAAGACCGCGCAGACCGCCGTCAGCGCCCAGACGAAGACGCCGGAGCCGAGGAAGGTGATCACCTTCGAGAGGTCGGTCAGCCAGCCGACCCGGAGGCTTTCGACGACGTCGATCGCGGTCATGTCGCCGGGCGTCGGCCCGGCGTCACGGCCGATCACGACGACATAGGCGATGAGGACGAAGAGCGAGACGGCGAGGGTCGCCATCAGCGTGGTGAATTCGAGCCCGAAGGTGCCGCCGGGGGTGACCCGGTCCCAGAGGAAGCCCAGCTGCGGCTGGTAGCGGCGGCCGAGTACGACCAGCCAGCGGGTCGCGGCGTGGCCGTCGAGCCACTCGACCGCGGCGCGGCGGTTCGCCGCCAGGCGGAAGTGGCGGTAGAGGAAGACCGTGACGCTGACGACGACGATCAGGGTGGCGAGCAGGAAGGCGCCTTTGCCGGCGTACTTGGCGGCGGTCTCGATGCTGCGCGAGAAGAAGTAGCCGATCAGGATGTGGGCGCTGGCCCAGAGGCCGGTGCCGAGGACGCTGTAGGGGACGAAGGCGCGGTAGCGCATGCCCGAGCTGCCGGCGATGAAGGGGGCGAAGGCGCGGACCAGGCTGATGAAGCGGCCGATGAAGATCGTCTTGCCGCCGTGCCGCGAGAAGTAGTCCTCGACCCGCTCGAAGCGCTCGTGGCTGATCCCAACGCGCGGCCCGTGGCGCATCACGAACTCGCGGCCGAGCCGGCGGCCGAGGAAGAAGCTGGTCGTGTCCCCCGCCCAGGCCGCGAACCAGGCGATCGCGATCAGCAGGTAGATGTCGATCGCGCCCTGGCCGGCGACGGCGCCGCCGAGCAGCATCACCGTCTCGCCGGGGACGACGAGGCCGACGAAGGCGCCGGTCTCGGCGAAGGCGAAGGCGCCGACGATCAGGTAGGTCCAGGCGCCGAGGGCGTTGGAGAAGTCTTCCAGCAGCCCCTGCAGGTCGAGGTGGCCCAGTTGCTGGCTGATGAAGTAGTAGCCGACGGCGACCACCCCGACGGCGCCCGCGATCAGCAGCCGTTTGCGATTGCTTCCCCCCTCTCCCTCGCCGTCTAGCTTCACGGCGCCTTCCCTGCCTCGCAGACGATCGCGTCGGCGCGATCGAGCTTGGCGGCGGCGGCGCGGGCGGCGGCGAAGTCGGGGAAGAGCCCGACCGCGGTCGGGCCGGAGCCGCTGAGCAGGGCGATCGGGGCGCCCGCCTCGCGCAGGGCCTCGAGCGCGGTTCCGATCGCGGGCCGCAGTGAGCGCGCCGGCGCCTCGAGGTCGTTGACCAGCAGCTCGGGATAGGCGAGAGGCGAGGCGCCTGCCCCCGCCGCCTCGCGCAGCTCGGCGGCGAGCTGCGACAGCTCCTCCTCCCCGCGCCCGACCCCCATGCGATCGGCCTCGGCGAAGACCGCGGCGGTGCTGAGCCCGCCGCCGTCGGGGAGCAGGACCGCGGCATGCGGCGCCGGCTCCGGCAGCGGCTCGACCCGCTCGCCGGCGCCCTGGACCAGGGCCAGCGAGGGCCGCAGCTGCGAGGGCACGTCGGCGCCGAGCCGGGCCGCCAGGCCCTGCAGGTCGTCGACCTCGCCGGCGGCGAGGCGCAGGACCGCGGCCGCGTCGCCGCTGCCGCCGCCGAGGCCGGCCGCGACCGGCACCCGCTTCTCGATCTCGACCCGCAGCGGCGGCCGCTGCCAGCCCAGCTCCCGCAACCCCGCCAACGCCCGCGCGGCCAGGTTCTCACCCTCGATGCCGGGGCAGAGCACCTCGTCTAGCTCTGCCTCGGCGACCGCGATCAGGTCGGCCAGCGCCAGCGGCTCGAACAGCGAGCAGAGATCGTGCAGGCCGTCCTCGCGGCGGCGCCCGAGGTAGAGGCAGAGGTTGAGCTTGGCGGGGGCGTGGAGGATCACGGTCGGCGGCAGGGTTCAGACGTCAGCCTGGAGCTTCGCGGACAGAGCGGCGAACTGCGCCGGCGAGAGCGCCTCGGCCCGCGCGTCTTCGGGCAGGCCCAGCTCGGCCAGGGCGGTCCGGGCGGCTGCCAGCGAGCCCGGCTGGCCGTGCTCCAGCGAGCGGGCGAGGGACTTGCGGCGGTGGGCGAAGGCGGCGCGGACGAGGCTGTGGGTGACGGGGTCGGCGGCGGGGCCGGTGCGGCGCAGGCCGAGGATCGCCGAGTCGACCCGCGGCCGCGGCTTGAAGACGGCAGGGTCGACCTTGCGCACCAGCTCGATCTCGCAGGCGAGCTGGGCGACCACGCTCGGCGAGCCGTAGGTGCGGCTGCCCGGCGCCGCCCGCAGGCGGTCGGCGATCTCGCGCTGGACCATCACCGTCCAGCGCCGCAGCGACGGCAGCAGCTCGATCGTGCGCAGGATCAGCGGCGTCGCCACCGCGTAGGGCAGGTTGGCGACCATCGCCGTCGGCGCCGGCTCGAAGGCCGCCAGGTCGACCTTCATCGCGTCGCCCCAGTGCAGGCTGACGTTGGCGGCGGCGGCGATCGGCGCCAGCGCCGGCTCCAGGCCACGGTCGATCTCGACCGTGTGGACGTGGGCGGCGACGGCGGCCAGGCGCTCGGTCAGCACCCCTTCCCCCGCTCCCACCTCCAGCACCACCTCGTCCGGGCCCAGCTCGGCGTCACGGACGATCGCGTCGAGCAGGTTGGGGTCGGCGAGGAAGTTCTGGCCGAGCCGGACCAAGGTCGCCCGCTACCAGCCGAAGAGCGTGCGGGCGTTGGCGGCGAGCGCCAGCTCCAGCTCGGCGTAGGAGACGCCGCGGACCTCGGCCACCAGCTCGGCGGTGGCGACGACGTTGGCCGGCTCGTTGCGCTTGCCGCGCTTGGCCTGCGGGCTCAGATAGGGGGCGTCGGTCTCGACCAGGATCCGGTCCCCAGGGACCTTGGCGGCGGCGAAGCGGAGGTCCTTGGCGCTGGGGTAGGTGACGTTGCCGGCAAACGAGCAGTACCAGCCCCGCTCGGCCGCGGCGTCGACCCGCTGTGGAGCCGAGAAGCAGTGGAGGATCACCGCATGGCCGGCCGCGCGGGCGTCGAGGGTGGCGAAGATCTCGTCGATCGCCTCGCTGCTGCCCTCGGCGTCGCGGGCGTGGATCACGATCGGCAGCCCCAGCTCGACCGCGATCTCGATCTGGGCGGCGAAGGCGCGGCGCTGGTCCGCCGGGGCGGCGCCGTCACGGTAGTAGTCGAGGCCGGTCTCGCCGATCGCCCGCACCCGCTCGTGGGCGCCGAGGCGGGCTATTTCCGCCGCCGTCCCGTCGTCGAACCCGGTCGCCTCGTTGGGGTGCCGGCCGACCGCGGCGAAGACCTCCGGGTGCGCCTCGGCGGCGGCGATCGCGACCGGGTTGGTCTGCGGGTCCATGCCAACGCTCAGCATCCGCTCGACGCCGGCCTCCCGCGCCGCCGCCACCACCTCGGCTTCGTCCCCCTCGCAGAGGAAGAGGTGGGTGTGGGAGTCGATCATCCGCGCAGTTTAGAAACGGAAGACGGCCTCGGCTCGAATAGCCTCCCCGGCCGTGGCCCACTTCGCCGACTACTACCGCGAGATCTACATGCGCGGCCTCGCCGGCGAGACGCCGCCGGTCCCGGTCTCCTTCGCCGAGCTGGAGAGCAAGGCGGTGGCGGCGATGGAGCCGCGCGCGGCCAACTACGTCGGCGCCGGCGCCGGCAGCGAGGACACGATCCGCGCCAACGCCGAGGCCTTCCGCCACCACCGGATCGTGCCGCGCATGCTGCGCGACGTCGCCGAGCGCGACCTCTCCACCACCCTGCTCGGCACGGCGATGGCGGCGCCGCTGATGCTGGCCCCGATCGGCGTCCAACGGGTTCTGCACGAGGACGGCGAGCTGGCCAGCGCCCGCGCCGCCGCCACGGTCGGGACGCCGATGATCGCCAGCACCGCCTCGCACTTCACGCTGGAGGAGATCGCCGCGGCGGGCGGCGCCGCGGCGCCGCGCTGGTTCCAGCTCTACTGGGCCAACGACCGCCGCCTGGTCGAGAGCTTCGTCGGCCGCGCCGAGCGAGCCGGCTACGGCGCCATCGTCGTCACCGTCGACACCTTCATCCCCGGCTGGAAGCCGCGCGACCTGCAGCAGGCCTGGCTGCCGTTCCTCGAAGGCATGGGGGTCGGCAACTACTTCCAGGACCCGGTCTTCCGCGAAGCGCTGGAGAAGACTCCGGAGGAGGACCAGGGCGCCGCCACCGGCCACTTCCTCGGGGTCCAGGCAAACCCGTCGCTGAGCTGGGACGACCTCGCCAGCCTGCGCGAGATGACCTCGCTGCCGATCGTGGTCAAGGGCATCCAACACGTCGACGACGCCCGCGAGGCGGCCCGCCGCGGGCTCGACGGCATCGTCGTCTCCAACCACGGCGGCCGCCAGGTCGACGGCGCGATCGCCTCGCTCGAGGCGCTGCCGCCGATCGCCGACGCGGTCGGCGGCGACCTCGCGATCCTCTTCGACAGCGGCGTCCGCGGCGGCGCCGACGTCCTCAAGGCGCTGGCGCTCGGCGCCGACGCCGTCTGCCTCGGCCGCCCCTACGTCTGGGGCCTGGCGCTCGACGGCCAGGCCGGCGTCGAAGCGGTGCTGAAGATGGTGCTGGGCGAGCTCGACCTGACGATGGCGCTCTGCGGCCTCACCCGTCCCGACCAGCTCGGCCCGGACGCGCTCGCCTCTAGCTGAAAACTAGGGGCAGGAGAAGGCGGGCAGCGCCGCCGGCAGGCTGACCGGGCTGAACAGCGGGATCAGCGTCCCCAGCACGGTGTTGAAGGCGCCCAGGGAGCTGCCGAGGCCGCTCGTCTGTTCGTTCAGCTGTTTCGTCTGCCCGCAAAGCGCGGTCACGACGGGCACTTTGGCAACCGCTTCTTTGAGGCCGGTGTTGGTGAGGCCGGAGAGAATCGCTTCCAGGCTTTTCACCTGCGACAGCAGTTCGGTCACTTTCGTTTCCAGCGAGGCGACTTTGGTGCCGGTGGTGAGGGCGCCGGCATCGCCTTTGTTCCCGCCGCTCCCGCTTTCCCCGCCGCTCCCGTTTTCTCCGGAGTTGCCCTGTTCGCCGGAGGCGCCAGGAGCGCCGGCGGCGTTCCAGGCGGTTTTCTTCCAATGCCGTGGGCAGCGCGCCTTGGCGTTGGGGACGACGCGAAGCGTGCCCTTGCCCTTCCCCTTGGCCTTGTAACAGGCGTGGATCTTGCCGTCCTTGCCGGCCAGCGAGGCCGCGGTGGCCGGCGCGGCGCCTGCGGTCAGGAGGAGCGCCAGCAGCAGCGCTGCCGAGGCAGCGAAGACCGCCAATCCGTGTGCTGCGCTGCGCTCGATTCCCGTCCCATAACCCATTGCCTATATCTCTTCCCCGGCGGCGCACAAATCAATCCCCAGAGCCAAAACAGCTCAGATAATGAGTATGCAGCGATCGCTGCAGCCAAGGCCCGTCGTCAGGCAGGCGGCTCGATCCGCGGGAAGAGCGCCGGCGTGCGCTCCACCTTCTGCCCTCCTGGCCGCGAGCCCAGGTCGGCGAGCGCCCTGTCCTCTTCGGCCAGCGCCGCCAGCAGCGTCTCGCTGGTCCGCGGCAGGTAGGGGACCAGCAGCAGCGTCGTCACCCGCAGGCCCTCGACCAGGTTGTAGAGGACTTCGTCGAGCCGCTCCGGGTCGGCCTCGTCCTTGGCCAGGACCCACGGCTGGCTCTCCTCGACGAAGCGGTTGAGGCGGCGCACCAGCTTCCAGGCCTCCTCCAGCGCCTGGCTCAGCTCGGCCCGGTCGAGCAGCTCGCTGAAGCGGGGGACGACGCCCTCGAAGTCCTCGGCCAGCACCGCATCGACCGCCGCGATCGGCACGGTGCCGTCGCGGTAGCGCTCGACCATCGCCAGCACGCGGCTGGCGAGGTTGCCGTAGTCGTTGGCCAGCTCGGTCTCGTAGCGGGACTCGAAGCCGGCGGTCGAGATCGAGCCGTCCTGGCCGAAGCTGACCTCGCGGAAGAGGTAGAAGCGCAGGGCGTCGGCGCCGAAGCGCTCGATCACCTCGAACGGGTCGAGGACGTTGCCGAGGCTCTTCGACATCTTTTTCTCGCCCATCAGCAGATAGCCGTGGATCGTCATCCGCCGCGGCGGCTCGAGGCCGGCGGCCATGCACAGGGCCGGCCAGATCACGGCGTGGAACTTGAGGATGTCCTTGGCCAGCACGTGCAGGCTGGCCGGCCAGAAACGCTCGCTCAGGTCCTCCCCCTCGCGGGCGAAGGTCAGCGCCGTCACGTAGTTGAGCAGCGCGTCGAACCAGACGTACATGCGCTGCTCGGGGTCCCAGGGCAGCGGCAGCCCCCACTTCAGGCTCGGCCGCGAGAGCGAGACGTCTTCCAGGCCGCCCTTGATGAAGGCAACCGCCTCGTTGCGGCGGAAGTCGGGGACGACGAAGTCGGGCTGCCCCTCGTACAGCAATTCCAGCTGCTCCTGGAAGGCGGAGAGGCGGAAGAACCAGTTCTCCTCGCGGACCTTCTCCAGCGGGATCTCGTGGATCATGCAGGTGTTGCCCGGGCCCAGCTCGCGCTCGGTTTTGAAGTCGGCGCAGCGCGGGCAGTACCAGCCCTCGTAGACCCCTTTGTTGACCCAGCCGTTGTCGTAGACCCGCTGCATGATCTCGGCGACCTTGGCGGTGTGGCGCGGATCGGAGGTGCGGATGAAGAAGTCGTTGCTGGCATCGATGATCGGCAGCAGCGCCTCGAACTTGGCCGCGTTGCGGTCGGCCAGCTCCTGCGGCGAGATCCCCTCGCGCTCCGCCGCCAGCTCGATCGGCTCACCGTGCTCGTCGGTGCCGGTGAGGAAGAAGACGTCCGCCCCGCGCTGGCGCATGTGGCGGGCGAGGATGTCGGCCGCCATCGTCGAGTACGCGTGGCCGAGATGCGGCTCCGCGTTGACGTAATAGATCGGGGTGGTGACGTAGTAGCTCATCGTTGCCTGCGCCTACGTTATGAGACCGGCGCTAGCGCCTGGCCTCGCGGCCGGTCAGCGCCTTGTAGAGATCGTTGGCGCGGGTGCCGGTCAGCGCCGCGACGACGCTGGCAGCGGCGCGGGGGCGGGCGCCGGACTGGACCAGGTGGCGCAGGGCGTCGACCGCGAAGCCGACGTCTTTGTCCTCCGAGGCGCTGGCGGCCGGGCCGATCACCAGCACGATCTCGCCCTTGACGTCGCCGCGGAAGCGCCGCGCCAGCTCGCCGAGGGTGCCGCGCGCTACCTCCTCGTGCATCTTCGAAAGCTCGCGGCAGACGGCAGCCTGGCGGTCCGGCGCCAGCGAGGCCAGCGCCGCCAACGACTCGCCGACCCGCCGCGGCGACTCGAAGGCAACCACGGTCTCGGTCGAGCGCAGGACCCGCTCCATCTCGCCGGCGCGGCGCGGCAGGAAGCCCTCGAAGCGCCAGCGGTCGGTCGGCAGCCCGGAGGCAACCAGGGCGACCGGCACGACCGAGGGCCCCGGCAGCACGGTGACCTCGAGGTCGCGTTCGATGCAGCGGTGGATCAGCTTGTAGCCGGGGTCGGAGATCGCCGGCATGCCGGCGTCGGAGACGAGGGCGATGACGTCGCCGCGCTCGATCCGCTGCGCCAGCTCGGTCGCCCGCGCCGCTTCGTTGCCCTCGTGGTTGGAGACCATGCGCGGCGCCGGGCGGATGCCGAGCTTGTCGAGCAGCGAGCCGGTGCGGCGGGTGTCCTCGCAAGCGATGTAGTCGGCGCTGACCAGGGCCTCACGCACCCGCGGCGTGACGTCGTCGAGGTTGCCGATCGGCGTCGGGCAGACGACCAGCATCCCCGGCATCAGCCCTCCCCGTGCCCGAGTTCGACCCGGGCCAGCGCCGCGGCGCCGATCACACCGGCGTCGTTGCCGAGCGTCGCCGCCACAATCGGGGTCTGGTTCATCGGCGTCAGCGCCCGCTCGCGGACTTCCCGGCGGGCCGGGTCGAGCAGCAGGTCGCCGGCCGCGATCACGCCGCCGCCGACGACGATCGCGTCGGGCTGGAAGATGTTGGCGAAGCTGGTGCAGGCGACCCCAAGGCGGCCGCCGATCAGGTCGAAGACGGCGACGGCGGTCTCATCGCCGGCGAGGGCGGCCTCGGTCACCGCGGTGCCGTCGATCTTCTCGCCCGCCGCCAGCCGTGCCCCGAGGACCGAGTCCGGCGCGCTTTCGGCCGCCGCCAGGCCCTCGCGGCCCAGCGCCGTGCCCGAGGCGAGCGCCTCGACACAGCCGTGGTTGGGGCAGTTGCCCTGGCAGGGCGGCCCGTCGGCCTGGATCACCGTGTGGCCCAGCTCGGCGCCGGCGCCGGTGGAGCCGCGGAAGACCTCGCCGCCGATGATCAGCCCGCCGCCGATCCCGGTTCCCACCGTCAGCATCACCGTGGTCGGCTTGCCCTGCGCCGACCCGTAGAGGTACTCGGCCAGGGCCGCGACGTTGGCGTCGTTGTCGACGAAGACCGGCAGCCCGACCCGCTCGCTGACCAGGTCGCGGATCGGCAGTTCCGAGAGCGGCAGGTTGACCGCGGAGACGGCGACGCCGGTGTCGTGGTCGAGCGTCGCCGGGATACCGAGGCCGACCGCGGTTGCGTCGGGGCGGGCGTCGCGCGCCTCGCTGACCTCGCGCACCAGCAGCTCGACCAGCTCGTCCTCGCTCTGGCCGGTCGAGGCCTCGCGGCTCTCGTAGCGGACCTCGGTGCCGTCGAGGACGCCGACGAGCATCTTCGTGCCGCCGAGATCGACCCCGATCGTCTCGCCCGCGCTCACGGGCATTCGGGGGCTGGAAGGCGGTCGACCGAGCGCATCGCCATGATTTCTAGCCCTTTATGCCCGACAGTGAAGAGCAGCGGCCCTCGGAACCGCCCGACTACAAGGTCTACCGGTCCCGCAGGAGCCTATTTTCGCGCCTGCGATCGGCCGACCTCGCTGGCCTGCGCGAACGCGCAAAGCTGCCTGGGAAGCGGCCTCGCCGCGATCGCGAGCCGGGCAAGGGCCGGCGGATCCGGGCGCCGCGCAGCGGCGTTAAGCGAGTTCTCAAATGGGTCGGGATCGCCGCTTTGGGATGGATCTTGCTCAGCTTCCTCGCCTTCGCGGTCTCGGCCCAGCTGCAGTCGTTCAAGCTCTCCGGCGAAGCGAAGGACGCCCTGCACGGCAACCCGCTGCTGCTGCCGAGCGCGCAGACGATCCTCGTCCTCGGCACCGACGCGCGCCCGCCGGACACGAACGAGCCGGGCGCCGCGCCCTCGCAGAAGTGCTTCGACCAGCAGTCGAACGGCGACGCCCCCCACGACGGCTGCGAAGACGGGCAGTTCCGGGCCGACACGCTGATGCTGATCCGCGCCGGCGGTGGCGCCTTCCGCAAACTTTCGATCCCGCGCGACAGCTACGCCGAAATCCCCGGGCAGGCACCGCAGAAGATCAACGGCGCCTTCGCCTTCGGCGGCGCCGCCCTGCAGATCAAGACGATCGAGCAGTTCCTCGGGATCAAGATCGACCACGTCGCGATCGTCGACTTCACCGGCTTCGAAGACCTGATCGACGCCGTCGGCGGGGTCGAAGTCGACCTCCCGCACAAGCTCTGCGCCGACATCGCCGGCGGCTCCGGCGGCGGCCAGGGCGGCATCACCCTGCACCTGAAGCAGGGCGAGAACACGCTCGACGGCGAAAAAGCCCTGGCCTACTCGCGCATCCGCAAGCCGAGCGAATGCCCGGGCCCCGGCAAGAGCGCGTACACCCTCGGCTACGACGACCTCGACCGCGAGAAGGCGCAGCAGTCGGTGATCAACGGCATCAAGGGCCGGCTCACCGATCCCCTCCGCGCTCCCTACAACTTCGTCAAGGGCCCGATCATCGGCTGGAACGCGCCGAAAGCGTTCGTCAGCGACATGGGCTTCCTGACGATGCCGCAGCTGGTCCTCGCCGCCGCGATCGGCGGCAGCGCCCCCGCCCACATCCTCTGCGGCAACACCGAAGCGGGCTGCGGCTCCGGGCCGGACGGCAGCATCGAAGTGCCGGAGTCGGTGCGGCGCAAGGCCGTCAACCACTTCCTCAACGGCTGAGCCCAGCGGGGCCCGGCGGCGCTGCCGTCAGTCCGCGGTGGCGGTCTTCGGCTTGGAGTCGCCCGACTTCGACTCGCTGGGCTTCGAGCCCGAGTCCCCGTTCGAGTCGGAGCTGGAGCTGCTGCTGCTGTCCGAGCCCTTGTCGCCGGAGGAGCCCTCGTCCGCA
This sequence comes from Solirubrobacterales bacterium, assembly GCA_035995325.1. GTDB lineage: Bacteria > Actinomycetota > Thermoleophilia > Solirubrobacterales > 70-9 > VAYN01. The sequence goes on from DASYKN010000077.1 coordinate 28,878, forward strand.
GAGCCGCCGCCGGAGCCGCCCTTCTTCTTCTTGCCGTAGTCGGTGTTGTAGAAGCCGGAGCCCTTGAAATGGACGGCGGGCGAGTGCAGGACGCGCACCGCGGGAGCGCCGCACTCCTGGCACTCGCTCAGCGGCTCGTCGACCATCTTCTGGATCACGTCGAAGACGTGGCCGTTCTCGCACTTGTACTCGTAGATAGGCACGGAGTGCAGGATTATCGCAGCCGCTACGGTTCCGGCATGTCCACCGCCGAGCAGCAGGAGCGTCCGACCGAGGTCTCGATGGAAGAAATCGTCGCCCTCTGCAAACGGCGCGGCTTCGTCTTCCCCTCCTCGGAGATTTACGGCGGCCTCGGCTCGACCTACGACTACGGCCACTACGGGGTCCTGCTCAAGGGCAACGTCAAAGCCGAGTGGTGGCGAGCGATGCTGCAGGAGCGCGACGACATCGTCGCGCTCGACTCGGCGATCCTCCAGCACCCTCGGGTCTGGGAGGCCTCCGGCCACCTCGAGGGCTTTACCGACCCGCTGGTCCAGTGCCTCGGCAAGTGCAAGCGGCGCTGGCGCGAGGACCATCTGCGCGAGGGGGTCGAAGCCGAGGGCGGCGACCCCAACGCCGAGCTGAAGTGCCCCGAGTGCGGCGGCGACCTCTCCGAGCCGCGCCAGTTCAACCTCATGTTCCAGACCCATGTCGGCCCGGTCGCGGGCGAGGGCTCGGAGGTCTACCTGCGGCCCGAGACGGCCCAGGGGATCTTCATCAACTTCAAGAACGTCCTCGGCTTCGCCCGCAAGAAGCCGCCCTTCGGGATCGCCCAGATCGGCAAGTCCTTCCGCAACGAGATCACCCCCGGCAACTTCATCTTCCGCACCCGCGAGTTCGAGCAGATGGAGATGGAGTTCTTCGTCCCGCCCGAC
>DASYKN010000078.1:0-18756 GCA_035995325.1 Solirubrobacterales bacterium
GACGTGCGCGTCTCGGTCAAGGTCCCGGTGGTGCCGAACATCGGCACGATCGGCCTCGGCATCGCCAAGGCGGGGGCGGACATCATCACCCTCTCCGGCTTCGAGGGCGGCACCGGCGCCGCCCGCCAGCACGCGCTGCGCCACGTCGGCCTACCCTCGGACATTGGCACCCGCGCGGTCCACCGGGCGCTGATGGAGGCCGGGCTGCGCAACCGGGTCGAGATCTGGGCCGATGGCGGCTACCGGACCGGCCACGACATCGTCAAATTGCACTGCCTCGGCGCCAACCGGGTCGGCTTCGGCACCCTGGCGATGGTCAGCCTCGGCTGCACGATCTGCCGTGGCTGCCAGCTCGACACCTGCCACGTCGGCATCGCCACCCAGATCGAGACGACTGAGGAAGCAGACGCCCACGGGCTGAAGAAGTTCACCCCGCAGGAGGTCGACGTCGCCGCCGAGAGCTGCGCCCGCTTCTTCACCGCGATGGGGGAGGAGGTCAAGCAGGTCGTCGCCTCGCTTGGCTATGACCGCGCTCAGGACCTGGTCGGCCGCTACGACCTGCTCGAACAGGTCGCGCACAAGGACGACATCGACCTGACGCCGCTGATCCAGCCGCTCGACGAGTTCCTCGACCTCGAGCCGATCGACCTGCCGGTGGCCGAGGGCGAAGACACGCGGGCCGAAGCCGGCCTCGTCGTCGCCCGGCCGATCCGCATGGAGGAGAAGCAGGCCTCCCACCAGATCGCCGCCCTCGCCGGCGACATCTGCCAGGGCCGCACGATCCGCAACGAGTTCCCGCGCGCGACCGACGCCGACGACCGCGTCCTCGGCACTGAGCTGGCTGGCGCGATCGCCCGCTCGCGGATCTTCGAAGACGGCCCCGAGTCCAATGACGAAGTGCTGGCGAGCCTCGAGTTCAACGGCGGCTCCGTCGCCGGCCAGGGCCTCGGCGCCTTCAACGCCTACGGCGTCTCGATCCGGGTCGAGGGCGGCGCCCAGGACGGCGTCGGCAAGACGATGCTGGGCGGCTCGATCGCGATCCTCAAGGGCAAGGGGGCGAAGGGCAAGCGCCTCAACGGCTCCGTCGGCAAGTCCTTTGCCTACGGCGCCCAGCGCGGCCGACTCTACGTCCAGGGCTCGGCCGACTCGCGCTTCTGCATCCGCCTCTCCGGCGCCGACGTGGTCCTGGCGGGCGAGCCCGCGGAGGCGATCGACGACGCCCGCGGTTGTGTCGTCGACCGCGCCAACGCCAAGGGCTTCGCCTTCGAGTACATGACCTCCGGCCGCGCCATCGTTCTCGGCGACCTCGGCCCCTGGGCCTGCGCCGGCATGACCGGCGGCCGCGTCTACGTCCGCCACAACGCCTTCGGCATCGACCGCGACGCGATCCAGCGCCGCCTCGGCGAGGGCGCCAAAGTCATGCTCAAGGACCTCGACGCCGAGGGCCTGCTCGACATCGACGACCTGATGCAGCATTACGCGAAGGAACTGCGCGCCACCGGCCAGGAAGAGGAGGCCGACCGCGTCCTTGGCCTCGCCGCCGACGCGACCAGCAACTTCCTGATGATCGTGCCGGAGAAGGTCCAGGCGGACCCGAGCATCTCGACCGAGTGAGGCGGGCGCTGGGGGGCGGCGGGCTGGCGCTGCTGCTGGCTGTCTGCGTCCTGGCTCCCGGCTCGGCCTCGGCTTGCGGCTGTGGGGAGTTCGACGGGCCGGTGGTCGCGCACGGGACCAGCCCGGCGGGGGCGGAGTGGTGGTTCAAGGCGATCGGGCTGGACCCGAAGCGCGGGCCGGAACGGTCCGCCACCTTTGAGTTCTCTTACGGCCCGCCGCAGGCCGGCGGCGACGGCACCGGCGGCTTCTCGACCCTGCCGCTGGCGATCCGCCGGCAGCCGTTCTTGACCGCGACCCGGGGGCGGCGACGTCGGCCCCTATTCCGAGTACGACGTCAGCGGCATCGTCCAGGCGCGGGCGACGCGGCTGGTCCTGAGGTTTGCCGTCGGCGAGCCGATCGAAGCCGAGCCGCAGCTGCCGCCGCAGGCGCTGCGCGACCGCCTCTCCTGGCTGCGCGGCTTCCGCTTCTTCGACGTCTTCTTCCCGCAGGAGGCCGAACCTGTCCGGATCGAAGCATTCGACCGCGACGGCGCCGTCCTCGCCGCGCAGCAGTTGCGCCCACCTGCTTCTAGCCGGCAGGACGCTCCGGCGGGCTCAGCCCTGCCCGGTCAGCAGGTCCGCGATCGAACCAGGCCGTGGGCCGACGCGGCGTAGAAGGGCGAAAAACGGACAGACCGCGCAGTTCTTCCCGCGTATTAAGGAAAAGCCGGATAGGGTCGCGCCGATGAGGTGGCTTCGGATCTCCGCGCTACTGGCGGTGTTGGCGCTTGTCAGCACCGCATCGCTCCTCGGCGCCGCCACGGCCGCCGCCAAGCTCGCGCCGGTCGCGATCGACCAGCGCACGGCCAAGTTCGAGAAGGAAGGGTCGGGCTGGGTCGTGAAGGTCGGCTTCACCAACCTGACCGACGAACCGATTGCCCTCGACGCCCCACCGGTCGGCGCGGGCGCCAGGTGCGATCCGACGCTCGACCACGAAGCGAAGCTGCCACCGCAGGAACACCGGGAGTTCAAGGTGGCCCTCCCGGCTGGCTGCGAAATCGGCGACAAGAAGGCGTTCGAGTTCACGGTCGAGGCCTCCGTGCCCGACACAGCGGCGCCGATCGCTTTCACGGTGACGACGGAAGCGGCGAAGCCGAAGGCGGCTACCGAATGGGATGCCCTCTACTGGTTCCTGTACGCGCTCGGGGCCCTCGCGCTGATTGCCGTCCTCTACTTGGCGTACCGCTGGCTGAAAAAGGACCAGGCTCCCTGGGCGCCGCTCAAAGGGCTCGGGTCCGCCTACAGCTTCAAAGAAAGCTGGGTCAGCAACGTCACCGTCGGAGCCGGTCTGCTGACCGGGGTGCTCGGCTCCTCCGGGGTCGTCGACGCGCTGCTCGGCGAGGATTCCAAAGACGCAATCGCCTTGGCGACCGTCGGGGCGGCGATCGCGGTGGCAATGATCGCCGCTGCCCCGCTGGTCCTCGAAGCGACCCGGGTCGAGGACCAGCAGACGGAGCCGTCGAGCGAGGGCGAGGTGCCCAAGGACTACTACAGCCTCGGCGGGATGGTCCTGGCCTCGATCATCCCCCTCGCCGCAGCCTTCGGCGAGCTCTGGGTGGTCTTCCGCACCGGCAAGGCGCTCGACCTTGGCGGGATCGAGAGCAATCTCTGGATCTTCTTCGGGCTCGGCGCGTTGCTGCTACTCGTCTATGCGTGGCGCGTGTTGCCGCGCACGGTCGCCAAAGGATTGATCGATCCGCCCGATCCCAAACCCTCGGACACGATCCTCGCGGCGCAGATGTTGATCGAGCAGATGAAGGCCAGCTTCAAAGTCACGGTGGGGGACACTGAGGCCGCCGAAGTGGAGAGCCTGGTCAGCGCCAGGATGGACGAGCTCGTCGACCAACTGCCCCCCTCGGAGCCATCGCCCCCGGAAGCTCCCGCGGCGTTGCCCTGAGCCGTGATTTCTCGGACGACCCCAGGCCACCCTCCAAAAGCTGGGCCGGCAGGGGTGCCCGGCCCCGCCCTACGAAGGGCCTTGAGTCAGTAGATCCGCGATCGAGCGGACCTCGCTCAGCAACCCGTCGAGCATGCGCTCGGTGTCGCTGTGGATGCGGAACTCGGCCGCCTCGCGATCGGCCTCGACCTGGTCGATGCGCTGGGCGAGCTGGGTGGTGCGGTCGTCGATCTTCTGGATCGATCGCTCCAGTTTCTTCTCCGTCTTGCGCACCCGCTTCTTGACGTAGAGGCGGGTTTCCTCGCGGATGCTGTCGAGTTCGCGGCGCAGGTCGAGGTCGAGCGGCTGGCTCTGCTCGGAGAGCATCTCTTCGACGCCCTCGCGGACGCGCTCGATCTCGGCGTGCAGCTCGGCCCGGGCGCGGTCGGCGGCGGCGGAGATTCCCTGCACGCCGGCGGGCAGGGAGGGGTCGGCCGGGTTGGGTGCGGCATTCACGAGGGCCATCCTAGGGACGGCGGTGGCCGGAATTTGCGGCTTACCGCTCCAGCACGTAGAGATGGAAGCGGCCGACGGTCAGTTCGTCGCCGTCGTGCAGCGGCGCCCACTCGACTGTCTCGCCGTTGAGCAGGAGGCCGTTGAGGCTGCGGTCGTCGAGGACTCGCAGCGGCTTGCCGGGCTCGGCGACGGCGAGGGCGTGGCGGCGGGAGACGCTGGGGTCGTCGAGGCGGAGGTCGGCGTTGGGGCTGCGGCCGATCCGCGTCCAGCCGCGTTCGATCGCGAAGGTGAGGACCTCCCCGTCATCGGCCTGCAGCGCCAGCCAGTAGCCGGGGGCGCAGTCCTCGCGGGCTTGCGCCAGCCACTCGGGGGCGCCGCCGCTGGCGGGCACGGGCATTTCGCTGGTCGCCTGGCCGTGGTCCTGGTGGGCGCTGAAGATCGAGTCGCGGCGGAACTGGGCGCCGCCGCAGCCGGAGCAGGCGGGCAGCTCGTCGGTCTCCTCCATCGCCAGCTGCGAGCCGCAGATCAGGCAGAAGAAGGTGCCCTCGCCGGGGGTGGAGCCAGTCTCGTAGCGATCATCGAGCGGGCTGCTGCTGACGCTTTCGAAAATGGGGTCCTCCTCTCTGCGTCCCTGCGGTCGATCCTAGCGCCCGCCTGCCCTCCCGTCACTCAAATCGAATGATGTGGTCGTGGCGGCAGGGCGACGAATAGAATCGCCTCGCGATGGGACCGATTCGCGCCGAAACCGAGATTGACGTCCCGCGCGAGCGGGTCTTCGAGTTCCTCTGCGACCTCTCTGCGCGCCCTGCCTTCACCCACCACTTCCTCTCCGACTTCCACCTCACCCGGATCGACGCGGTCGGGATCGGCGCCGGCGCCCGCTTCCGCGTGCAGGCGCCGCTGCGCAAGGTCTGGATGGACACGACGATCGTCGAGCTGGAGCCTCCCTTCCGGATCATCGAGCGGGGACAGGGCGGCCGCGTCAACCGCATCCCCACCCACACGGCCTGGGAGCTGACCGAGGGGCCCGGCTCGCTGACCGCGGTGCGGCTGTCGCACTGGACCAAGCCGGCGAATCCGCTCGACCGCGGCCTCGAGGTCCTCTCCGCCGGCTCGGTCTGGCAGGAGCGCGGCTGGCGCGAGGCGCTGAAGCGGCTGCGCGAGGGGCTCGAGAGCGGCGCCTGGGGACGCGAGCGGATCGCCGTCGCCGGGGGCAACAGATACGCGACCGGCATCCCTTAATAGACTCCGCGCCGCAAATGCTCGTGAACCGCCGACTCGTCCTGCCGCTGCTCGCCGCCCTGGCCCTCGCCGCCCTCGTGGTCGGCGTTTCCGCCTGCGGCTACTCGAGCGACTCCAAGGACGTGGTCGAGGGCGAGCCGGTCGAGCTGGGCGAGCTTGCCTTCAACGTCACCTTCTCGCGCTACCTGAACCCGGCCGACAACGAGGACTCCGCCTACCTGGTCGGGCAGGCGCCGCCGCCCGAGGGGTCCACCTACTTCGGCGTCTTCTTCGAAGTCCAGAACGAAAGCGACGACCCGCAGACGCTGCCCTCGACGCTGACGATCACCGACGCCGACCACGCCGAGTACCACGTGCTGCCAAGCGAAAGCCTCTACGCGCTCGAGTTCGGCGGCGAAGTCGAACCACAGGAACAGGTGCCGGTGCTGGACTCGACTCCGGACCTCGGCCCGATCGAGGGCTCGGTGGCGATCTTCCTGCTGCCCTCCGCGGCCTCCGACAACCGGCCGCTGACCCTGCACATCCCCGGCGCCGATGGCGAAAGCGCCGAGGTCACGCTCGACCTCTAGCGGCGCTGTCGCCGGCTAGAGGCCGGTGGAGAGGACCTGGGCCGCGGCTGGCGCCGCGACTTCGCCGCCGGCGGCTTCGGCTTCGATCAGCAGCACCCCGACCGCCAGCCGCGCCTTCTCGGCCGGGGCGAAGGCGGCGAACCAGGCGTCCTTGATCTGAACCGGGTTTTCCTCTTCCTCCTGGCCCGGCTTCGGCCCCAGCTCGGCGGTGCCGGTCTTGCCCGCCACCTGGGCCTCGGGGATCGCCCCGGCGGTGCCGGTGCCTTCGGTCACGACCCCGGTCATCAGTTCGGTCATCTCGGCGGCCAGCTTCTTCGACATCACCCGCACCGGCTCGGCATGGGGGCGCAGTTTCTTGTTGGCGACGATCGAGGTCGGCATGCGGACGCCGTCGTTGCCGATCGTCTGCGCCACGCTCGCCATCTGCAGCGGCGTCGCCAGCACTTCGCCCTGGCCGATCGCGGAGACGCCGAGGTCGATTTCTTCGCCGATCTCGGTCGGGATCGTCGACTCCGGCGGGTCCACTTCGCGCACGATCTGCGGCGCGTAGAGGGTGGGAGGAGAGTTGAAGCCGAAGCTTTCCGCCGCCGCGACCAGTTCGTCGTTGCCGATCTTCGGGCCGAGCGGGGCAAAGTCGGCGTTGCATGACTCGGCGAAGGCTTGGCGGAAGGTGCCGCCGCAGTACTCGCCGTTGGCGTTGTTGAGGAAGCGGCCGCCGACGTTGACCCCGTTGGTGATTTCGAATTCGTCGTCAAGCGAGACCACGCCCTTCTCCAGGGCGGCGACCGAGGTGATCATCTTGAAGGTGGAGCCAGGGGGCTGCGGGGCCGAGAAGGCCTGGCCGGCGAGGGCGCGGACGTCGCCGTTGCGGGCGTCGAGGACGGCGATGCCGCCGGAGCGGCCGGCCAGGGCCGAGACCGCGGATTCCTGCAGTTCGGGGTCGATCGTGGTCATCACCGGCGCTCCCGCCTTCGGCTTCGCGGCGGCGATCGTGCGCGCCGCGCCGCCGCTTTCGCCGACCGCCAGCAGTTCGCCGCCGGGGCGGCCGGCGAGGCGGGTGTTGAAGGCCTGCTCGAGGCCGCTGACGCCGACCGGGGTGTCGGGCCCGAAGCCCTTGCGGGCGAGCGCCGGCAGGTCTTCTTCGCTGGGTTCGCCGACTTCGCCGGCGACGTCGATCGCGGCGCTGCCGAGCGGGTGTTCGCGTTCCTCGGCCGGGCCCTCGGCCAGAGTGCTGCCGTCGGCGGCGAGGATCGCCGCCCGCGCCGCCAGTTCGATCTTGCTTTCCAGATGCTCGCCGGTGCGCAGGCCCGGCATCACCAGGCTCGGGTCCCATTCGATGCCGCCTTCGGCGTAGGGGAGTTCGACCTCGTCTTCAAAGCGTCCGAAGGCGACGCTGGAGACGGTCACCGGCACCGGCACCACGGTGCTGCCGTCGCGGGAGCTGGAATCGTGGGCCGAGCCGGGCTCGAGCGCTCGCACCGTCGCCAGCTCCTCGGCTTCGCGGTAGGCGAGGACGAAGTCGTTGACCCCGATCCTCGCCTGCGAGGCGGGGTTCAGCTCCTCGTACATGGAGGCGAAATGGCCGCCTTCCCAGGCGCTGGCGAAGCGGTCGGCGGCTTCCTTTTCCGGCGAGCCTGGGGCGCCGGCGGCGGCGCCCCAGACGAAGGCGACGACCGCGATGACCGCGAGGGGGAGCGTGCGGGTGACGAGGCGACGTCGCCGCTCCACCTCGGGTGACAACTTACTCACTGAGTGAAAGGTAATAGAGCGGTCGCCTGCGTGCTTCTATTCACTGATGACCGTGCTCGATTGGGCGATCGTCGCCTTCACCATCGCGCTCGCCCTCTGGGGCTACCGGCAGGGGTTGATCGTCGGCGCGATGACCCTGGTCGGCTTCGGCCTCGGCGCCTTCGCCGGCAGCCGGGTCGCCCCGATGGTGCTGGCGGAGGGCGCCCGCTCGCCCTACACGCCGCTCTTCGCGGCCCTGGGGGCGCTGTTGGCGGGTGCCCTGGTCGCGGTCGCGGTAGAGAGCTTCGCGCTGGGGGTGAGGGCGAAGCTGATTCGGCGCCCGGTGCTGCACCTCGCCGACGGCGCCGGCGGCGCGGCGCTGATCGCCTCGGTCGCGCTCGGCCTCGCCTGGGTCTTCGGCGCTGTCGCCCTGCATGCCCACGGGACGGCGCGCCTGCGCGCCGACGTCCAGGAGTCGCTGATCCTGCGCAGCCTCAACCGGGTGCTGCCGCCGTCGGGGCCGGTCCTCAACGTCCTCGACCGCGTCGACCCGGCGCCATCGGTGGACGAGCCGGCGGCGCCGGTGCCGCCGCCCGACCCGGGGATCGCCACCGACCCCGAGGTCCTCGCCGCCGGGGGCGCGGTGGTGCGGGTGCTGGGGACCGCCTGCGGCCTCGGGATCGAGGGCTCGGGTTGGGCGGTGCGGCCGGACCTGATCGTGACCAACGCGCACGTCCTCGCCGGCTCCAGCGACACCACCGTCTCCACCGCCGGCGGCGCCGAGCTGGACGCGACCGCGGTCTACTACGACCCGAGCGACGACCTGGCGCTGCTGCGGGTCAACGCGACGATGCCGACCCTGCCGATCTCCGAGCGGCGCGACCCGGGTTCTCGCGCCGCCGTCCTCGGCTATCCCGAAAACGGCCCCTACGGGGTCGTCCCGGCGCGCCTCGGCGATACCCGCGCGACGATCAGCGAGGACTCCTATAGAAACGGCCCGGTCAACCGCACGATCGTCGCCCTGCGCGGTTGGGTGCGCAGCGGCAACTCCGGTGGGCCGCTGGTCGATTCCCGCGGCCGCGCCGTCGGCACCGTCTTCGCCGCGACCACCTCGGGGACGCGCGGCGGCTTCGCGATTCCGGCCGAGGACGTTCGCGATGCCCTCGCCAAGACCGCGGCCTCGGTCTCGACCGGTCCCTGCACCGATTGATTTCGCCAAAGCCCATCACTTACGTTCAGTAAGCTCGTTGCTGTGGAACCAGTCAGCTCCACCCAGGCCCCGGCCGCCGGCGCGCCGGGCGCCGTCTGCCCCCACTTCCACGCCGCGATCGAGCTGATCGGCAAACGCTGGACCGGGGCGATCGTCAGCGCTCTGACCGAGCGGCCGATGCGCTTCGGCGAGTTGGTCCGGGCGGTTCCCGGCCTCTCCGACCGCCTGCTCTCCCAACGCCTGCGGGAGCTGGAGCAGGAAGGCCTGGTCGAGCGCGAGGTCGAAGCCGGCACGCCGGTGCGGGTCACCTACTCGCTGACCGCGATCGGCGCGGAGCTTGGCCCCTCGATCCGCGAGCTGCGGGTCTGGGCGAAGCGCTGGAAGCAAGCCGGCTGACCCTCTAGCCTCAGCGCGTGGAACAAGGGGAGATCGAGCTTGGCGCGGTTATCCCGCAGGCCGGGCCCAATTTGCCCGGGCCCTTCCCCGTAGGGCGCTACGCGCGCCGGCTGCAGGAGGAGATGCGCAAGCGGGCGCGGGTGCAGCTGATCGGCGAGGTGACCGGGGTCGGCCGCAGCAAGGTCCAGGCCTACTTCGAGCTGCGCGACAGCCAGGGCGCCGTCCCCTGCGCGATCTGGCTCAACGACCTCGAGAAGGCGGGGCTGCCGGAGGGGGCGCTGCGCGACGGGGCCGAACTGGTGATCTCCGGCGGGCCCGACTACTACCCCGGCGGCGGCCAGGCCTCGCCCGGCTTCAGCTTCCGCGCCACCCATGTGCGACTGGCCGGCGAGGGCGACCTGCTGGCGCGGCTGGAGGCGCTGCGCAAGCAGCTGCGCGCCGAGGGCCTGTTCGAGCTGCAAAAGCAGCTGGCGCGGCCACAGCTGCCGCGGGCGATCGGCGTGGTCACGGCCGAGTCCGGCGCCGCCCGCCGCGACCTCCTCGCCGGCCTCGCCCGCCGCGGCTGGGGCGGCACCGTCGTCTGGGCCTTCGCCCCGGTCCAGGACCGGCACGCGGCGCCGGCGATCACGGCGGCGATCCAGGGCCTGGCGGCGCGGCCGGAGATCGAGGCGATCGTCGTCACCAGGGGCGGCGGCAGCCTCGCCGACCTCTGGGCCTTCTGCGACGAGACGCTCTGCCGCACGGTCGCGATGCTGCGGGTGCCGGTGGTCAGCGCGATCGGGCACGAGCGCGACACGACCCTGATCGACGACGTCGCCGCCGTCGCCTGCTCGACCCCGACCCACGCCGCCGAGGCGGCGGTGCCGCTCGACTGCGGCGCCGCCCGCCGCGACCTCGAGCGCGCCACCGCCTCGCTGCGGCGGGTGGGGGAGGGGGCGATCGGCGCCCGCGCCCGCCACCTGGCGGCGCTGGCCCGCGGCCCGGCCCGGGCGCTGCAGCGCGAGCGTGGAGCCCTCAACCAGAAGATCCGCGAGATCCGCGCCTCCTCCGAACGCGGGCTCGGCGAACGCGCCGGCTTCCAGCGGCGGATCGCGACCGTCGTCCTCGCCCGCGCCCGCCGCCGAGGGGTCGAGCGGACCGCTGTCGCGAGGGCGGCCGAGTTGCAGCGCGGCGCCGCGATCGAGCTATCGGCGACGCGGGCGCTGGCGCGCCGGCGCGAGGCCCTGCGCAAAGCGGCCGTGACCCTCCGCGCCCACGACCCGGAGCGGACCCTGGAGCGTGGCTACGCGCTGGCCGAGACGGCCGCGGGGGCGCCGGTGACGACGGCCGACGCCGCACGCGCCGCGGCGGCGGTAAGACTGCGGTTCGCGGACGGCCGTGTGCAAGCGAGGATCGAGGGAGACGTTGAGCGAGAAACCTGAGAGCTATGAGATGGCGGTGGAGCGGCTGGAGGAGATCATCGACCGGCTCGACTCCGGCCAGGCGGGCCTGCGCGAGACGCTCGACCTCTGCGGCGAGGGCCGCGAGCTGGTCAATTACTGCGCGGCCGAGTTGGACGCGGTGGGCGAGGGGCTGAAGGAGCTAAAGCTCGACGAGCTGGCGGCGCGGCTCGACTCCTCGGCCGAGCCCAGCGCCTAGACGACCGGCTCGGGCTCGCGGGCTTCGGGCCCTGAGCAGAGGCGGCCCAGGGCCGGACAGCCGCGGCAGAGGTCCCAGGTGCGTTGCTCGGGTGGGGCGACGGGGAACTCGCCGGCGCCGATGCGGGAGACGGCTGCTGCCAGGCGTTGGCGGGCGGACTCAAGCTCGGCGGGGCCGAGGCGGGTGAGGACCGGTTGCTCGGGCCGCTCAAGGAAGACGTAGGCAACCTCTATTTCGGGCGCGCTCAGCGACTCGGCCACCGCGAGGGCGTAGATCGCACGCTGGATCTCGTAGCGGGCGGCGTGCCCCTCGGGGTCGCCGGCGCCGAGGCGGTCGGTCTTGTAGTCGACGACCAGCGGCGGCTCCCCCGCGCGCTCGACCAGCAGGTCGATCGAGCCGCGCAGGACGTTGCCGTCGACCCCGAGCAGGATCGGCACCTCGGCCCGCACCCGCTCGGCATTGGCGCCGATCTGCGCCCGCAGCGCTGACCCGAGCCAATCGCGGACCGGGCCGAGCAGGGCTGCGGGGTCGGCCGCGTCCGGGTCGAGCCCGGCGGCGACGGCGTGGCGGCGCGCCAGCTCCTCCGAGGGCTCTGCCCAGCCATTCGCCTGGCTCCACTCCAGCAGCGCGTGGACGGCCGCGCCGCGGGCGCTTCGCTCCTCACGCCCACTCGGCGTCAGCGCCCCGTCCCCCGCGAGCGCGTTCGTCGCTTGTAACCCTGTGGGTGACAAGGAACGAACGCGCTCGCCGAGGCCAAGCACGCGCTCCATGTAAAAGCGGTAAGGGCATTCCTCGTAGGCGGAGATCGCGGTGTAGGAGAGGGGGCGGCTGGGGACGATCGGCGGCCGCCGTTCGACCAGCGGCGGCGGGCCCTCGCCAAGCGGGCGGTCGGCGGCGGCGTCCCGGCGGACCTCGCGCAGCTCCGCCGCGCGCTGCGGCGAGGGCAGGTTGACGTGGACCGCGATCTGCGACGGGGGGAAGCTCACGTCGAGCCCCGGGCGCGGCTCCGGCGCCGGCACCTCGACGCTCGCCTCGGCGTCGCGCGGCACGCCGAGCGCCTCGACCAGCCGCTCGATCACCGGGGTCCCCGGCTTCGTCTCGCGCCCGGCCTCGGGTTTGACGACGCCGCTGAGGATCAGCCGCTGCCGCGCCCGCGTGGCGGCGACGTGGAACAGCCGCAGCCCCTCCTCAGAGTCGCGCTCGCGCGCCTCGTCGCACAGCTCCGCGTAGTCGAAGAGGTTGACCGCGCCGCTGCCGAGCCGCCGCAGCTGCATCCCCACCCGCGGCGGCTGCTCCCGCCCCAGGGTCAGCAGCGGCGGCCGCGCCCCGGCCAGCAGGCTGCGCGAGAGGTCGGGGACCGCGACCACGTCGAACTCCAGGCCCTTGGCGTTGTGGACGGTCATGATCCGCACCCCATCGTGGCCCTCGGCGGCGGTCGCGGCCTGGGCCTCGGCGTCGCTCTCCGCCCGCGCGGCGAGGAAGTCGAGCAGGCCGCGCAGGTCGCGGCCCTCGCGCGCCTCGAACTCGGCCGCCAACCGCATCAGCTTGCGCACGTTGGCGAAGCGCGCCTCCCCGGCCGGCCGCATCAGCACCGCCAGGTCGTAGCCGGTCGCCGTCGTCGCTGCCTCGATCAGGCCGGCGAGGGGAAGGCGCGGGCCGCGCTCGCGCAGCTCCCCGATCCTCGCCACGAAGCGGCGCAGCAGCTCCAGCTCGCCGGCCGGGATCTGCTCGAGCCGCTCCGGCTCGGCCAGCTCCGCCTCGCCGTCCCCGGCCGCCCGCTCCAGCGCTGGCCAGACGTGGCGCCGCTTCCCTGCTGCCATCCGCAGCAGCCAGAGCGTGTCCGGGGCGGCGCCGCAGGCGGGGGAGGCGAGGGCGCCGAAGAGCGCCTGGTCGTCGAGCGGGTTGGCGATCGTCGCCAGCAGCGCGCAGACGTCGGCGACCTGTTGCTGGGACCAGTAGCCGCGGCCGCCGACCACGTAGGGGCGCAGCCCGGCGCGCTCGAGCGCGTCCTCGTAGGCGTCGAGGTGGGTGAAGGCGCGCAGCAGCACCACGATCTCGCCGCGGCCGACGCCGCTGTCGGCCAGCTCGCGCAGGCGGGCGGCGACGGCGCGGGCCTCGGCCAGGCAGTTGAGCGGCGTGCGCCCGTCGATCGCCGGCTCCAACTCGATCCCCTCCTCGTCCCACCCCTCGCGAGCCGTCAGCAACATCTCGACCGGCGGTCGATGGGCCGAAATGTCGCCCGTGGGGTGACTTATCGGCCCGTCGGCGAGCTGTTCTGGGGGCGCTCCCACCCGCAGCGGCCGGTAGGAGCCGCCGAGCAGGGCGGTGCCGAAGAGGTTGACGGCGCCGATCAGCTCCGGCCGCGAGCGGAAGTTGCCGCTCAGCTCCATCAGCTCGGCGTCGGGCCGCTCGGCGACCCGCTGGCGCTGCTGGCGGAAGACCTCGAGGTCGGCGTGGCGGAAGCCATAGATCGACTGGAACTCGTCGCCGACCACGACCAGCTCGCTGCGCGGCCCGCGTAGGGCCTCGATCAGCCGCAGCTGCAGGCGGTTGGTGTCCTGGAACTCGTCGACGAGCAGGTGGCTGAAGCGGCTGCGATAGGCCTCGCCGACCTCGGCCCGCTCCAGCAGCCGCGCCGCCAGCACCTGCAGGTCCTCGAAGTCGATCCCGGCGCGCCGTTCCTTGGCCGCCTCGAAGCGGGCCGAGAACAGCTCCAGCAGCTCGCCCAGGTGGCGGTAGGCCTCGCCTCCCTCGCCGGCCTCGGCGCAGCGCGAGACCGCGGCGTCGATCGCCTCCCGGTAGGGGGCGATCGCCTTTGCCTTGCTGCTGGTTCCCAACGCCCGCAGCTCGTCGAGGCTTGGCGGGTCCCCGGGCTCGCTCAGGCGCGCCAGCGCCCGCTCGACCAGCTCGCGCTTTGGGTCGCTCTCCTTCATCTCCTCCAGCGCCAGCCCAGCGGCTTCGATCGTCGTCGCGATTGCCTCGACCGGGTCGCTGGGCGGCGGCTCGGGCAGCCGCGGCGCGGCTTCGCCGCGGCTGCGCAGCTCCGCGTGGACGCCGGCGACGAGCGCCCGCAGCCCGTCGATCTCATAGGCGGCAACGAGTTCCTCGCGCCCCTCCCGCCGCCGACGGGCCGAAATGCCGCCTATCGGAGGACTTATCGGCCCATCGGCGGGGTCGTCGAGGGCGAGGAACTCGCGCAGGGCCTCGTCGAAGGCCTCGCGCGCGGCCCGGGCCGTCTCCGGGGCATCGAGGACGCGGAAGCCGGGGTCGATCCCGGCGGCGACCGGGTGCCCGGCCAGGAGCCGGTTGCAGAAGCCGTGGATCGTCGTCACCCAGGCGCCGCCGATCGCCGCCAGCAGCTCCCGGGCCCGCTCCGAGCCGGCCTCCGCCCGCCGCGCCAACTCGGCCCGGATCCGCTGCCGCAGCTCCGCCGCCGCCTTGTCGGTGAAGGTGAAGGCGAGGATCGCGTCGGGCGCGACCCCCTTGTCGCAGATCAGGCGGCAGTAGCGGTCGACCATCACCCCGGTCTTGCCGGTGCCGGCGCCGGCCTCGAGCAGGACATCGTGGCCGCTGACGGCGATCGCCGCCGCCTGCTCCGGAGTGGGCGCGCGTTCGCTCACCGCTCCTCCACTTCCTCGTCCTCGACGTACTGGGGAGCGCGGTCGCGGCGGCAGATCGGGGCGAAGGTGCAGTAGGGCGGGCAGACGTCGTGCCCGCGCAGGCCGTGGCGCGGGCCCGGGTCGCGGCGGATCTCGCCGCTGCGCATGCGGGCGACGATCTCGCCGGCCCGCTCGCGCGCCTCGGTCAGCAGTTGCTCCCAGCCCTCGGCGTCGACGAGGTCGCGGTCGTAGAGCCCGTAGCCGGAGAGGTCCCCGGCCGCCTGCTCGAGGACGGCGCCGCGCGGGCGCCGCACCGAGGTCCCGCGCAACGGGTGGTAGATGCCGCCGACCGGGTCCGCGCCCCAGTGCTCGGCGACCGCCAGCAGGTAGAGCTGCAGCTGCAGTTTCGCCCGCTCCTCGAACTTCTCCAGCGGCGTCACCGAGCCCGAGAGCTTGTAGTCGATGACGACGGCGCGGCCGTCGGCGGCGCGGTCGACGCGGTCGATCGCCCCGTGCAGCCCCCAGCCGCCGAGGTCCAGCGCCGGCCGTTCGCTGTCGACCTCGCGGGCGCCGAAGCTCGCCTCCAGCAGCCAGGGCTCGAAGCCGCCGGTCTCGCGGCCGGCCTCCTCGGCGAGGAAGCGTTCAAGCAGCCGCTCGACCCGCCGCCCCATCGCCCGCTCGGCCGGGTGCAGGCCCAGCTCGCGCTCGGCCACCTCCTCGGCCAGCAGCACCCGCCCCCGCGCCGTCCAGGCGGCGAGCGAGCCGGGCCGGGGGAGGGGGTCGCCGCCGGGCCGCTCGCGGTAGAGGCGGTCGAGCGTGGCGTGCATCAGCCCGCCCTGCACCAGCGGGTCGGGAGCGGGCTCGAGCGCCTGCGGGTCAAGCTCGTGGCCGGTGAACCAGCGGTAGGAGCAGGAGTCGAACAGCTCCAGCGTGGTGCCGCCGTAGGCGGGGACGGCGGCGAGCGATTCCAGTGCCGCCGGGTTCGTCAGAGGGCCCGGCGCGCGTGCGGCGGCCTCGGCCCTGCGGGCAGCGGCGAGCCGGGCGGAGACGCGCGCCGCCCGCGGTCCCTCCACCCCGGCGGCGGCCAGCAGCGCCGCGCTGTCGGCCGCCGGCCCGTGCGCGGCCGCGGCGCGCGCCAGCTCGTCCTCGGAGGGCGCCTCGGCCAGCGGGTGGACGACGCGCGCGAGGTCGCGGCTGCGGGTGATCGCCACCTCGACCGGGTCGGGCTGGGCGCCGTCCGGCGCCGGCGCCAGCAGCACCCGCAGCTCGTCCAGCAGTGGCGAGCGCGCCTCGGCGCCGCCGTTCTCGTCGCTGTCGCGGTAGGAGAGGACGAGGCGCTGGCGCGGCAGCGAGAGGCAGACCGCGAACAGGTAAAGCTCCTCGGCCTCGCTGTCGCGACGCGGCTCGAGCCCCAGCGCGCCCCGCTGCGCTTCCGCGAGGAAGGGGTCGCCGCCGCGGTCGCGGCGTGGGAACTCGCCGTCCTGCAGCGAGGCGACGAAGACGTGGTCGAAGCGGCCGGCGCGCAGCCGGTAGGGGCTGGCGATCCGCACCCGTCCCTCGACCGGGCCGCTCCAGACCCGGAACTCAAGGTCGGCGACGGTCGCCGCCAGCTCCGCCGGGCCGGGCGCCATCGGCCCCAGCTCGGCCAGCTCGGCCAGCGCGTCGGCGACCGCCCCGGCCGCCCGCAGCTCCAGCCCATCGCCCTGCTCGGGCATCGGCCCGTCGCCGCCGTCGCGCAGCGGCCGCGCCGCCATCGTCGCCGCCAGCCGGGCGACCGTCGCCGAGAGGGCCGCAGGCGAGTCGGCGGCGGCCTCGCGCAGGCGCAGCAGGTCCCGCGGCGGCTCGCCCTCCTCTCCCTGCCAGAGCGCCAGCGCCGTCTCCGCGTCCTCGACCCGGCCCCGCCGCAGCGCCCGCTCCAGCCAGTCGACCCGGTTGGGGGAGAAGCCCGACGGCCCGCGCAGGTAGCGCAGCAGGTCGCTGGCCCGGCCGCTGCCGAACTCGGCCTCCAGCAGGGCCACCAGCGCGCCGCCGACCGCGCTGCCGGCGACCGGCAGCTCCGCCTCCAGCGCCGCCGCGACCCCGTTCGCCTCCAGCGCCGCGGCGATCGCCGGGCCGCGCCGGGCCGGGTCGCGCAGGGCGATTGCGATCTCGGCCGGGTCGGCGCCGGCGGCGACCAGCCGCGAGACCTCGGTCGCGATCGCCTCGGCCTCGCCGCGCTCGCCGGCCGAGCTGAGCAGCAGCAGGTCCCCGTTCGGCTCCCGCGGCTCGGCGCCCTGGCTGCCGAACCCGCGGGCGAGGTGGAAGAGCAGCGGGCTGGGAGTGTTGTCCGGGTCGGCCTCGGTCCGCGTCACCTCGGCGGCGCCGATCCGCGCCTCCAGCTCCGCGAGCAGCCGCGCACGGGCCGCCAGGGCCGCGTTGCCGGGCTCGAACGGCAGCGCCACCGTCACCTCGGTCCGCTCGGCCAGCGCCGCCACCAGGTCGAGCTGGTTGTTGGTGAGGTCGTCGAGCCCGTAGAGGAAGACCGGCCGCTCGCCCCAGGAGCCGCCGTCGCGGCGCAGCAGCGCGATCGCCTCGCGGGCGATCTGGTGAGAGTCGACGCGGCCGCTGCGGTCGCGGGCCTCGGCGTAGCCGGCGAAGAGGGCGGCGATGTCGCTGAGGTAGGCGGATCCCTCGAGGGTCGCGGCGCTGGCCTCGACCGCCGCCGGCTCGATGCCCGCTGCCTGCAGCTCGTCCAGCAGCCGCGCGAAGGCGCGGGCGAAGCCGGGCCTGGAGGCGGAGCGGCGCAGCGGTCCCAGCCTCGCGCGGCGGGCGGCCACCGCCACCGCGATCGCCCGCAGCCGCTGGGCGGGGGAAAGCTCGCCCCCCGGCGGCACCCCGCCCGCGGTGGCGACGGTGCGGAAGAGGGCGCCGAAGGTCATCGTCGCCCCGCCCAGGGCCGCGCCCCCGGCGCAGAGCTCCAGCTCGAAGGCGAAGACGTCGTCGACGTTGGGCACGACGAGGACCGGGTCCAGCTCCGCGGCCGCGGCAAAGCGGCGCCGGATCAGCCCGGCGCGGCCAGAGTTCGGGGGTCCTTGGATCAGCTTCAGGGGCATAGCGGCAAGCGACTCAGCATAGGTCGGCCTCCGGCGCACGCCGAATGTGCCGCAGAGCCCGTCGCAAAGCCGCAAAGCGGGGCTTTACCGCGTCCGTTTTGCCGTCTACCGCCCTCTCTAGATTGCGCATCAGCTCATGTCCCTCTGTTTCGTAGACCCAGCCGACGCCGTCCGCGTTATCTCCGACTCCGTCGGCCGCGAGGCCCGTCGCCAGCTGCTCGGCGAGGCGGTCCGCTCCTGGGTCGACGAGATTCCCGACGCCGAGCTCGAGGTCCACTACGCGAAGGCGATCTCCGAGCTCGACGAACACGACCTCTCGATGCTCGCCGCCTGGCACGGGTCGCTCGAGGTCGGCCACCCGATTCCCAACTGCGACTTCCTCATGGGCGCCTTCGGCTCGCTCGGCGAGAACCGCCGCGAGGCCCTCAAGCTCGCCGCCGGCTTCCGCGGCGAGGAGGCCGTCGACGCCGGGGTCACCGAGGAGGACGCGCTGGAGCTGGTCCTCAGCCTGCTTTCCCCGCCGCGCCTGATGCAGCTCGCTGTCGAGGCGCTCGAGCTGTACGTCTGGGACCGCGCCGGCTCCGACAACTAGCCGGGCTAAGCTGCCGGCTTGGAGCTACCCCCGCACGTAGTCCTCATCTTCGGCGCGACCGGCGACCTCGCTCGCCGCAAGCTTCTGCCGGGCATGCTGCGCCTCTCCCAGGCGGGCCTGATGCCGGAGTTCAGGATCGTCGGCGTCTCGATGGAGGAGATCGGCAGCGCCGAGTTCCAGGACTTCGCCGAGGACGCCTGTCGCCAGTTCGCCCGCCACGCCTTCAGCGAGGAGGACTGGCACGGCTTCTGCAGCCGGCTCTCCTACGTGCCGCACTCGGCCGGCCCGGGCGGGCTCACCGACGCGGTCAGCAAGGCGGAGAAGGAGCTGGGCGGCGAGGCCGAGCTGCTGCATTACCTCAGCGTCCCGCCGGCAGCCGCCGCCGACGTGATCCAGATGCTCAGCGCCGCCGGCCTGACCGATCGCTCGCGAGTGATCATGGAGAAGCCGTTCGGGACCGACCTCGCCAGCGCCCGTCGCCTCAACGACCTCCTCCACGAGCATCTGCACGAGGAGCAGATCTTCCGCATCGACCACTTCCTCGGCAAGGAGGCGGCGCAGAACATCCTCGCCCTGCGCTTCGCCAACGGCCTCTTCGAGCCGATCTGGAACCGCGACCACATCGACCACATCCAGATCGACGTG
>DASYKN010000079.1:0-16838 GCA_035995325.1 Solirubrobacterales bacterium
GCCCCCCCCCCCCCCCCACGCCTCCCACGAGGCCGAGCCGGATCTTGATCTCGTGGCGCTGGCGACTGTGGCTGACGTGGTGCCCCTGATCGGGGAGAACCGGTCCCTGGTGAAGCGGGGATTGGCGGAGATGCGGCGGACCCGACGGGTGGGCCTGCGGGCGCTGTTGGAGGCTTCGAAGTGCGAGCCCAGCCAGTTGGACGAGAGTGACTTGGCCTTCCGGTTGGCGCCGAGGATCAATGCGGCGGGGCGCCTGTATAGGGCGGATGCCGGGGTGGAGCTGATGCTGACTGGGGACGAGGGCCGGGCGAAGGAGATCGCGGAGGAGCTGGGGCGGGCCAACTCCGAGCGCAGGGCGCGGGAGCTGGAGGTCGACACCGCGGCCGAGGCGGCTCGGCGGGAGCTGCCAAAGCGGCTGCGGGAAGCGCCGGGCTTGGTTCTCGCGGGCGAGGACTGGCATCCGGGCGTGGTCGGGATCGTCGCCTCACGCTTGGTCGAGCGTCACCACCGCCCGGTGGTCGTGATCTCGCTCGACGGCGCAGGCGGCGGCAGGGGGAGTGGCCGCAGCATTCCGGGCTTCGACCTGCACGCCGCGCTCGAGGCCTGCTCCGACTGCCTGCTCAGCTTCGGCGGCCACCGCGCCGCGGCCGGCCTCTCGCTGCGGGCGGAGGACGTCGAGGCCTTTCGCGAGGCCTTCGTCGCGCACGCGGCGGCTGTCCTCGGCCCTGACGACCTGCGCCGCACCGAGCGGATCGACGCGATGGTCGGTGGCGTCGGCCTCGGGCTCGGCCTGGCCGAAGAGCTGGGCCAGCTGGCCCCGTTCGGGATGGGCAACCCCGGCGTGCGGCTGATGGTCCCCTCGGCCCGGGTCAGCGACGTGCGGACGATGGGGGAGGGCAAGCACGCCCGCTTCAGCCTCCACAGCGGCGCCCATCGCGCCCTCGGGGTCGCCTTTGGCCGCTCCTCGCTCGGGGTCGAGGACGACGACCCGGTCGACGCCGCGGTGCGGCTCGAGGTCAACCACTGGAACGGCTCGGTCGAGCCGCGGGTGGTGCTGCGTGAGCTGTACCCGCTCGAGGACGAGGTCGTCGGCGAGGTGGCCCCGCTGCATGCCTGCGGCTGCGGGGACCCGGAGTGGTGGGCGCGCTTCGAAGCGGAGTTGACCCGTGCCCTCGGGCCCGCTCGCGACAAGGGCTGGTCGACCCCGTCCCCTGCCGAGGCGCAAACCCTTCCCGAGGGTGGGGAGCGGATCGTCGTCCGCGACGGCGGCAGCGTCACGGTGGCGATCGCCGAGCTGGTCTCCAGCGGCGCCGGCGTCCTCGCGGTCTGCGCCGATGCCTCGCGCCGGGCAGCGCTGGCAAACGGCGCCACCGGCCTTTCCCGCTTCAACGGCGGCGCCGCCCGAATCGCCTGCCAGCGCTGTGCCGGAGAAGCGCTCGGCGGGCTCTCGGCCCGCTCCGGCGCGGGCCTGGCCCTGGTCGACTACGAGGCGCTGGGCCACGCCTCGAACCTCGCTGCCGAATTCGAGCACGTGGTCCTGATCGACCCGCCTCGCAACCCTCGGGACAGGCTGCGGGTGGCCCGGCCCCTGGAAGGGGAGGCAGGCGGTTTCCTGCACACGCTCTGGAGCGACGCGGAGGTCGAGTTCTCGCTCGCCGTCCTCGACGAGCAGAACGCCTCGCGCCATGCGGTGGCCGCCGTCTTCCGCGCCCTGCGCGAGGCCGGCGAGGCGAGCGGCCCGGCGCTGCGCGCGGCGCTGGAGGGAGGCGGCGCCCGGCCGCTCTCGCCCGAGGCCGCCGGCCGCTGCTTCCGCGTCCTGGCTGAGCTTGGCCTCGTTGCCGGTGAGCCCAGAGGCGGCGCCGGAGCCGTCGGGGTCGTATCCTCAGAGGGGACGGATCTGGAACGCTCAGCCGCGTTTCGCGCCTACAGAGCAGATCACTCGGAGGCAGCGCCATACCTCGCAAGACCCAAGCAGCCGTAGAGCACTCGGAGCTTCTCGCCGACCTCTTTGCCGTGGTCGAGGAGTTCGACTCCTCGCCGAGCGACAGCGTCGTCGATAACGGCAGCAACGGCGGCACCGCCCTGGCGGTGGCGACGATCGACCGTGCCGCGCTCGAGCGCGCCTTCGACTTCGCCTGCGAGCGCCACGCCGACCAGATGCGCTACTCCGGCGACGAGTTCATCACCCACCCGGTCGGGGTGGCCCAGGTCTGCGCCGGCATGCGGCTCGACACGGCGACGCTCTGCGCGGCGCTGCTGCACGACACCGTGGAGGACACCAGCGCCAGCCTCGAAGACGTCCTTGAGGAATTCGGCGAGGAGATCGCCCAGCTGGTCGACGGCGTCACCAAGCTGACCGGGATGTCGTTCGAGAGCCGTGACGAGCGCCAGGCCGAGAACTACCGCAAGATGATGGTGGCGATGGCCACCGACATCAGGGTGATCCTGATCAAGCTGGCCGACCGCCTTCACAACATGCGCACGCTCGGCGCCCTGCCGAAGCAGAAACAGATGGCGAAGTCGCACGAGACGCTGGAGATCTACGCGCCGCTGGCACACCGGCTGGGGATCCACGCGATCAAGTGGGAGCTGGAGGACCTCTCCTTCGCCACCCTGCACCCGCGCAAGTACGCGGAGATCAAGCAGCTCGTCGCCCAGCAGCGCGACGAGCGCGAGAGCTACGTCTCCGACGCCGGCGCTTTCCTCGCCGAGGAGCTGGACCAGGTCGGCATCGAGGCGCAGATCTCCGGCCGCGCCAAGCACTTCTACTCGATCTACACGAAGATGGCGAAGAAGGGCCGCGAGTTCAACGAGATCTTCGACCTCACGGCGATGCGGGTGATCGTCGACTCGGTCAAAGACTGCTACGGCGCGATCGGCGTCATCCACTCGCTCTGGAAGCCTCTGCCCGGCCGTTTCAAGGACTTCGTCGCGATGCCCAAGGCGAACATGTACCAGGCCCTGCACACGACCGTGATCGGCCCCGAGGGCAAGCCCCTGGAGATCCAGATCCGGACCGAAGAGATGCACAAGCTGGCCGAGTACGGGATCGCCGCCCACGTCGCCTACAAAGAGGGCAGCGGCAGCGACCCGCAACGGGAGAAGATGACCTGGCTGCGGCAGCTGGTCGAGGCCGAGGGCGAACAGGACCCGGCCGAGTTCCTCGAGTCGCTCAAGGTCGACCTCTTCGAGGACGAGGTCTTCGTCTTCACCCCCAAGGGCGAAGTCAAGAGCCTCTCCGCCGGCTCGACCCCGCTCGACTTCGCCTACGCGATCCACACCGACGTCGGCCACCGCACGGTCGGGGCCAAGGTCAACGGCAGCATGGTGCCGCTGCACTACCAGCTGAAGTCCGGCGACATCGTCGAAGTGCTGACCGCGAAGCAGAACCGCGGCCCCTCGCGCGACTGGCTGAAACTGGTGCGGACCAGCCGCGCCCGCAACAAGATCCGTGCCTTCTTCAAAGAGGAAGGCCGCGAGGACGCCGAGCGCAAGGGGCGCGAGGGCCTCGACGAAGCGCTGCGCACGCGCGGCATCCCGATGCAGAAAATCGCCGGCTCGGCCCTGCTCGCAGACGTCTTCCGCGAGATGGGCTACCGCAAAGGAACCGACTTCTACATCGCTCTCGGCCAGGGCAAGGTCTCGACCAAGACCGTCGCCAACAAGCTGATGCAGCGCCTCAAAGCGGGCGAGGCGGTCGAAGAGGACACGGCGACGCCGAGCCGGGCCCGCGAGGATCGCGCCCGCCGCACCAAGGACGCCTCCAATTACGGGATCGCCGTCAAGGGCGCCGAGAACGTCGCCGTGCGACTGGCCAAGTGCTGCCGGCCGGTGCCGGGCGACGAGATCGCCGGCTACGTCTCCCTGGGCCGCGGCATCACCATCCACCGCGCCGACTGTAAGAACGTGAAGGCGCTGAAAAAGTCGCCCGAACGCTTTGTCGAGGTCGGTTGGGAAGGCGAAAACGAGGCCTCCTACCGGGTCGAGCTGCAGATCGACGCCTACGACCGCACCCGTCTGCTCGAGGACCTCTCCCGCACCTTCTCCGAGGCCGGGATCAACATCATCGGCGCCTCCTGCATGACCAACCACCCGATGGTCAAGAACAAGTTCGTCGTCGAGGTGGGGGACACCGAGCAGCTCAAGCACTGCATCTCCCGCCTGCGGAACGTCGAGAGCGTGTTCGACGCGTACCGCATAACCCCGGCCGCCTGAGCGACGGCGCGCGGACGGGGTAATCGATGCCTCTTACCGTCGCCATCACCGGGCCGACCGGCGAGATCGGGCTGGCGCTGCTCGGCGAGCTGGAGCTGGACCCGGCGATCGGCGCGGTGCGGGGGATGGCGCGGCGGCCCTTCGACCCCGCGGCCGAGGGCTGGGCAAAGGTCGCCTACCGGCGCGGCGACATCCTCGACCGCGGCTCGCTGGCGGCGCTGTTCGACGGCGTCGACGTCGTCGTCCACCTCGCCTTCGCGATCTTCGGCGACAGGGAGGAGACGCGGCGGATCAACCTCGAGGGCAGCCGCAACGTCTTCGAGACCGCGATCGCGGCCGGGGTCGAGCGGATCGTCTACGCCTCCTCCGTCGCCGCCTATGGCTTCCACGACGACAACCCGCAGCCGCTGACCGAGGCGGTGCCGGCTCGGGGCAGCGCCAGCTTCTACTACTCGGCCCAGAAGGCCGAGCTGGAGGCGACGCTCGACGGGCTCCTGAATGGGAGCGGGGTGGACGCCTACGTCTTCAGGCCCTGCATCGTCGCCGGCCCGCGGGCGCCGATGCTGATCGAGAAATTCCTCGAGAGCGTCCGTTTCGGGGACCCGCTGCCGGGGCTGCGGCGGGGCCTCGGCCGGCTGCCGTTGCCGAGGCCGGTGCTGCCGGACATCGGCGCCCCGATGCAGCTCGTCCACCACGACGACGTCGCGCGGGCCCTGGCAGCCGCGATCGGGGGCGCCGGCGAGCCGGGCGCCTACAACCTCGCCGGCGCCGGCGAGGTCAGCGTCGGCGACATCGCCCGCGCCCTCGGCTGGCGGACCGTGCCGGTGCCCGGGCAGGCGGTCGGCCTCGGCACCGCCCTCGCCCAGCGGCTCACCTTCCTCTCGCCGCAGTTGGAGTGGGCGGCGGCGCTTGGCACCCCGGTGCTGATGGACAGCTCCAAGGCCCGTCGGGGGCTCGGCTGGGAACCCCGCTTCGACGCCACCGAGACCCTGGTGCAGACGGCGGTCTCGGCTCGGGAAGAGGGCCTGCTCGACTGACTCTCCCGGCCGGCAGGCGGCGCCCCGGGGCCTACCGGTCACAAATATTTGGTAAGTACGAATTTCATCCGTTAAATTCGTCAAGGGTTGGGTACAGGCAGTCGACGAAGGCAATATGACTACAGGGGTAGGGGTAATCACGATGGCACCGAAGATTGAGGAGATCCGTGTTCAGCGCGTCGAGAACTCCCATATGCGCTTCGTGACCCTGGAGCTGAGCCGGCTCGCCTTCGAAGCGCTGGGTGAGAGCAACAAGGACGGCGCCCAGGAGCGGGCCGAGGCGAAGATGGAGCTGGCGATCCGCTTCTACCTGCGCGATCGGGAGGCGAGCCGGCCCGAGTGGCCGTACCCCGCCTTCCTACGTGGAAGCGAAGTCAGCGAGGAGGTCGCGCTGCGGCTCGGCCTCGAGACCGACCTCTGGCGCGCATTCGAGACCGAGGCCGCCAGGCAGGACGTCTCGATCGCGCAGCTGGGCGAGCATGCCGCCTTCTACCTCGCCGCCGAGCTCGACGCCGGGCGGATCACCCAGCGCATCCTCGACGACCTCGCCTCGACCGAAGCCGACGGCTGAAGCTAGGCGGCCGGGGGCGACGCCACCACTGGCGCCGCGTCGAGTTCGACCAGGCTGGCCCGCAGCGAGCGGCGGCCGCGGTGGTGGAGCCCGTGGACGGAGCTCTCGGTCTTGTCCAGCGTGCCGGCGATCTCGACCGGCGAGAGGCCGACGATGTGGCGTAGGACCAGCACCTCGCGCTGATCCTCGGGCAGCTCTTCCAGCGCCTGGCGCAGGGCGCGGCCACGGTCGAGCCCGGTCTGGGCGCGGCCGGTGTCGACCAGGCGCACCTCCTCGGTCGGGATCGCGCGTTTGGCGCGGAGGTGATCGAGGGCGGCATTGCGGGCGACGCGCAGGATCCAGGCGTCGAACGGAACCTCGCGCTGCTCGTATTTGACGATCGCCTTCATCAGCTTGGCGAAGACGTTCTGAGTGATGTCTTCGGCCTCGTAGGCGTCGCGGACGAAGCTGGTCACATAGCGGAGGACGTCGTCCGAGTAGCGGACAAAGAGGTAGTGCAGTCCCTCTGGGTCACCGGCCTTTGCCCGGGCGATGGCTTGCCGGGTGAGATGGCTTGCCCCTTGAGCTGATGCGTCGTTGGGCGTACCGGTCATCTGAATTCTCCCGCATGCTCACCGCATGCTTATCCACTGGTTTTTCACGAATTGCCATTGCTCTGAATGAAATGAGATCGACAACCCATTCTGAAAAGGTTCGGAAAAGAAAAATCTCCCAAATTGGAGGGTGGGGCCGAATCCCCTGTTGCTTTCGAGCTGAACGATGCGGGAGGTTCATGGACAAACGCCGGGTTGTCAATGGCAATATTCGTCCAAAATTCGTTCTAAGCCTCAAGGTGGTGCCTGCTGCACAACTATTCCGTGTGGAATTGCACTGATTTTTGGGGGGTTGAAATAAGGATGAATTGGGGGGAAGTAAGGAGGAATTTCGAGGGGCGGGTGAAATCCTGACTACCCCCGAGGAGTTCATAGAGGGCTGATGAGAGTCGCGCTTGGTCAATTTGCCTGTTCGGGAATCGAAACCCACCTGGGAGGGGACATCCCTGCCGGCGTGCGCAAGGCCCTCTTCCACTACGCGGGCAAGTTGAAAACAGGCCGCCGCCCGGTCTCCTTCCCGCGCTTCCTGGCCGATCAGGCTCCGCAGGAGGCCGCGGTCGCTTTCGACCTCACCGTCGACGCCGAAACCGAGGCGATGCTCGAGCGCGAGGCGCTGCGGCAGCGGACGACGATGAGCCAGTTGGTCGCTCACACGGTCCTGGTCTACCTGGCCGAGCTCGAGTTCCTCGGCGTGGCGCCCGACGGGCGCGGCGCCGCCGGCCAAAACTAAAGGCGCCCCAGCCGACCACAGGGCCGGCTGAGACGCCAGGAGAAGCGTTCTGCGCGGTTAGGAGCCGTCGCCGTTGCGGGTGAGGTGGCTATGGCGGGTGGCCGCAGCCAGGACCTCCTCGACGGGCAGCACCTTGACCGGCTCGCCGCGGTTGGCGAGCGACTGCTCCAGGGCCTCGAGGCCAAGGACGACTTCCAGGCCCAGACGCGAGCTGGAGACCGGCGTCGTGCCCTCGTGGATCGCGGTGGCGAAGTCGCGCAGCTCCTGGCCGAGCGGCTCGACCGCGTCGACCCGCGGCGCGACCATGTCGCCGGTCCGGTAGGTGAGGCGGTACTCGCCGAAGTTGGCGGGCGGCTCGGCGAAGTCGAGGCCGCGGTCGTAGATCCGCACCGAGTCGTCGGCGGCGGTGTCTTCGTACTGGACCATGCGGCGGCTGCCGACGACGACCATCTGCCGCATCTTGCGCGGCGCCAGCCAGGAGAGCTGGACGTTGGCCTGGGTGCCGCCCTCGAAGCGCAGGGTCAGGAAGGCAGTCTCGTGGACGCCCTCCTGGAAGACACTGCGGCCGGTGGCGGAGACCTCGACCAGCGGCTTGTTCAGCCAGTGCAAAAGGATCGAGAGGTCGTGCGGGGCGAGGTCGAGGACGACCCCGTCCTGCTGGTAGAGGCCGAGGTTCATCCGCGATGACGTCGCGAAGTAGATCTCGCCCAGCTCGTCGGACTGGATCAGGTCACGGACCTTGTTGACAGAGGGGCTGTAGACGAAGGTGTGGCCGGGCATCATCGTCAGTTCCAGCTCGTCGGCCAGCGCGATCAGCTTCGCCGCCTCCTCGGAGGTGCGGGCCAATGGCTTCTCGACCAGCACGTGCTTGCCGGCCTCGAGCGCTTTGCGCACCAGGCTGTAGTGGGTGTGGGGCGGGGTGGCGATCGCCACCGCTTCGATCCGCGGGTCGGCCAGGGCGGCGTCGAGATCGCTCTCGACCCAGACCCCGGGGTGGCGCCGGCGGAAGTCTTCAGCCCGGCTCTCGTCCTTCTCGCAGAGGCACATCAGCCGGAACTCCGGCCGCTCGATGACGTTGCGGACGAGGTTCGGGCCCCAATAGCCGTAACCGACGACCATCGTGCCTATGGCTCCTGAGGGGTTCACGCTGCTCCTTTTCTGCTGAGGACGACCCACGGGGTCTTGACAAGGATCGAGAGGTCGAGGGCGAGCGAGCGGCGTTCGGTGTACTGAACGTCGAGCCGCACCATTTCCTCGTAGCTGCGTTCGCTGCGGCCGCTGACCTGCCAGAGGCCGGTGAGGCCGGGCTTGACCGAGAAACGCTGCAGGTACCAGGTCGGGTACTCGGCGACCTCGTAGGGAATCGAGGGCCGCGGGCCGACCAGGGTCATGTCGCCGAGGACGACGTTGAAGAGCTGCGGCAGCTCGTCCAGGCTCCAGCGCCGGATCCAGCGGCCGACCGGCGTGATCCGGTTGTCGACCGCGAGCTTGTAGAGGCTCTCGCGGTCCTCGTCGGGCGTCGCGTCCGAATCGGCCTCGCTGCCCTTGATCAACGCGGTCACGTACTCCTGGTGGCCGCGTGGGTCGGCGTCGAGGCGCATGCTGCGGAGCTTGAAGAGGGTGAACTCGCGCTCCTCGAGGCCGACCCGGCGTTGGCGGAACAGGGCCGGGCCGCGGCTGTCGAGGCGAACGGCGACGGCGACGGCGATCAGGATCGGCGACAGGAGCAGGATCAGGCCGAGGGCGAAGACGATGTCGACCAGCCGTCGCAGGGCGGCGAGCGAGCGCGGTTCGCTGGCGAGGTGGCTGAGTCCCTGCTCGGGGGTTCGGGTAAGTCCGTGTGCCTCCATCTTCTCCCGAACAACGCCTGAGAGTTGGAAACACTTGCGGCCGATCGGTTCGCCGGAGATTGAAGAAGCCCGAGACCTTCTAATAGGCCGGAAACTTTTGGCGCCGCGCAAAGAGCCGGGCGCCCCGTGCGTTGATTCTCCAAATGGCTCCTCGGATCGTCTCCATCATCGGTTCCCGGCCTGAGATCGTGCAGGCGGCGCCGCTCTCCCTCGCCTTCTCGACCTGCGTCGAGGAGATCCTGGTCCACACCGGCCAGCACTACGACCCGGGGATGTCCGACCTTCAGATCGCCGACCTGCGCCTGCCGCTGCCGGAGTTCAACCTCGGCGTCGGCTCGCTGCCCAACGCGGCGGGGGTTGCCGTCGCCGAGGATCGCATCGCCCGCGTGATCGAGAGCAGGCGCCCCGACGCGGTCCTGGTCCGCGGCGACACCAACGCGACGATCGCCGGCGCCCGTGCCGCCGTCGCCGCCGGGGTGCCGCTGCTCCACGTCGAGGCCGGTCTGCGCAGCTACCGCGCCGACATGCCCGAGGAGGCCAACCGGATCGAGACCGACGGCCTCTCCGACCTGCTCTTCGCGCCCTGCGGGCACGCCCGCGACGTCCTCGTCGAGGAGGGTGTGAATGGGACCGTCCACGTCACCGGCGACGTCCTCGCCGACGTGCTGCTGGCAACCCGCAGCCGCCTGCCGGCTGGCACCGAGGAGGGCGAGTACGTCCTCGCCACCGCCCACCGCAACTACAACACCGACTCCGCCGAGCGCCTCTCGGCCGTCCTCGACTGCCTCGCCGCCGCCGAGTGCCGGGTGATCTTCCCGCTGCACCCGCGGACCCGCAAGAGCATCGAGAACTGGAAGCTCGAGGTCCCGGCCAACGTCGAGGTCCGCAGGCCGCTGACCTACACCGAAATGCTGGTCCTGGAGCGTGGGGCGCGAGCGATCGCGACCGACTCCGGCGGCGTTCAGCGCGAGGCTTATCTCTGGGGGGTGCCGTGCATCACGATGCGCGAGGAGACGGAGTGGATTGAGACCGTCTCGACGGGATGGAACACGCTCGTCGGCGTCGACGCAGGGAAGTTCCGCGACGCCCTCGCTCAGCCTCTGCCCGTCGAGCGCCCGCCGATCTTCGGCGACGGCCACGCGGCCGAGCGAATCGCCGAGCTGACCGTCGCCCATCTCGAAGGCGCGGCGTCCGGCGCCAAGGCGAAAGAGGCCTCCATTGTCTGAGCAGCTCCGAGTCGGGGTTATCGGCTGCGGCCGCATGGGCGCTTTCCACGTCCGCAACTACTCGCAGATCGAGTGCGCGCGGCTGGTCGCCGTCGCCGATCCGAGCGAAGAGTCCCGCCGCCGCGCCCTCGGCGAGTCGCGCGTCGCCGAGTACTCGAACTGGCGCGACCTGATCGAGTTCGGCGCCGGCGAGCTGGACGCGGTCTCGATCGCCTGCCCTTCCGAGCATCACGCCACGGTCGCCCTCGAGGCGCTCGCGGCCGGCCTGCACGTGCTGGTCGAGAAGCCGATCGCGACCACGCTGCCGGATGCTCTGCGGATGCGCAGCGCCGCCTACGAAGCCGATCGCAAGCTGATGGTCGGCCACGTCGAGCGCTTCAACCCGGCGGTGACGAAACTGCGCGAGCTGGTCGCCGACGGCCGCCTCGGCAAGGTCTACCGGGCGCACGCGACCCGGGTCGGGCCGCTGCCGACGCGGATCCAGGACACCGGCGTCGCGATCGACCTCGCCACCCACGACCTCGACATCATGCAGCACGTCCTCGGCCTCTCGATCCACGAGATCTATGCCGACGGCGGCCGCTTCCTGCACAGCTCCCAGGAGGACCTGCTGACCTGCCTCGCCCGCTTCGGCGCCCCCGGCGAGAGCGACACGCTGGGCCTGCTCGACGTCAACTGGCTGACCCCCGAGAAGAAGCGGGAGATCATGCTGATCGGCGAGAACGGCCTGCTGCGCGCGAGCTACATCACCCAGGACGTCTGGTTCGTCGAGTCGGCCAGCGCCCCCCTGCAGTGGGACGGGCTCTCGATGCTGCGCGGCGACGGCGAGGGCGCGGCGGTGCGCTTCTCGCTCGCCAAGGCCGAGCCGCTGCAGGCCGAGCTGGAAGCCTTCTGCCGCTGTGTCCTCGACGACACCCCGGAGCCGGTCAGCGCCCACGACGGCGTCAAGGCCCTGGCCGCGGCCCTGGCCGTGCGCGAGTCGGCCGCGGTCCGCCGCCCGGTCGAGCTGCTCGACATCCCGATTCCCGCCCCCCGCCGCCTCGAGGCCCTGGCGTGATCCGCTTCGTGATCCCGGCCTACAACGAGGCCGAAAACATCCCCCGCCTGCTCGCCGACCTGGCGCCGGTGGCGCGCCGGCTCGGCGCCCGCGTGATCATCGTCGACGACGGCTCCACCGACGGCACCGGCGAGGTGATCCGCGAGCACGCCCAGGACATGCACCTCGCGGTCGTCACGCACACGGTCAACCGCGGCCTCGGGACCGCGATCAACACCGGCATCCGCTCGGCCCTGAAGGAGTCCTCCGACGAGGACGCGATCGTCACCCTCGAGGCCGACACGACCTCGGACCTCTCCGACCTGCCGCGGATGCTGGAGCTGTTCGACCAGGGCACCGACGTCGTCCTCGCCTCGGTCTACGCGCCCGGCGGCAAGATCGTCGGCGTCGCTGGCTGGCGGCTGTTGGCGAGCAAGTCGGTCTCCAACACCTTCCGCTACCTCGGCGGGCTGCGCGACATGCACACGCTCTCCTCGCTCTACCGCGTCTACCGCGCCGGCACCCTGCGCAGGGCCGCCGACACCTACGGCTACCTGCTCGTTCGCGAGCCCGGCTTCGCCGCCAACGTCGAGCTGTTGCTGAAGCTCTACAACGCCGGCGCCACGGTCGCCGAGGTGCCGACGGTCAACGACTGGACGACCCGCAAGGGCGAGTCGAAGATGCAGCTGAAACCGACCGTTCTCGCCTACTTCCGGGTCATGGCCGCGCAGATAGTCGGCCGCATCCAGCCGCCGCCGGTCTCGCCGCTGGCCGAGGCGACGGCGCCGCTGGCGCTGCCGGAGCCGGCCGCCGCGACGGCGACCGGCGCCCCCGCCGCGAACGGGCACGCGCCCGTCGTCCACAGCTGATGGCCGCGCCAGCGCCGCGCGTCGGCATCGTCGGCGGCGGCGTTCTCGGCACCTCGCTCGCCCTGCGCCTGGCCCAGGCCGGCGCCAAGGTGACCGTGATCGAGCGCGGCCCCAGCCTCGGCGGCCTCGCCGGCAGCTTCGACTTCGACGGCCACGAGGTCGACCGCTTCTACCACGTGATCACCCCCGCCGACGAGCGCATGATCGCGATGGCGGGGGAGGTCGGCCTCGGCGACCAGCTGCGCTTCAACCCGGTCGGCGCCGGCTTCTTCGCCGACGGCGAGATGCACGACTTCAACGGCGTCGGCGACCTTCTGCGCTTCTCGCCGCTGAGCCCGCCGGCGCGCCTGCGACTGGGCCTGTTCGTCGCCCAGTGCCAGCTGCGCAGCTCCTACGACAAGCTGGAGACGATCCCGCTCGAGGACTGGCTGCGGCGGATCTGCGGCAAGCAGGTCTGGGAGCGGATCTGGAAACCGCTGCTGGACTCGCGCTTCGACGGCGACCCGTCGGGGCTGCCGGCGACCTATCTCTGGGCCCGTACCCGGCGCATGTCCGGCGCTCGCGAGAGCGGCAGCGGCGGCGAGAAGATGGGCCATATCGTCGGCGGCCACCAGCGCCTGATCGACGCGATGGTGGCGCGGGCGCGCGAGCTTGGGGTCGAGACCCGCACCGACGCTGCGGTCAGCGGCCTGGCGCTGAACGAGGACGGCGCCGTCACCGGGGTGGAGCTGGACGGCGAGACCCTCGAGTTCGACCTGACGATTCCGACCCTGCAGCCGCCGGCGCTGCGCTTCCTGCTGCCCGAGCGGCACCAGGGCCTGCTGGCGCCCTACCCCGAGCGCTGGCTCGGCTGCGTCTGCGCGATCCTCAAGGTGAAGCGGCCGCTGCTGCCCTACTACGCGATCAACATCACCGAGCAGACGCCGATCACCAGCGCCGTCGAAACGACCCAGGTCCTCGGCACCGACCACACCGACGGCCTCGATCTCGTCTACCTGCCGAAGTACTGCGCCCCCGATGCCGTCGAGCAGAGCGAGGACGACGAGTCCGTCTACCGCCGCTTCAGCGACTACCTGGCGCGGCTCTCGCCCGGGTTCGATCGCGAGCAGGACGTCGTCGCCTGGACCGTGCAGCGGGCGAAGCTGGTCGAGCCGGTGCACCAGGTGCGCAGCGGCGAAGGGCCCCGCGTGGCTCCAATCT
Organism: Solirubrobacterales bacterium; assembly: GCA_035995325.1. Classification (GTDB taxonomy): domain Bacteria; phylum Actinomycetota; class Thermoleophilia; order Solirubrobacterales; family 70-9; genus VAYN01. The sequence continues at coordinate 13,328 of DASYKN010000079.1, forward strand.
GGCCCGGCGTCGACGGCCTGGCGCTCGCCTCCAACGCCCAGATCTATCCCTATCTGCTGAACGGCGACTCGGTGATGGGGTTCGCCGAACAGGTCGCCGGCGAAGTCGGCGAGCGACTGGGCCTGGACGGACGGCCGGACGGCGAAAGTGCGAGAAAAGGACTAGCCGGCTCGTTGTCTTCCTGAGCGCCGGCCTTTCCACTGCCTGGCCGGCCCTCGACTGAGACGCCATGTACCAGGTAGAAGCCTCCAAAGCACTGCTGAAACCGAGCCTCTGGGCGCGCCGCTCGGCGCGCCTGCGGGTGCCGCGAAACGTGGTCATGCTCGGCCTGGTCAGCCTGCTGACCGACGTCTCCTCGGAGATGGTGGCGACGGTGCTGCCGCTGTATCTCGTCTTCACTCTCGGCGCCAGCCCGCTCGTCTTCGGCGCCATCGACGGCACCTACCGCGGCGCCGCGGCGTTGGTCCAGGTGCTGAGCGGCTTCAGCTCCGACCGCTGGCGCCGGCACAAGGAGGTCGCCGGGCTCGGCTACGGCCTCTCGGCGGTCGGCAAGGTGGCGCTGGTCGCCGCCGGCAACACGATCGGCGGGGTTGGCGCGATCGTCGCCGTCGACCGCATCGGCAAGGGCATCCGCACGGCGCCGCGCGACGCCCTGATCTCCCTCTCGAGCGCCAAGGACAAGCTCGCGACCTCGTTCGGGGTGCACCGGGCGATGGACAGCGTCGGCGCCATGCTGGGGCCGCTGCTGGCCTTCGGCATCCTCTTCGTCGCCCCGGCCCGCTTCGACGCGGTCTTCGTCGTTAGCACGCTCTTCGCGGTCCTCGGGCTGGCGGTGCTGCTGCTCACCGTCGAAGGCAAGCCGCGCCGTGCCCCGCGCGAAGGCACGCCACCGAAGTTCAGCGCCGCGGTGGGGCTGCTCAAGGACCGCAGCTTCGCGCCGCTCCTCGCCGCCGCCGCCGGGCTCTCGGTCGCCAGCGTCTCCGACGCGCTGATCTACGTCGGCCTGCAGCGGACGATCGACTTCGAGCCGGCGGTCTTCCCGCTGCTCTACGTGATGACCGCGATCTCTTTCATGGCGCTGGCGATCCCGGCCGGGCAGCTCGCCGACCGGGTCGGCAAGGTCAAGGTCCTGCTGGCCGGCCACGCCTTGCTCTTCGTCGTCTACGCGGTGCTGCTGATGACCTCGGTCGGATACCTGCTGCTGATCGTCTGCCTGCTCGCCCTCGGCGGCTACTTCGCCGCGACCGAAGGGGTGATGACCGCGCTGGCGGGAGCGGTGCTGCCGGAAAAGCTGCAGGCGAGCGGGATCGGGATACTGATCACCGTGGTCAGCCTCGGTCGCCTGCTCTCCTCGGTCGCCTTCGGGGCGCTCTGGTACACGATCGGGTTGCACAGCGCGGTCCTGATCTTCGCCGCCGCTCTCCTCCTGGCGATGGCGCTGGCGGCGCCGCTGCTGCTGCGCGCCCAGCGCCAACCCGTGCATGGATAGCCGCAACAAGAAGATCTTCGCCGTCCTGATCGCCGTCTGCGTGGTCCTCGGCGGCGGCTACGTCGCGATCGCCGCCCTCGGGCCCGACCAGACGACGACCGACGCCCGACCGCGGGCGGCCAAGGCCGTCCTCGCCCACAGCGACCTGATGGTGCGCGCCGTCGACCCCTCGAACCCGCGCCTCAACGGGCGCGTGTACGAGATCGAGGACGGCAAGGTGAAGCAGCGCTCCTCCGACCTCGCCTGCGAGCGCGTGTACTACGCCGCCGGCCACGGCATCTGCATGGCGGTGGCGCCCTCCGGCGTCGACTACGACGCGACCCTCTTCGACTCGCGGCTGCGCCCGACCGACAAGATCGTCCTCACCGGGCTGCCCTCGCGGGCCCGCGTCTCCGCCGACGGCCGTCTCGGTGCGATGACCGTGTTCGTGACTGGGGACTCCTACCTCGAATCGCCGACCGAGTTCTCGACCCGGACGTCGATCGTCGAGATGAAGACGGGCGAGCAGATCGGCCAGCTGGAGCAGTTCGAGGTGAGCAAGGACGGCAAGCCCTTCGACGCGGTCGACTTCAACTTCTGGGGAGTGACCTTCGACCCCCGCGACTCGGATCGTTTCTACGCGACCCTGGGCACCGGCGGGGTGCATTACCTGGTCGAAGGCAGCGTCAGCGGCGAATCGGTGCGCGTCCTCCGCGACGGGGTCGAGTGCCCTTCGCTCTCGCCGGACGGCAAGCAGATCGCCTATAAGAGCCGGCTCGGCGGCGAGCCGCGCTGGCATCTGCGGGTTCTCGACGTGGCGACGCTGAAGGACCACGCGATCGCCGAGGACCGCTCGATCGACGACCAGGTCGAGTGGCTCGACGACGACACCCTCGTCTACTCCGACGGCGTCGACGTCTTCACCGCGCCGGCCGACGGCAGCGGCGCCTCGGCGCTGCTTGTGCGGGATGCCACTTCTCCCGCGCGGCTCGAATTGCCAGGCAAGAATTGACCGCTCTCAGGCGTTAAACGGGTATGGGCGCAACTACAGCCCCGCCGCCGCATGTCGCCGAGCCCGAGGTCGCCTCGGACAGCTCCGGCCTGCGCGCGAAGCACGCGCACGCGGGCGTGGCGATGGCCGTCGCGACCGTGGCGATGGGCGCCACCTCCGGCATCCAGGCGCTCCTCTACCTCAGCTCCTTCGGCATCGGCGGCCGCACCGACGGCTTCTTCATCGCCTTCGCCCTCTACACGAGCTTCGGCGTCTTCAGCCAGAGCATCCGCGTCACCGCGGCGCCGCTCCTGGTGGGGGCGCGGCCGCGGCTGTCGCCGACCGAGCTGGCCGTCGCCCTGGTCGCGATCGCGATTCCGGTCGGCATCGCCACGATCCCGCTGGCCGGGCCGGTGGCGGCGCTGCTGGCGCCGGGCCTCGGCGAGGCCGGTCGCGGGGTGACCGAATCGGCGCTGCCGATCCTCGGCGTCGCGATGATCCTCCAGCTCTGGGCGGCCGGCGGGGCGACCCTGCTCGCCGTCCGCGACCGCTTCGACCGCATCGCCGGCGCCTACATCGCCGGCGCCGGGGCGGGCCTGGTCGTCTACCTGGCGGTCTCCCAGGTCGCCGGCGAGCTCTCGCTCGGCTGGTCGATGCTGGCTATGGCCACTGTCACCGGCGCCGCGATGCTCGACGGCGTCCGCGCCAGCCGCCGCCGCGAGGACGCCGGCCCGAAGCTGGCCGGCGGCGTCCGCCGCCTCGCCCTCTGCGTCTGGATGGTGCTGAGCAGCACCGCCGTCTACCTCGCCTTCAACTGCCTCTACGTGATCACCCTCGCCTTCGCCAGCAACTACGGTGCCGGCGGGGCCACGGTGCTCTCCTACGCCTACCTCTTCGCCAGCTACCTGGTCGCCGCCACCGGCTTCGCGCTCGGCATGTCGCGGATCGCCGACATGAGCCGCGGCGTCCTCGCCGACTGGCGCGAGGTGATCGCCGCCACCGTGCCGGCCGGCTTCCGCTACGCGATGCTGCTCGTCGCCCCGGCCCTGGCG
>DASYKN010000080.1:0-32777 GCA_035995325.1 Solirubrobacterales bacterium
CCTCGGCGGCAACGGCTACACCCGCGAGTACCCGGTCGAGCGGATGCACCGCGACTCGAAGATCTACACGATCTTCGAGGGCACCTCAGAGATCCAGCGCCTGGTCATCTCCCGCGCGATCTCCGGCGTCCACGTCAAATAAACGAACTTACGGCGGGAGAGCAAGGGCCGGCTAGTCCGGCTCTTGTCGCCTACTTTGAAGCGGGCCGGTCCCGGTAGGGGTTTCGCTTAACTTTTTCGCGGGTCGCCGCCGGGCTGTCGCCCCGGATCAAAGTCGCGAAAAAGTACAAGACGCTTCACCCCTACCGGGACCGGCCCGAACGGGGGCGACAAGGGTTCGGCTTGCGCGGAGAGGGGAGGCGGGACGAGGGGGGTCAGCTCTCGCGGCGCTTCAGGCCTTCGCGGCGCAGGCGCTTGGCGAAGGTGACCTCTTTTTTGTCGGAGCCCTTCTTTTCGGGGCCGGGGGTCTCGAGGGTCGCGGGTAGGCCCTCGAACCTTGGCTCGGAGAGGAAGGCGGCTAGGCCGCGTTTGCCCATCTCGCCCTTGCCGATGTTGGCGTGGCGGTCGCGGCAGGAGCCGAGCGGGACGGCGGCGTCGTTGACGTGGACGGCGCCGAGGCGGTCGATGCCGACCTTGGCGTCGGCTTCGTCGAGGACCGCCGCGAGGTGGGCTTCGTCGGTGATGTCGTAGCCCTGCACGAACATGTGGCAGGAGTCGAGGCAGAGGCCGAGCCGTTTGTCGCCGCCAGCGCCGGCGATCAGGTCGGCGATCTGGTCGAAGTCGCGGGCCAGCAGGCCTTTGTGGCCGGCGGTCTGCTCGAGCAGCAGCCGGCAGGAATCAGTCTCCTCGAGGGCGCTGGCGATCGTTTTCGCCGCCCGTTTGATCGAGGGCGCGAGCGGCTCGTCTTTTTGCGAGCCGGGATGGAGGACGACGCCGGCGGCGCCGATCGCGTCGCCGATCCGCAGCGCGTGGGCGAGCGAGTCCCGCGACTTCTTACGCAGCTCTTTGTCTTTGCTGGCGCAATTGATCAGGTAGACGGCGTGGATGATCACCGCTTCGACCTTGGAGCCGTCCATCGCCTCGCGGAAGGCGGCGAAATCCTCCTCGCCGTATTTGGTCGGCCGCCACATGCGGGGGCTCTGGTTGAAGATCTGGATAGATTCGCAACCGCGTTCCTCGCCGCGCCCGACCGCTTTGGCGAGCCCTCCGGCCGTCGAGACGTGCGCTCCCACGAACATGACCAGCGATAACCCCCGTTTGAGATTTGCCCCCTCGCCGACCGGCGCGCTGCACATCGGCGGAGCGAGGACGGCACTCTACAACTGGCTCGCGGCCCGCCACGCGGGTGGCGCCCTGGTGCTGCGCATCGAGGACACCGACCGCGAGCGCTCGACCGCGGAGAACGTCGAGCAGATCCTCGACGCGCTGCGCTGGCTGCAGCTGGACTGGGACGAGGGGCCGATTTCCCAGGCCGAGCGCGCCGAGCGGCACGGGGCGGCTCTGGCGCGGCTGCTGGAGTCCGGCGCCGCCTATCGCGACCCGGCCACGGCCAAGGACGTCGAGGCCTGGAAGGCCGAGCATGGGGCCGGCAGCGGCTACCGGGGAACCCCGAGCGAGGAGCCGGGCGCGGCGATCCGGCTGCGGGTGCCGGACGCGGGGGAGACCGTGGTCGAGGACCTGCTCCGCGGCCCCGTTGCCTTCCCGAACGCCAGCTACGACGACTTCGCCATCGCCCGCGGCGACGGCTCGGTCCTTTACAACTTCGCGGTCGCCGTCGACGACGCCGAGATGGGGATCACCGAGGTCGTGCGCGGCGACGACCACCTCTCGAACACGCCGAAGCAGCTGCTCGTCCTCGCCGCGCTCGGCCATGAGCCGCCGCGCTACGCGCACCTGCCGCTGCTGCACGGCCCCGACGGCAAGAAGCTCTCCAAGCGCCACGGCGCCGCCTCGGTGCAGGAGCTGCGCGACGCCGGCTACCTGCCGGCAGCGGTCCGCAACTACCTGGCGCTGCTCGGCTGGGGCACCGACGACGACACGACGCTGATGTCGACCGCGGAGCTGGTCCGCCGCTTCCGGGTCGCCGACGTCGGCAAGGCGGCGGCGATCTTCGACGAGAAGAAGCTGCGCTGGCTCAACGGCCGCTTCATGCGCGAGCTGCCGCTCGACGACTACACCGCGGCGGTCGCCCGCCACCTCGGCCGCGAGCCGGGCCCGGAGCTGCGCGCCGCCTGCGAGATCGCGCAGGAGAAAGCGCAGACGCTGGACGAGGTCTGGCCGCTGATCCGCTTCCTCTTCGAGCCGCCCGTCGACGATTCCAAGGCCTGGGCGAAGGTGATGAAGGAGGACTCGGGCGCGATGCTCGAAGCCGCGGCGCAGGCGCTGGCCGCAACCGATCCGTTCGAGCCGGAGCCGATCGAGACGGCGCTGGCGCCGCTGCTGGAGCGGTTCGAGGTCAAGCCGGGCAAGCTCTACCAGCCAATCCGGGTCGCGATCACCGGCAGCTCGGTCTCGCCCGGGATCTTCGAGTCGCTCGCGGCCCTCGGGCGCGAGCGGGCCCTGGAAAGGCTAAAAACGGCGGCAGAGCGGCTTTCGGTTGCGAAAGTGGACGAATAGCCGACGCTGGGACGTTGCAAAAAGTACTTTCGGCTAAACCAAACGTCTTCGCTTGCCGATGTGGAGGCCAATGGCAGCCTCTACCACCCAGCTCGCCGGCAAAATCGCGACGCCTGACGCCGTCAACGGCGCCAACGGCTCACGCAACGGCAACAGCAACGGCAATGGCAGCGCCGCCCCCGGCAGCCGCCTGGCCGAAGCCTTCGAGGCGGTCGAGCGCTTTCCGGTCCTGATCGAGTCGCGCGAGCGGGTGATCGGCGCCGCAACCGCGGAGACGGCACGGATCGGCGAGCTGATCGAAGCGGTCGAGTCCGATGTCGCCCTGTCGATCTCGGTCCTGCGCTTCGCCAACCGCAGCGGCGTCGTCGCCGGCGGGGTCGGCGGCATCCCCGAGGCCGTCGAGGTGCTGAAACCCTCCGGCGTGCTGGCGATCGCCGGCACCGCGCCCAGCTTCGACTTCTTCGAGTCCAACGGCGGCTGGGAGCTGAAGCCCGAGCGCTTCCGCGTCCACGCCCTCGCCACCCAGCGCGCCGCGCACCAGATCGGCCGTGTGGTCGGCTGGGTCGAACGCGACGAGCTTGCGGTCGCGGCCCTGCTGCACGATGTCGGCCGGCTCGTCATCTCCCGCCTGCACCCCGGCTACAAGGTCTACTTCGACGCCGGCACCCGCACCCCCGAGCAGCGCCTGCGCGACGAACGCGAGCAGCTCGGCATCGACCACACCCTGGTCGGCGGCGTTCTGGCCCGGCGCTGGAACCTGCCGCAGCGGATCGCGGTCGCGATCGAGCGCCACCACGCCGAAGACGCCGACGGCCTGGCAGCGATGGTCGCCACCGCCGACATGGTCGCCCACTACTCCCAGGGCGAGGCGATCTCGCCCGAACGCCTGCGCGCCAGCGCCGAGCGCTGCGGCCTCGGCCCCGACACACTGCGCGACCTCCTCTACGAGCTGCCGCTGCCGCGCCAAGACGCCAGTCGGGTCAGCGAGCCCTGCCCGCTGTCCGCCCGTGAGCTCGACGTCCTCCGCCACCTCTCCGAGGGCATGGTCTATAAGCAGATCGCCGGCGAAATGCAGCTCTCGGTCTCGACCATCCGCACCCACCTTCACAACGTCTACGGCAAGATCGGCGCGGTCGATCGAGCCCAGGCCGTTCTCACTGCCCGCGACCGCGGCTGGATCTAGCCCCACTGAGCAGACCGCGCTAGTCGATCAACGACTCGCGCAGGGCGATGCTCACCGCGTGGGTGCGGTTTCGCGCTTCGAGCCGGGCCAGGGCGGTCTTGATGTGGGTCTTGACCGTCTCTTCGCCGACGCCGAGTTCGCGCGCGGCGACGGTCGTCGACCCGCCGTTGGCGAGCAGCTGCAGGATCTGGCGCTGGCGCCGGGTCAGCTTGCCGCGGCTGCCTTTCGGCGGCACCGCCGGGTCGACGAAGCTCTCCTGGGCGGCGGCGGCGTCGACCGCGCGGCGCAGTTCGGCGGGGCCGGCGGTGCGGGAGACGTAGGCGCTGGCGCCGGCTTGGATCGCGGCGTTGGCAAGGTGGCGCTCGGGCCGCTCGCCGTGGCCGACGATCCCAAGCGCCGGCGAGGAGCGGTGCAGGGCACGGATCGCCTCGGCGCCGCTGATCGAGGTCCCGAGGCCGTTTTTGCGCCAACGCATGTCGACGATCGCGACGTCGAAGTCGCCGATGTCGCGGACCAGGTCCAGACCTTCCTCGCGGCTGCTGGTCTCATGCACCTCGAAATCCTCTTCGAGGACGCCCCTGACGCCGAGCCGGACGAGGGGGTGGCCATCGATCACAAGGCAGTGTGGACGCTCGCTCAGGACGCTTCCGATCACTCGTTTACGGGTTCGGGCCCGCTTGCCGGCGACGACCCCATTCCGCTTCGATCCTAGTCCAGGACGGATCGGTGCGGTAGAAAGACAGCGTGATCTCGATCACCTCAAAGTCGCGCTATGCGGTCGTTGCCCTCGCCGAGCTGGCGCGCTCCGGCGACCGGCCGGTGCCGATCAAGGAGCTGGCCGAGCGCCGCGACATCCCCGAGCAGTTCCTCGAGCAGCTCTTCTCGACCCTGCGCCGGGCCGGGTTGCTGACCAGCCACCGCGGCATGCGCGGCGGCTACACGCTCTCGCGCCCGGCCGAAGAGATCACCGTGCTGGAGGTGGTGCAGGCGCTCGACGGCAAAGTCGGCCAGGAGGCCGACGAGGCCGGCGGCATCTGGGCCGAGGGCGTGACCGCCCTGCGCAAGGTCTTCGGCCAGACGACGATCGCCGAAGTCGCCCGCCGCGAGGCCGAAGAGGCCGGCAGCGGCATGTACTTCATCTAGATCGGCCAGTGCGCTGGATTCGTCGCAGTGTTTGACAGGGTCTGACTGTTTATGAAAAGTTATAAGAATGAAACTTCTTGTTCGATTCAGCTTTTTAATTGCACTGGTAGCGGCGACGTGCGCGATGCCCGTCTCTGCCGCCGAGGCCACGACCCTGTTCGGGACGACGAGCGTCGAAGGATCGGGAGACTCCCTCACGGGCACGCATAGCGAGGCGTTCCGTTACGAATCGTCGCTTGCGGGCACGGCCACCGGTGTCTCGATCTACCTCACGAGCAGCACGGGGGCGAAGGTCGCGCTTTACGCGGAGAGTGGCGGCAAACCGGGCACGCGCCTTGCCACGGGCGAAGTCAGCACCAACACCGCGAAAACCTGGGTCTCGATCCCACTTGCGAGCAGCGTCGCGATCGCGAAAGGCGCTCACTACTGGATCGCGCTCGCGCCCAAAGGCAGCAAAATCATTTTTCGCACTCACGCCCTGAGTGGCGAAACCGACTACGAAGGCAGCGGCTTCGCAAATCCCTGGAGCACGATCGAAACCTATACGGACGGGCCGATGTCCGCCTATGTGACCGGCGAAGAAACGAAAGGCTTCACTTGCCCCAAAGGCTCGTTGACCCCGAACGAAAAAGGCTTCGTCGAAATCACGACGAGCAACCAGCTTGTATGTGGCCAGGAAGTCAAAGAGATCACGATCGCTCCCGGCGTCGAAGGGACGGTGATCGAACACAACTTCATCTCCGGCGGCGGGAATGGCATAAACGCCGGCAGTGTCAACTGCAGCATCCCGAACGGCCCGGTCTATGAAGGCTGCACGAGCACGCCGGCCTTCACGAACACGCTGATCGCCTACAACGAGTTCAAAGGCCCCTTCGGCGAGGACCCGATTCACACCAACAACTTCAAAGACCTCACGATCGAACGCAACTGGCTGCATGACTTCGAAGAGACCGGCAACCACACCGACGCCTGGCAGAACGTCTGGGGCGGCGAAGACGCAGTGTTCAGCCACAACGTGATCAGCGACTTCGTCGGCGAGGGCACGCTGCTCAAGGACGGCGACGTGACGAACGTGAAATACGAAAACAACCTGATGATCGAAAGCGGCACGAACGAAGCCGCGCCGTTCGGCGAGGCGGAGCTGCAGACCATCGGGGTGCACGGGATCGAACTGATCCACAACACCTTTGAGGGCGGGACGGGCGAGAACATCCGCGTCGAAACGACGGGCGCGATCGCGAAATACAACGTCTTCGACAATCTCACGATCCTCGAAGGCGGCGAACTGACCGAGTCGCAGAACAACCTCGACGTCGAACCCTGGTCGTTCTTCCCCAGCGAAACGGATGTCTTCGGAACGCCGACGTACAACGCGGACTGGCAGACGACGAAGAAAGCGCAGGACGGGACGACGCTCGGGATTCAGTTTCCGGCGAGCGAAGTCATCGAAGAAGCTGGTCCTTAGTTCCCGGCCGCATGCACCCTGCCCGGGCGGGTAGCTTGAGAAGCATGGACGGTGCCTGGCATCGACCCCGATACACGAAGGGCCGGGCTGGCTCTTTCTTGGCGAGCCTCCTCGAGGTGGCGCTCTTCGTCGCCGTCTGCGTCGCCTTCTTCTGCGCCCTCGGCCTGGTCGTCCACCTCGTCTTTGGCGGCGACACGAGTCCGCGCGCCATCCTCGTGAGTGGTCTTCGTCTCTTTGGCGTGGCCCTGACCATCGCCATGGTCGCCTTCTTCGTCGGTCGCTGGGTGTACTGGCTCGTCGATCGCTGGATCCGTTAGGCGTGGCCGGCGAGTGGGCCGATCCGGGGCGGGTCGACGAGTACCTGGCGCGGGAGATACCTCACCGCGAGATCGCTGAGGAGATGCTGCTCGCGGCCCTGCCGCAACGGGTCGAGCGCTGCGTCGACCTCGGCACCGGCGACGGGCGGCTCTTGGCCCTGGTCGGGACCCGCTTTCCAGCGGCCGAGGCGATCGGGCTCGATTCCTCGGCGGCGATGCTCGAACGGGCGAAAGAGCGGTTCGACGGCAGCCCCAAAGTCGAGCTGCGCGACCATGACCTGCGGGCACCGCTCCCGGAGGTCGGAGCGGCCGAGGTCGTCGTCTCGGGCCTGGCGATCCATCACCTCGAGGACGCTCGCAAGCGAGAGCTGTTCGGCGAAGTGCATCGCCTGCTCTCTCCGGGCGGGGTCTTCGCCAACCTCGATCTGGTGCGTTCTGCCTCGGCCCGGCTGCACGAGCTGTTTCGTCGTGAGATCGGGCGAGTCGAGGACGACCCGAGCGACCGGCTCGCCGGGCTCGAGGAGCAGATGGGCTGGCTGCGCGAGGCCGGCTTCACCGAGGTGGAGTGCCACTTCAAGTGGCTGGAGCTGGCCCTGGTCGTCGCGGTCAAAGCCTGAAGGCGCGGCCGACGGCATTCGCCGGCCGTCGCGCCGCCGTCCCGGCGCTGGCCCTGGCTTAAAGTGAGCGGCATGCGAAACGCGCGAAGCGGGCGAAGCGGGCGAAGCTGATGCGGGTCGGGGCCGAGGCATCGGCCGTGGTCGGCAACACGCCGCTGGTCCTCTTCGACCGGCTCGGCGCCGGGGTCGGCGGGCTGGTCTGCGCCAAGCTCGAGTACTTCAATCCCGGCGGCTCGGTCAAGGACCGGATCGGGGTGGCGATGATCGACGCCGCCGAAGAGGCCGGCCAGATCAAGCCCGGCCGCTCGGTCGTGGTCGAGCCGACCAGCGGCAACACCGGGATCGCCCTGGCGATGGTCTGCGCCGCCCGCGGCTATGAGCTGATCCTGACGATGCCCGAGGGGATGAGCCGCGAGCGCGCGAAGCTGCTGCGCGCCTACGGGGCCGAAGTGCGGGAGACGCCGTCGCTGGGCGGGATGAACGAGGCCGTCGCCCTGGCCGAAGAGATTCGCGAGCAGCGCAAGGCCTTCATGCCGATGCAGTTCTCCAACCCGGCCAACGCCGAAGCCCACCGCCGCACCACGGCGGAGGAGATCTGGCGCGACACCGACGGCGAGGTCGGCGCTTTCGTCGCCGGCGTCGGCACCGGCGGCACGATCACCGGGGTTGGGCAGATGCTGAGGGAACGCGCCCCGGAGGCGCTGGTGGTGGCGGTCGAGCCGGCCAGCTCGCCGGTCCTCTCCGGCGGCGCTCCCGGGCCGCACAAGATCCAGGGCATCGGCGCCGGTTTCGTGCCCGCGGTGCTGGACCGAGACGTCCTCGACGAGGTGATCGCGGTCGGCGACGAGGACGCGCTGGAGACGGCGCGGCTGGTCGCCCGCGAGGAGGGCGTCCTCGCCGGGATCTCGGCCGGCGCCAACATCAACGCCGCCCTGCAGGTGGCGGCGCGGCCGGAGCTGGCCGGCAAGCGGGTGGTGACGGTCGTCTGCGACTCGGGCGAGCGCTACATGTCCTTACCCTTTTTCTCGCCGTGAGCAGGTGGACGAAGCTGGTCTCCGAGGTCCGCGCCGACGTCGCCGCGGCCCGCGATCGCGACCCCGCGGCGCAGGGAGTCTCGACCGCCGAGATCCTCGGCAGCTGGGCCGGCGTGCAGGCGCTGCTCGCCCACCGCATCGCCCACGCGCTGCAGCGGGCCGGGGTACCGGTGCTGCCCCGCGTGATCGCCTACACCGCCCGCGCCATCACCGGCGTCGAGATCCACCCGGCGGCGGTGATCGGCGAGGAGTTCTTCATCGACCACGGGGCCGGCGTGGTGATCGGCGAGACCACGGTGATCGGCCGCCGGGTGACCCTCTACCAGGGGGTGACGCTCGGCGGCACCGGCTTCCAGCGCGGCAAGCGCCACCCGACACTGGGGGACAACGTCACCGTCGGCTCCGGCGCCAAGCTGCTGGGGCCGATCGAGGTTGGCGCCGGCGCCAAGGTCGGCGCCAACACGGTCGTCGTCGAGGACGTGCCGCCGGGGGCCACCGTGGTCGGCAACCCCGGCCACCTGGTCCGGGTCGAAGGCAAGCGGGTCGAGGGCCCCGACGCCGACTGGATCCACCTTCCGGACCCGATCGCCGAGGCGATCAAGAGCCTCTCCGGCCGGCTCGCCGAGATCGAGCGACGCCTGGGGGAGCTTGACGGCAACGGCTCCGCGGCGGAGAAGCAGGCCGAGATCAGCCCCCGCACCGGTCGTTCACCGGCCGGCGGCTGAGGTAGTTTCCGCCTCACCCCTCACGGGTCCCCGTCCAGCCCGGCCTGAAAGGCATCTTTTGAAAAAGCGCCACCTCCTGCTCATCAGCGCGCTGCTCGTCTCGGCGCTCGCCCTCGTCGCCTGCGGCAGTAGCGGCAGCGGCGACGAAGAGAAGATCGAAGAAGCGATCGAAACCTCGGCCACCGCCTCCGATCCGGCCAACTGCGCGAAGTTGGAGACGCTCGCCTTCTCCGAACAGAGCTCCGGCGAAAGCGGCAAGGCGGCCGTCGAAGCGTGCGAAGAAGAAGCCAAGGATCCGGAAGGGAAGGCGGAATCGGTCGCGGTCAGCGAGGTCGAAGTCGACGGCTCCAAGGCGACCGCGAACGCGGCGATCACCGGTGGCAGCCTCGAAGGGCAGACGGCCTCGATCGCCCTGGTAGAAGAAGACGGCCAGTGGAAGCTCGACCAGATCACCGGCTTCGTGGAGCTGGACCAGGCGCAACTGGCCAAGGTCTTCGAGGAACAGCTCGAACAGGGCGAAGAAGTGGAACCGGAAGTGACCGCCTGCATCGTCGCCGGGATCGAAGACGCGTCCAAGGCGGAAGCCGAAGAATTCGTCCTCGACGCAGATAACCAGGCGCTCGGCGAATTGGCCGAAAGCTGCGAATAGGCCATCGGCCCAGCCCCGCCGAGCCCCTGACTATGCTCGGCGGGTGACGTTTCAGGCCGAGTTCGAGATCCCCGCCGAGCCCGAGAAACAGCTTGGCGGGGCGCCCACCGAGGTCGGTGCCGACCGGCTTGAGCAACTGCTGGCCGGGCTCAACCCGCCCCAGCGCGAGGCGGTCGTCCACGGCGAGGGGCCGCTGCTGGTGCTGGCCGGCGCCGGCTCGGGCAAGACCCGGGTCCTGACCCACCGCATCGCCTACCTGCTCGCCACCGGCGCCGCCCGCCCGGGGGAGATCCTCGCGATCACCTTCACCAACAAAGCGGCGGCGGAGATGCGGGAGCGGGTCGGGCAGCTGGTCGGCCGCTCGGTGCGGGCGATGTGGGTGACGACCTTCCACTCCTCCTGCGCGCGGATGCTGCGGGCCGACGCCGAGCGGCTCGGCTACTCGCGCGGCTTCACGATCTACGACCAGTCGGACTCGCTGCGGATGCTGAAACGCTGCCTGCGCGAGCTCGGCGTCGACCCGAAACGCTACCCGCCGCGGGCGATCCACTCGAAGATCTCCGGCGCCAAGAACCAGCTGATCGACTCCGGCATGTACGCGGAAACGGTCGGGAGCGTCTTCGAAGAAGTCGTCGCCGAGGCCTTCCCGCTCTATGAGAAGCGGATGCTCGAGGCCAACGCGATGGACTTCGACGACCTCCTGGTCCGCACCGTCAACGCCCTGGAGCTGTTCGAGGAGGTGCGCGAGCGCTGGCGCCGCACCTTCCGCCACGTCCTCGTCGACGAGTACCAGGACACCAACCACGCCCAGTACCGGCTGCTGCAGCTGCTCTCCTCCGAGCACGGCAACCTGATGGTGGTCGGCGACGACGACCAGTCGGTCTACGGCTTCCGCCACGCCGACATCCGCAACATCCTCGACTTCGAGGCCGATTTCCCGGAGGCGGCCTCGGTCAAGCTCGAGCAGAACTACCGCTCGACCCAGACCATTCTCTCGGCCGCCAACGCGGTGGTCGAGCGCAACCGCCAGCGGCGGTCGAAGAGCCTCTGGACCGAAGAGCAGGGGGGAGAGCCGGTGCAGCTCTCCGAGCTGACCGACGAGCACGAGGAGGCGCGCTGGGTGGCGGCAGAGATCGAGCGCCTGGGGGAGGAGCACGGGGTCGCGCGCTCCGACGTCGCCGTCTTCTACCGGACCAACGCGATGAGCCGGGTCCTCGAGGACACGCTGATGCGCTTCGACCTCCCCTACCAGGTGATCGGCGGCACCAAGTTCTACGAGAAAGCCGAGATCAAGGACGCGGTCGCCTATCTCAGCCTGCTGATCAACCCGGCCGACCAGGTCTCCTTCTCCCGCATCGTCAACTCGCCGCGGCGCGGGATCGGCAATACCACCCAGGGCCGGCTCGCCGCCTACGCGAACACCGCCGGGCTGACGATCTGGGGGGTGATCGAACGGGCCGAGGACGTGCCCGGGCTGAGCGCCGCCGCGATCAAGGCGGTCGGGCGCTTCTACGAGACGATGGACGGGCTGCGGGCGCGGGCCGAGGACTCCTCGGTCGCCGGCCTGCTCGAGGCGATCCTCAGCGAGACCGGCTACCTCGAAGCGCTGGCGGCGGAACGCACGGTCGAGGCCGAGGGCCGGGCCGAGAACCTCGAAGAGCTGGTCGGGGTCGCCACCGAGTTCGACATCAACCGCGAACGCGAGGGCGAGAGCGAGGTGCCGCAGCTGGAGGAGTTCCTGCAGCAGATCTCGCTGGTCTCCGACCAGGACTCGCTCGAGCGCGAGCAGGAGCTGGTGACGCTGATGACCCTGCACAATGCCAAGGGGCTGGAGTACGACACCGTCTTCGTGATCGGCTGCGAGGAGGGCGCCTTCCCGCACATGCGGGCGCTCGAAGAGGGCAGCGAAGAAGAGGAGCGGCGGCTCTGTTACGTCGCCATCACCCGGGCCCGCCGCCGCCTCTACATGACCTGGGCGCGCGAGCGGCGCCTGTTCGGGCGGGCCGAGAACAACCTGCCCTCGCGCTTCATCGACGAGCTGCCGGCCGAGCTGACGGAGCGTCACCAGAAATCCGTCGCCGGCGGCGGCAGCTCCTGGAACACGCCGGTCGGCGGGCTCGACGCGGCGGCGCCGCTCGACCCGGGCCCGGCGCTGGAAATGCGGATCGGCGACGACGTCGTCCACGCCAGCTTCGGCGACGGCGTCGTCACCGGCGTCGAGCCCGGCGGGGTGGTGGTCGTGCGCTTCTCCGGCGACGGCTCCGAGCGCAAGCTGATGGCCGACTACGCCCCGATCCGGAAGCGCTAGGCCGATGGCGGCGCGGGTCATCGACGGCAAAGAGGTCGCCGCCGCGGTGCGCGAGCGGGTGCGGGGGGAAGTCGCCGCCTACGCCAAGGAGGCCGGGCGGGCGCCGAACCTGGTCACCGTGATCGTCGGCGACGACCCCGCCTCGGAGATCTACGTCGCCAACAAGCACCGCGCCTGCGAGCAGGCCGGGATGCGGTCGGCGCACCACGGGCTCGGTGCGGAGACGAGCGAGGCCGAGCTGCTGGAGCTGGTCGCCGCGCTCGGCGCCGACGACGACGTCGACGGCATCCTCGTGCAGCTGCCGGTGCCAGTCCATATCGACCCCGATGCGGTGGTCGGCGCACTCGACCCGCGCAAGGACGTCGACGGCCTGACGCCCCTCAACGCCGGACTGCTGGCCCACGGCACGCCGAACCTGGTGCCCTGCACCCCGGCCGGGGTAATCGAGCTGCTGCGCCACGAGGGTGTCGGGCTGGAGGGCGCAGAGGCGGTCGTCGTCGGCCGCTCGAAGCTGGTCGGGGTGCCGGTGGCGCGGCTGCTGCTGGCCGCCAACGCGACCGTCACCGTCTGCCACTCGCGCACCCGCGACCTCGCCGCTACCTGCGCCCGCGCCGATGTCCTCGTCGCCGCGGTCGGGGTGCCGGAGCTGCTCGGCGCCGACGCGGTCAAGCCTGGCGCGACGGTGATCGACGTCGGCATGAACCGCACCGAGGACGGCCTGCGCGGCGACGTCGACTTCGAGGCGGCGGCCACCGTCGCCGCCGCGATCACGCCGGTTCCCGGCGGCGTCGGGCCGATGACGATCGCGATGCTGCTGGTCAACACCTTGCAGGCGGCGCGCGCCCGCCGTGCGTCCGGTCCCGCCTAGAAGGGTCGGCCATTCCCACGCCGAATAGTCCTTGAAGCGAGTTAGGGTCGGCTCAAGCCGACCGCGAACGCTTTGACGGAGGGATTCCGATGGACATAAACAAGCTCAACACCGGAGAGAAGATCGCCGGGGTATCGGCAATCCTCCTCTTCGTATTCATGTTCCTCGACTGGTTCGGGGTCGAAATATCCGGCGAAGGCAGCAGCGTCTCCTTCGGCTCGGGCGCCGGTGGCAGCGCCTGGGACGCGCTCGACTTCATCCCGATCATCCTCGTGATCGCGATCGTCGTCGCCCTGGTCAACGTCTTCCTCCGCCTCAGCGACTCCGACTACGAGCCGCCGGTCTCGCTGAACGTCGGCGTCGCCATCCTCGGCGGCCTCTCAACCCTGCTGATCCTCTTCCGGATCATCGACCCGCCCGGCTTTGGCACCTTCGGCGGCGTCTCGGTCGACGCCACGCTCGAATTCGGCATCTTCCTCGGCCTGCTCGCCGCGATCGGCATCGCCTTCGGCGGCTATCGGGCGATGCAGGAAGAGGGCTCCAGCTTCGGCGGCGCCGCCGACAAGCTCTCCAGTGGCGGCGGCCCCGGCGCCGGCGCATCACCCCCGCCCAGCTCCACGCCTCCACCGCCCCCGCCTCCAAGCGCCGGCACTCCGCCTCCACCACCTCCAAGCAGCGACCCACCACCGCCTCCGCCTCCAAGCAGCTAGAGCGAGCGAAGCAACCCCTCACGGGGGGGTCGCGGGTGGGGCGAAGCGTCTTGTACTTTTTTGCTGCTCCGACCCGCGGCCAGCCGACAGCGATCCCCAAAAAAGTTAAGCGAAGCCCCCACCCGCGACCCCCCGCGCCACCTGCTTCGCAAAGGCGATGATGGTCATCATCGGGTTGACCCCAACCGAGGTCGGGAACAGCGAGCCGTCGGCGACATAGAGGCCGCGGGTGCCGTTGACGGCGCCGTCGATGCCGCAGGCGCCCTCGCCGGGGTCGGCGGCGATGCGGGCGGTCCCCATCGGGTGGAAGGCCTCCAGCCGCAGCTCCGAGGGCTTCAGCGCGGTCGCCTCGAAGTTGGCCAGGTCGGCGGGCTTGAGGACGCCGACCCGGGCGATGTTGGGGTAGACCTCGGTGGCGCCGGCGGCGAAGTGGACTTCGGCGGCACGGGCGATGCCGAAGGCGATGCGATCGCCGTCGCGCTTGGTCAGCTTGTAGCTGGCGCGCAGCGAGCCCTCGGCGCCGAGCCCGACCCTGCCGGAGGACTCGTCGCAGAGGTGGACGCCGATCGAGCCGACGTGGCCGAAGTCGAGCATCGCTTCCTGGTGGCTGCGGCCGGCGCCGAGCAGCCAGGCGCCGCCGAAGGCGAGCGGGGTGAAGGTCGCCTCGAGCAGGACGCCGCGGTCCTCCCACTGGTCGACGTAGAAGCTCTGCATCACCCCGTCCCAGCCGCGCACCTCCTCCTCGTAGCGGGCGCCGACCCAGCAGGCGGGGTGGATGTGGAGGTTGCGGCCGACCTGGCGGCCGCCGAGGCCGGAGCGCTGCAGCAGCTCCGGCGTGCCGAAGGCGCCGCCGGCGGCGATCACGGCCCGCCGCGCGCGCACGGTGAAGGCCCGGCGGCGGCCGTTGGACCCGGCCCGGGCGGTGCAGTCGACGCCGACCGCGCGCCCGTCCTCGACCAGGACCCGGTTCGCCTCGACCCCGGCGCGGAGCCGCGCCCCGGCAGCGACCGCGCGCGGCAGGTAGCTGACGTGCATGCCGCGCTTGGCGTCGATCTCGCAGCCGAAGGGGCAGGAGCTGCACTGCGTGCAGTTGCCGGCGTTGCGGTGGATCGGCGCGCCGCTGGCGCCGATCGCCGTCGCGCCTTCCATCGCCAGCTGGCCGTTGCGGCCCATCGTCTCGGGGTCGAGCTGGGTGACGTGCAGGGTCCGCTCGGCCTCGGCGTAGTCCGCCGCCATGTCCCCGGCCCAGGAGATGCCGTAGCGCTGCACCCACTCGGCGACAACCGCATCGGGAGCGCGGAAGCAGGTGCCGGAGTTGATCACGGTGGTGCCGCCGACGACCTTGGCGACCGGGATCGGGATCGGCGGCCGGCCTTCGGCGATCGTCAGGCCGCCGTCGCGGTACAGCTCGGCGATCGCCTCGAGCTGGTCGCTCGGGTAGCTGTCGCGGTCATATTGCTCGCCGGCCTCGAGCATGATCACGTCGAGCCCGGCCGCCGCCAACTCCGCCGCGGCGACGGCGCCGCCGGCACCGGAGCCGACGATGACCACGTCGCATTCCTCGCCGTCCCCGGCCGGCTCGGTGTCGCCGAGCGTCCCCGCCGGCTCCGGCAGCGTGCCGTCGGCGAGGCGGCAGGAGATCTCGAAGCCGATCCGCTCCTGGACCGCCGGCGTCACCGCGTAGCCAAGGGTCGAGAACAGCTTCGCCATCAGCAGCAGGTCGTGGTGGAGGGGGAAGCGCGAGCCCTCCAGGCGCAGCAGGAAGTCCTCCTGGGCCTCAGGGTCGAGGCGGCTGAAGCGCCAGGGGAACGGCAGCCACTCGAAGGCGAGCAGGCCGAGCTTGAGCCGGCCCAGGACCCGCGGCGAGACCGAGCTGAGGAAGTTGGCGACCGGCCCGGAGACGTCGACGTCCAGCTCCGCCCGGGGCAGGCCATCGATCCCCGGCGCCATCGCCGCGCAGATCGCGCTCAGAGTGCGTTGCTCAGTGGCTGAAAGCCCCGGCGCGCGCTGTCAACCGGGGTCTGCGGGGCGGCCGATGCGGCCGGCCAGAACCCAGAGCCAGAGCGCCAGCAGCGCCAGGAAGCCGTCGACGAGGAAGTTCAGCAGGTAGATGAAGACGTGTTCCTGGATCAGGAAGAAGGCGAGCGAGCCGAGCGAGGAGGCGGTCTTGCCGGCGGCGAGGACGAGGATCAGCGCCCGGTAGCGGACGACGTCGGCCTGGGCGACCAGGCAGATGCCGGTGATCACGACCATGTAGGCGAAGGACAGCGCCAGCCAGAGGTACTCCTGGGTGTGCGGCGCCCGGGTCTCGTTGCCGAACCATTCGCCGACGTCGGAGATCACGTCGAGGACGCCGCTGGGCACGGCGATGAAGAGGATGCCGACGACCGCGAAGCTGGCCGCGAGCAGGCGCAGGTTGAGGACGACGAATCTCTCGGCGGAAGGTCCCTGCATTGCGCGAGACAATAACTGGCTGGGCAGCCAGAAAGGGACGAGGGCCGGGCGGGCTGGGGTTTCGCTTAACTTTTTCGAGATCGTCGGAGGGCCGTCCGAGGGGGCGAAGCCGCGAAAAAGTACAAGACGCTTCACCCCTGCCCGCCCGGCCCTCGTCGAGTTCTGTTTGCCGCCTAGAATGCGGCCGATGATCGACCGAGATCAAGTGCTGCATGTCGCCCGCCTCGCCCGCCTCAGGCTCAGTGACGAGGAAGTCGAGACGATGACGGGGGAGCTGTCGGGGATCCTCGAGCACGTCGACCGGATCTCGAAGCTGGATCTGGAGGGCGTCGAGCCGACCTCGCACGTGGTCGCGCTGGAGAACGTGCTGCGGGCCGACGTGCCGCGGCCGAGCCTCGATCCCGAGGTAGCCCTGCGTTCGGCGCCGGAACCGGTCGACGGGGCGTTCCGGGTTCCCTCGCCGCAGGCCGACGCCTAGATGGCCGAGCTGCTCGAGCTAACCGTCGCCCAGGCAGCGGCGAAGATCGCGGCCGGAGAGGTCTCCGCCGAGGAGTACTTCGAAGCCTGGCGCGGCGCCGCCGCCGGCGACGACCTCAACGCCTACCTCTGGCAGGTCGAGGACCCGGGCAACTACGAGGTCGCGGACGGGCCGCTGCGCGGCATCCCCGTCGCGATCAAGGACATCTTCTGCACCGAAGGCGCGCCGACCACGGCCGGCTCGCGCATCCTCGAGGGCTACCGCCCTCCGTACACGGCGACCGCGGTCCGCCGCCTCGACGCGGCCGGGGCACGGGTGCTGGGCAAGACCAACATGGACGAGTTCGCGATGGGCTCCTCGAACGAGAACTCGGCCTACGGGCCGGTGCTGAACCCCTGGGACCGCGGCCGCGTCCCCGGCGGCTCCTCCGGCGGCTCGGCGGCGGCGGTCGCCGGTGGCCTCGCCCCCTGTGCGATCGGCACCGACACCGGCGGCTCGATCCGCCAGCCGGCCTCGCTCTGCGGGATCGTCGGCCTGAAGCCGACCTACGGCTCGATCTCCCGCTACGGAATGATCGCCTTCGCCTCCTCGCTCGACCAGTGCGGGCCGCTGACCCGCGACGTCACCGACGCGGCGCTGCTGCTGGCG
The DNA here is from genome assembly GCA_035995325.1 of Solirubrobacterales bacterium. Taxonomy (GTDB): domain Bacteria; phylum Actinomycetota; class Thermoleophilia; order Solirubrobacterales; family 70-9; genus VAYN01. The sequence continues at coordinate 17,216 of DASYKN010000080.1, forward strand.
GCGCTGCAGGGCCGCGACGAGTGCGACTCGACCTCGGTCGGGATCGAGGGCGGCGTCGCCGCCCCCAGCCGCGAGGACCTCAAGGGGCTGCGCTTCGGCGTCCCCAGCGAGCTTGCCCGCGACAGCTTCGAGGCCGGCGTGCGCGAGGTCTTCGAGGCGACCCTGGCGCGGATCGAGAGCCTCGGCGGCGAGGTCACCGAGGTCTCGCTGCCCAACGCCGAGCACGGGATCTCCGCCTATTACGTGATCGCCCCGGCCGAGGCCTCCTCGAACCTCGCCCGCTACGACGGCGTCCGCTACGGGATGCGCTCCGAGCGGGCCGGCGACCTGCTGGAGATGTACGAGAACACGCGGGCCGAAGGGTTCGGCGCCGAGGTCAAGCGGCGGATCATGCTCGGCACCTACGCGCTCTCCTCCGGCTACTACGACGCCTACTACGGGCAGGCGCAGAAGGTCCGCACGCGGATCGCCGAGGACTTTACCGGCGCCTTCGCCGACGTCGACTTCGTCGTCACTCCGACTTCGCCCTCGGTCGCCTTCGGGCTCGGCGAGAAGACCGACGACCCGCTCTCGATGTACCTCAACGACTTCTTCACGGTGCCGATGAGCCTGGCCGGGATCCCGGCGATCTCGATCCCCGCCGGCCTGGCCGCGCCCGAGGGCGGCGGCGCCCAGCTACCGGTCGGCTTCCAGATCGCCGCCCCCGCCTTCGCCGAGCAGAAGCTGCTGGAGGCCGCCTTCGCGCTCGAGGGCTCGATCGGCTTCGACGCCAGGCCGGAGGCGGGCAATGGCTGAGCTGGAGGCGGTGATCGGGCTGGAGATCCACGTCCAGCTGGCGACCAGGACGAAGATGTTCTGCGGCTGCGAACTCTCCTTCGGCGACGAGCCGAACACCCACACCTGCCCGGTCTGCCTCGCCCACCCGGGGGTGCTGCCGGTCCCGAACGAGCAGGCGATCCTCTTCGCGCTGCAAATCGCCGCGGCGCTGGAGTGCGAGGTGGCGCCGCACTCGATCTTCCACCGCAAGAACTACTTCTATCCCGACAGCCCCAAGGCCTACCAAATCAGCCAGTTCGACATTCCCCTTGCCAGCAACGGCAGGCTCGGGGACATCCGCATTCACCGGGCGCACCTGGAGGAGGACGCGGCGAAGATGATCCACGTCGGCGAGTCGGGCCGGATCCACGGCTCCGGCGCCTCGCTGGTCGACTTCAACCGCGGCGGCACGCCGCTGGTCGAGATCGTCACCGAGCCCGACCTGCGCGACGCGGGCGAAGCGGCCGAGTGGGCGCGGCTGCTGCGCGAGACGGTGCGCCAGCTCGGCGTCTCCGACGTCAACATGGAGGAGGGGAGCCTGCGCGTCGACGCCAACGTCTCCGTGCGCCCCGCCGGTTCCGAGCAGCTGGGGACGAAGACCGAGCTGAAGAACATGAACAGCTTCCGCTTCCTCCAGCGCGGGGTCGAAGCCGAGCTGGAGCGCCAGCGCGAGCTGATCGGCGCGGGGGGGACGGTGACCCAGGAGACCCTCCATTTCGACCCGGTCAGCGGCAGCCTCACCTCGATGCGCTCCAAGGAGGAGTCGCACGACTACCGCTACTTCCCGGAGCCCGACCTGGTGCCGCTGGCGCCGACCGAGCAGATGCTGCGCGAGGCCCGCGAGTCGCTGCCGGAGCTGCCGGCGGCGCGGATCGCCCGCTACGTCGGGGAGCTGGGTCTGGCCGAGGACGTGGCGACCACGCTGGCGCGTGAACCTGCTGTGGCTTTGTACTTCGAGGAAGTATGCGAAGCGGCCGGGGCACGGAGGGATGCTGGGGACGGTGGGATCGAGCCTCGTGTAGTCGCCAACTGGGTTACCGGCGAGTTGGCGGCGGCCCAGCGCTCGAGTAGCGACGCCCCGGCCGCACAGCGCAAGGTTGACGCGTCAGCGATGTCTTCCTTGATCAAGATGGTGGCGGCGAAGGAGATCGCTCACGGCAGCGCCAAGATGGTCCTTACCACCCTGGTCGTCGAGGGCGGTGATGACCCGGCCGCGATCGTCGAGCGCGAGGGCCTCACCCAGATGTCCTCCGAGGGCGGTGAGCTGGAGGGCATCGTCGATGCCGCCCTAGCCGCCAACGCCAAGGCGGTCGAGCAGATCAAGGCCGGCAACGAGAAGGCGATCGGCGCCATCGTCGGCCACGTCATGCGCGAGACCAAGGGCCGCGCTGACGGCGGCGAGGTCAACCGGTTGATCAAGGTGAAGATCGGCTCCTAGGTCGAGTCTGCATCCACCCCTCCGCGAGGACGGTAATCGCAGACTCGCTAACCCAGCCTTGCGCGATTAAGCACTTTGTAACACGTTGTTACAAAGTGCTAAGTTCAGGGCATGGCCTGGAACGTCGTCATCGCCGGTGGTGGATTTGGAGGCGCGGCGGCGGCGCGGGAGCTGGAGAAGGTGATGCCGCGGCAGTCGGCGCGGCTGGTCCTGGTCAACGAGACCAACTTCGCGCTCTACACGCCGTTCCTGCCGGAGGCCGCTGCGGGAACCCTGGAGCCGCGCCACGTGGTGACCCCGCTGCGCGACATCCTCAAGCGCACCTACCTGCGGCTGGGCTCGATCGTCGGTCACGACCCAGCGGCGAAGACGGTGCAGCTGCGCCAGAAGTACGGCGAGGTTGAGACGCTTCCCTACGACCAGCTGCTGCTCTCGCTGGGCTCGGTCTCGCGGACGTTGCCGATTCCGGGCCTTGCCGAGCATGCGATCGGCTTCAAGGGGCTCGCCGACGCGATCTGGCTGCGCAACCACGTGGTCGAGACCCTGGAGCAGGCCAACGCGACCGAGGACCCCGCCCGCCGCGACAAACTGCTCACCTACGTCTTCGTCGGCGGCGGCTACGCCGGGCTCGAGGCGCTGGCCGAGCTGCAGGACTTCGCCGCCGACGCGATCGAGAGCTACCCGCGCGCCCGTCTGCACGGGATGCGCTGGATCCTGGTCGAGGCGAGCGGCCGGGTGCTGCCGGAGATCGACATCGAGCTGGCCGACTATGCCCTGCGCGAGCTGCGCGGGCGCGGCATCGACATCCGCCTGGAGACGACGCTGGAGCAGGTCGAGGCCGAGTCGGCCCGCCTTTCCACTGGCGAGACGCTCCCCACCCGCACCGTCGTCTGGACCGCGGGCGTCGCCCCGCAGCCGATCCTCAGGGACCTCAACCTGCCGCTCGACGAGCGTGGCCGCGTCCCGGTCGACGACCACCTGCGGGTGCAGGGCATGGACTCGGTCTGGGCGATTGGCGACTGCGCCGCGGCGCCCGACCCGCGTGGCGGCACCTGCCCGCCGACCGCCCAGCATGCCGTCCGCCAAGGGCCGGTGGCGGCGCGCAACATCGCTGCCGAGCTGGGGATCGGCTCCTCGGAGCCCTTCGAGTACCGCAGCGAAGCCTCCTTCGTCAACCTCGGCCGCTACAAGGCCGTGGGCAAAGTCGGCGACCGCACCTTCCGCGGCTTCCCGGCCTGGTGGATGGCCCGGACCTACCACATGAGCCAGATTCCGGGCGCTGCTCGCAAGGTGCGCGCGGTGCTGGACTGGACCGCCGGCCTGCCCTTCCGGCGCGACATCTCCGAGCTCGGCTCGATCGGCCACCCGAAGCGCCTCGACTAGCCGCCGGCGACCACCAGGGTCGCGTTCATGCCCCATTCGTCGTGGCTTTCGAGGCTGCACCAGAGCCGGTATTTGCCTTCCGGCAGTTCGAGATGCGCGACGCGGTTTTCGCTCGGGCCGGTTTCGGCGACTTCCAGCGGCGGTTCGCCACCGCCCTCGCGTTCGAGGTGGAGGTTGTGCGGGTCCTCTCCCTGGTTGTTGAGCTCGACGGTGACGTCACCGGCCTCGACGCTGGGCCGGGAGAGCGTGTAGCTGTACTCGAGCGCTTTGACGCTGACCCGGTTCGGCCCCGGTTCGGGTTCCGGTTCGGGCTGCGGCGTCGGGGCCGGAGGAACGGGGCTGGGCGTCGGCGACGTCACCGGCCCGAGCGGCGGGGCGGCGATCGGGTCGCAGCTCCACGAATGCCGCACGCGGACGACCTTGCGCAGCTTGCCGCCGCGACGCACGTGCTTGACGACCCGCTTCGAGTGCCGCTGCCAGGCGCAGTCGGCGCCCTGTGCCCGACCGCCGCCGAGCGGCCCCGGCGCCGGGCTCAGGCTGAGGACGGCTGCCAGGGCGACGGCGATTGCGGCCGCGAGCGCCCGGCTCACGCCTTCACCAGCGTCGGCCGGGCGAAGCCGGAGGCGCCGGGGATGATCGGGCCGGCGTCCTGGCCGAGCCACTGCTCCAGCAGCGAGCAGTACATGCTCCGGAAGTCGCTGGTCACGCGCAGGTTTTCGTTGCCGTCGAGCTGGGCCAGGCCGGGGAATTCGCCGACCATTTCGCCTTTGGCTTTGGAGCCGATCACGAAGGCGCAGCCGGCGGCCCCGTGGTCGGTCCCGGCCGAGCCGTTCTCCTGCGGGCGGCGGCCGAACTCGCTCCACATCTCGACCATCACCCGGTCGGCGAGCCCGCGCGCCTCGAGGTCGCGCTGGAAAGCCAGCAGCCCCTCGCTGGTTTCGCGCAGGTTGCGCTCGAGGTCGGTCGCCTGGTCGGAGTGGGTGTCGTAGCCGCCGGCGGCGCGGATCGTCACCACCCGCATCGGCAGGCCGGCGGCGATGAAGGCGGCGAGGCCGGCGAGCTTGTGGGAGAAGTAGGTGTTGGGATAGGTGACCGGGCTGCTGAATTTGCCGATCCCGCCGAGGTCCTGGCGCAGCTTGTCGGTCTGCGAGGTCGCGTGGCGGACCTGGGTCATCGCCGGCGAGTCCGAGGGCAGGGCTCCGAAGCGGGCGAAGCTGCGGTACATCTCGCTCTCGACCGGGTCGCTGGCCGGCGACCAGAGGTCGTAGCCGTCGACGCTGTCGATCGCCGCCACCGGGTTGTTGGCGGTCGCCAGCATCGGCGAGAGCGAGCCGTCCATCGAGAGCCCCTGCAGCGGGTTTTCGTCGTTGCCGACGGCGTCGATGTAGCGGCCGAGCCAGCCGGTGCGGAAGCCGACGGCCAGCTCGCCGACCTCGTAGAAGTGGCGCGAAGTGAAATGGGACTGGTCGGGATGGTCATAGCCGATCGCCGGGAAGGCGCTGACTTTGCCCTCGGAATGGAGGGTCGACAGCCCGGCCGCCGCCGGGTGCCATTGCAACCGCGGGTCCTCGCTGAAGCTGGTGCCGGCGCCCGGCGCCAGCGCCAACTGCGGGCGCAGCTGCGAGTAACGCGAGTCGCCGACCGGGGCCAGCACGCTGAGCGAGTCCATGCCGCCGTCGCAGAAGACCGAGACCAGGACTTTGTCGGTCGGCGAGGCCTGGGCGATACCCGTCTCGAAGGCCGAAAGCGGGATCTTCGAGGCGCCGTAGACAGCCAGGGCCAGCCCCGCGGCGCGCGAGAGGAAGGTGCGGCGGGAGAGCCCGGTTCCCGCCGGTTCCGGCATCCCCGGCTCGATCACCGGCAGGCCGCGGCCCGCTTCGGCCGCGGCGGAACGCAGCAGCTGGGAGCGCGTGTAGTCGTTGCAGCAGTTGTGCATGCTTCTTAGCTCTCCCTCATTGCAGGATCGTGTCCGGGCTGACGCCGATCAGCTGCAGCAGCGCGTTCTGGCGCATCGCCCGGTAGGGCCCCCGCTGCCAGCTGGCGAGGATCGTTTTCTCCGCCCGCTGGGAGAAGTCGAGCAGCTCGGCCCGGTGCTCGGGCCGGATCGCGGGCGAGCCCCAGGAGGCGATCGCCCGGCTCAGCGCTTCGTCGGCGTTCTCGGTGATCGAGTAGGAGCCGCTCCAGGCGTCGACCGAGATCCCGTCGAGGGCGTAGTCGACGATGTTCCAGCGGGCGCGCATGCGCGAGGTGTCGAGCCAGCGGCTGTCGTCCCAGCCGGACACGTTCGGCGGCCGGAACAGGACCTGCCCGGCGGGTTCGCAGAGCCAGGTCCAGGCGTCGGTGTCGATGTGGCGGCCGAGCCCTCGCAGCATCCCTGCCAGCTGCACGACCGGCGGCTTGACCATCGCCGGCCCTTCGTACAGCTCCGGGCTCATCAGGATCGCCTCCAGCACCGGCCGGATCGCCCAGCCCGAACCGCGGTAGGTCGCCATCAGGGCGTCGCGGCTGCCGCTCGGCGGCGGCTGCGGCACGAAGTAGCTCCAGAGCTTGTCGACGAAGAAGGAGGGGTGGAGCGGATGCTCGACGCAGAGCCGGCAGGCGTCTTCCCAGCCCCAGTTGCCGGTCTGCCCGAAGACCGTCTTCGGTTTTTCGTCGTGGCGTTTAGGGTCGAAGCGGAAGTTGTAGGCGCCCAGTTCGCTCGACCAGTCGTTGCGCCAGCCGGTCAGCGCCCGCGCCTGTTCGCGCACGTCGTCCTCGCTGTAGGCGCCGCGGTCGGCGCCGAGGCTGAACAGCTCCATCATCTCGCGTCCGTAGTTCTCGTTCGGCGCGCCCTTGCGGTTTTCGTTGCCGGTCAGCCACTGCAGCATCGCCGGGTCGATCGTCACCGCCTTGAAGAGGTCGAGGAAGGAGCCAAAGCAGGCAGAGCGGAAGAGGTTGGACTGGTCGATCATCTGCTGCTGTTTGGAGACGCCGTCGATCGAGGTCGCGAACCAATCGTGGAAGACGAGCGCCATGCGCTCGACCAGCGGCTGGTCGCTGCGGACCATGCGGTCGAGCCACCAGAGGTGGTCGTGGCCCCAGGCGTCGGCCGGGGCGATCGGGTCGCCGTCGCCGTCGGTCGGCGCCGGTCCGTTGAGCGTGGCGCTGCCGCTGGGGCGGGTCAGCGACTGCACGGCGCCGACGAGCCCGAGCGAGACCAGGTGCTCGGCCTGGCCCGGCACCGGTCCGAAGCCGGCGCGGTTGAGCAGCCGCACCGCCTGCTCGACGCCGAACGGGCCCTGGTAGGCGCCGGCCGGGAGGCCGCTGGCCGCAGCCGGCGCCGCGGCGGCCGGGGCGCGCTTTGGCGGTTTCTTGCCCGGCCCGCGGAAGTGCCCGCGCTTGGGTTTGTGGTGGTGGCGGAAGATGTAGGACTGGACGCGCCAGTCGCCCTGGTCGTCGGGCACCCAGCGGTAGTGCTTGTCCTTCCAGACGTGCTGATGGCGCCGGCGCTTGTGCCGCTTCGGTTTCGCCCGCTCTTTGGTCTGTGGAATCGCCATGCGCAAAATGCCCGATCTGGGCCTTGCAAGGGTTGTCGGTAGCCCCCTGGCCGGCTTGAGGACTGCAAGCGGGCCTGGACGTAAGGCCTAGGCGGTGGAACCGCCAGAATGGGCGCATGGAGTACCTGGTCATCGTCTTCTTCTTCGGCCTCGCCACCGGCCTCATCGCCAAGGGCAAGGGCAGCTCCTTCTGGATCTGGTTCTTCGTCGGCGCCGTCCTGCCCCTCTTGGGGCTGGTCGCGGCGATCCTCTACCGGGTCGAGAAGAACGAACCCGAACGCCAGTGCCCGAACTGCCACAAGGAGCTGAAGCTCTACGTCCAGGTCTGCCCGCGCTGCGGCACCGACCTGTACCTGCCCGACCCGGCGGCGGTCAGGCATCCGGGCGTGCGGTAGGAGGAGGCCGGGCCCTCCGATCGAATTCAAGTCGCACGCGGCTGCGCCGCTTAGCTCCGGTGTTGGAGCGCCGCTGCCGCGGCGCAGTGGTCAGATTGCATATCGCCGCCTTCGGCGACATTCGATCGGAGGGCGCCCGGCCTCCTCATCCCACACCCAGCTGCTGACGGCGACAGGACGGAAGCCACTGACTGCTTCCGGAGCGCGGGACCTAGGAGGGCTTGACCTCGGGGCTGGTCAAGGGCTAGCAGTAGGTATCAAGCGCAGAGCAGATTTCCGAAGTCGTTGAATCCAAGCTTTCCACTTCGTCTTCTAGAAAGGAGAGCTGGCTTTCAACGTCTTCTAGTTCTTCAACCCGGCCCCGAAGTTCCGAGATTTCGGATTCAAGGTAGTCAACGTCGCCTTCAACGCTGCCTTCAGGACCTTCAAAACCTTCTGGCCCTCGCGGCCCTGCCGGCCCCGGCGCCCCTTCTGCACCGGTCGGGCCGGTCTTCGCGAGGAGGGTGATTCCAGAGCCAATGCCAGCGCTGAGGATGCAGACGCTGAGCATGGCGAGGATGGCGAAGCGGCGAGAGATCGGTAGCTCCTAGCTGCCAACGCAGTGATAGGGGCCTTTGCCCCTGAAATGCACGTCGAAGTTCCGCGTGCCGTCGTATTCAGTAATGACCCCCGTGACACGAACCCGACCAACGATGCATGAATGCCCCTTGATCCACCCGGCGCGGCAGACCCAGGTGACGCGGTTGATCTTGCCTCTGCTGCAATCGAGGTAGCCGTCGGTCTTGTATCGCCAGCTCGCGTATTCCCGCAATAGGCCAATTGACTGCCGTTCCGCCTGTCCTCGGTGAACAGTCGGGACACGATACGCGCTTGCCGTTCCCGCCAGAACGAGGAACGCTGCAAGGGTGGTCGCCGCCAACTTGGATTTCAAAACGCCTCTCCCCCTCAGTAGACGACCGCGAGGATACCCAAAGGCGGGCCGACCCAGGACCGGCCCGCCAACTCCAGCCTCAGCCGCCCTTGGTGGACGCGACCGGGACCAACCTGCCTCCGCTTTTCGTCAGCTTCATCTAGGCGAGTCCGCTTGGAGTGGTGCGAGGCTCGCGCCCTGGAAGCTGAACTGCGGGAAGCCCTTGTTGGAGGGATGGGGATGACCCTCCCGGGAATATCGCGAAGCGGCGATATGCAATCTGTCATTTGCGCGCCGTAGGCGCGCTCAAGCACCTGGAGCAGCACCCGAAGGGTGCGCGACCAAATTCCCGGGAGGGTCATCCCCATCCCTCCCTAAACCGCCTACCGCAGCCAGGTCCTGACGATCGCATTAGCGAACCCCACCCCGTAGCGGAACACCGCCGGCTTCTTCGAATGCCCGTGCAGCCGCTGTTCGACCGTGATCGGGATCTCCTTTGCCGGCACCCCGCGCTTGATCGCCTCGATCATGAACTCGGAGGTGTGGAACTGCTCCTGGCGCAGGACCAGCAGCGGCAGCACGGTGGTGCGGACGGCGCGGTAGCCGTTGGAGCAGTCGCTGACATGGGTGCGGGTGATGAAGGAGACGACGCGGTTGAAGAAGACGATCCCCAGCTCGCGGGCGAAGTGGTTGCGGTCGGCGTGGCCGAGGACGCGGGAGCCGTGGGCGACGTCGACTTCGCCGTCCAGCACCGGCTCCACCAGCCGCTCCATCTCCGACGGCAGATGCTGGCCGTCGGCGTCGAGGGTGACGACGATCTCGGCCCCGGATTCGACCATCAGCCGGTAGCCGGTGCGCAGGGCCGCGCCGCCGCCGCGGTTGGTGACGTGGCGGGCGACCGCGGCGCCATGCTCGGCGGCGACGTCGCCGGTGCCGTCGCGGGAGCCGTCGTCGACGACGAGGACCTCGGTCCCGACCCCGCAGACCGCGGCCGGCATCTGGCTCAGCACGTGGCCGATGTTGTCGGCCTCGTTGTAGGCGGGGACGAGGATCGCGATCTTGCCGCGGAACCGCTCCGGCAGCCCCGCCTGGCGGAACTCCTCCCAGGCCAGTCCCTCCAGCGCCGCCGAGAGCTGGCGCGAGTTGCGCGCCGTCTGCGAGAGCGCCCGCAGGATCAGCAGGAAGAGGATGAAGATCGCGAACACGGCGAGGCCGAGGATGCGGCCGCCGTTGCCTTTTTCGAAGGAGAAAGCGGAGAGCAGCTTGTCGGTGATTTCGGTGCCGGAGACGAGCGCCAGCCCGAGCCCGGCGGCGAGCAGGATGACGACGTCGACGTTGCGCAGCGAGCGGCGGCGCGCGAGCGCGTAGGCGATCAGGCCGATCGCGAAGATCTGCCCGCCGGCGCGGAGCGCGGTCAGCTCGGAGGGGAAGATGCCTGCCGTGGGGACCATTCGCGACCGGAGGATATGGCCGCGGCCCCCCGCGACAGCGCCAGAGCGGCGAGCGGAAAGACCAGCGTCATCAGCACCTCGTTGCGGCGGGGGGCCGCCAGCGAGGCGGCGCCGACGGCGGTGACGAGGAGGATCGGCGTCGCCAGCGCCACCAGCTCCCACCAGCAGCGGCGCAGCGCCAGCAGCACGAAGCCGGCCAGGCCGAGGGCGACGAGCAGGATCTGCAGCGCCCGTCCGGCGCCGCTGCTCATCGCTTCGCCGACGCCGCTGCTCCAGATCCGCCCGACCTTGCGCATGGTCATACCCAGGTAGCCCAGCGGGTCTTCACCGAAGTACTTGGAGAGGTTCTGCTTGCCGATTTTGCCGAGCGCCGAGTCGCGCGGCAGGTCCGGATAGCGGGCGGCGACGCGGTCGAACAGCGGCGTCGGGTCGACCGCGCCCAGCGCCGCCGAGCTGGGCTCGAGCCGGCGGTCTTCGTAGCGTTCGACCAGGATCGCCTTGACCCGTTGGTATTCGCCGTCGGCGGGGAGGTAGGTGCCGACGTAGAGCGCCTTGCCACTGCCGGTGGAGATCGGCACGACGCGGTCGAGGACGTCGAGGTTGCGGATCGTCCAGGGCACGATTGGCAGCAGCAGGGCCGTGAGCAGGAGGCCGGCGCCGGCGAGGCCCGGACGCCAGCCGCGGGCCAGCCCGACCCGCAGGGCGGCGAGGACGACGAAGGCGGCGCCGACGAAGAGGTACTCGGGGCGGAACATCGCGGTCAGGCCGAAGAGGAAGCCGGGCAGCAGCCAAGCGCGCAATCGCTCCTGTTCCCCCGCCCAGAGGAAGGCGAGGATCGCCGCCGGCAGGGTGAGGATCGCCGGCGGCTCGCTCATCAGCTCCCCGGTCGAGTGGATGAAGGGCGGGTAGACGGCGACCGCGGTGGCGGCGAGCAGGCCGACCGCGGAGCTGAGGCCCGGCCGGCTGCCGCCCTCCGCCGCCTCTGCGAGCCGCCCGCCGGGCGCTCCTGCCGCCTCGCCGAGCCGGCGGCCGAGCAGGAAGACGACGAAGATCGCCGCCACGCCCATCAGCGCCTCGACGATCCGCGCCGTGCCTTCGCGGGCGCCGCCGGTTGCGTAGAAGCTGCCGGCGTAGAGCAGCGGCGCACCCGGCGACCAGTCGCTGGAGTCGCGGAAGTCCGGGCCGCCGAAGCTGCCTTCCTCATACAGCGCCTTGGCCAGCCCGTAGTAGGCGTGCGAGTCGTCGGCAGGGTGGGCGACGGGGTGGGCGACGACGTAGGCGCGGGCGCCGAGGCCGACGATGGCGATCAGCGCCAGCAGGGTCAGCGTCGTCTTCCCGTAGCGGTCGGGCAGGGCACGGATCCAGTGGGGGGCGGCGGTCAACGCCGGCCCAGGCTATCCGGGCCGCAGGGCGCCGGGCCGCGGCGGCGAATCCTCCAGCAAGCGTCAAACCGACCAAGGAGAACCTCGATGCGCCGAACCTTCCTGCTCACCACCGCCGTCGCCGCCTGCGCGCTGCTCGCCTTGTCCGCCAGCGCTGGCGCCAAGACTCCGGCCCAGACCTGCACCGCCAGCTCGCCGAACGTGATCGGCCACACGATCAAGGGCACTCTGACCTCGAGCAACGTCGATCCCTCGCAGGCGCGCTTCGCGGCCTGCGCCCAGGCGAAGAAGGTGATGGTGAAGACGACCGAACTGCGGATCGAGATGCCACGTTCGACCAAGGCCTTCTACTGCGTGCCGACGGTGAAGTCGACCGCACCCGACGTGGTCGCCTACAAGTGCACCTTCAAAGGCGCCGACACCGCGACCTTCATCAAGCTGCTCTTCGAAGTCAAGTACGACCAGGATTAGGCGCTGGCCCGGTCTCGGTCCATATGCTGCCGCGGCCGTGATCGCCGCGGCAGCCGAGACCAGACCAGGGAGACCCAGATGAAGAGCAGCGCCCGTACTCGCCTCGCCGCCGCCGGGGCCGCCACCGCGGTGACCCTGCTCCTCGCCGGGGCCGCCCAGGCTTCCGAGATCGACCTCAAGTGCGGTGGCAAGGGCGCCCGCAACGCCGACAGCGCCGGCACCGTCCTCTGTGCCGCGCAGCCGGGCCAGGCGCGCGTCGTCACCGGCGTCCTCAGCAACGACGCCGGCAAGCCGGTGGCGGGCAAGGTGACGGCGACCGTCGCCAACTGGATCCCGGCCGGCGGCGGCGCCTTCTCGATCAAGCCGGAATCGACCCAGACGATCGCCGCCGGCGCCAACGGCCAGTTCTCCTTCTCGGTCAAGACCGCGACCAAGGTCAGCGTCTACTTCGAAGCCGTCGCCGACGAAAAGCTCGGCATCTTGCCCTTCAAAGCCCAGGCCGACGTCTCGCGCCAGCTGGCAGTGACCCTGAAGAAGCTCGGCGGCGGCAAGCTGAAGCTGACGGTCAAGGGCGCCGGCACGGCGCCGCTCAAGCTCTACATCCTCGACTCCTCGGGATACGAGCTGTCAGGGGTGCCGGCGAAGAAGGCGAACAAGGCCGGCAGCGCCACCTTCGACCTCGGCTCCATGCACGGCGAGTTCTCCTACTACGTCGACGCCGGCGTGCTCGGCGACCTCTTCTGGGAAGGGACGCGCGCGACCTTCAAGCTCTGACCCCAGAGCCAGACGGCGCCGACCCCGGCGAGGGCAGCAACCAGCGGCAGCATCACCAGAACCCGTCGCGGCGAGGCGACCAGCAGGGCGCTGAGCGCGGTGATGCCGAGGAAGACAGTCGCTAGCAGCAGCGCCTCCCAGCGCCGCCTCCAGGCGAGCGCGCAGAGGCCGATCAGGCCAAGCCCGACCAGAGCCCAGTGCAGCGCCTCCCAGGCGGGCTCGCGCATCACCGCGCGTGGGCCGTGCGACCAGATCCGCCCGACCTTGGCCGCGACGAAGCCGGCGAACTCGAGCGGCTGCTCGGAGACGTCGTCCCAGAGCTGTTCCTTGCCCATGCGCGAGAGCGCCTGGTCGGTTTCCAGCCGCGGGTAGCGCTGGGCGGCGAGGCGGGCGAGGATCTGCTCGAGCCGTAGTCGCTGCGCGTCGGTGGGGGCGAAGAGGCCAGGGTGGCGGGCGACGACCTCGGCGCCGACCTCTTCAGGGTCGCCGTCGGAGGGCAGGTAGGTGCCGGCGAAGAGAACCTGACCGCCGCCGGTGGAGATCGGCACCGCGCGGTCGAGCGCGATCGCGTTGCGGATCGACCAGGGCGCGACGATCAGGACCGCTCCGGCCAGCAGGATCGCCGCCCGCGCGAGCGCCGGCTGCCACTCCCGGCGCGCCCCCCGCGCGAAGACGGCAAGCGCGATCAGGATGGCGACCCCGAGGTACTCCGGCCGCACCATCGCCGTCGCCCCGAGCAGGGTCCCAGGCGCCAGCCAGCGCACCCAGCCCTCGCGATCGAACGCCCAGAGAACCGCCAGCACGGACGCCGACAGCAGCGTCGCCGCCAACGGCTCGCTCATCAGCATCCCCTGGTACTCGAGCAGCGCCGGATACCCGGCCACCACCGCCGCCGCAATCAACCCCGCGACCACGCCGTCCCGTCCCGCCCCGTCGGCGCCGCCGTCGTCCCCGCCGATCGCGCCGCTCGATGCATTGACCCCCCTATAGCCGGACAAATGCATCGAGCGGCGAAGGCGGTGTGCGATCAGGTAGGCGAAAAGCACCGAAAGGGTGCCGAGGAAGGCGAGGACCACGCGCGCCAGGCGTTCGTGGACGCCGCCGCTCAGCTCGTAGACGCCGGCGACGAAGAGGGGGAGGCCGGGGGAGTAGTTGCTCGAGGGCTGGGTCGCGCCGGCGCCGACCGTGAAGCCCTCGCCGCGATCGAGGCTGGCGGCGATCTTGGCGTAGGCGGCGGCGTCGTAGACCGGCGCCCTCCCGTCCCAGGCCTCGTCCAGCCGCAGGCCGAGCCCGAGCAGCAGGATCGCGACCAGGGCGGCCACCCCGGCCCGACCCCCATTTCGCGCCGCTAGTCCGCTTTCCATCGGGGGGATTCAACTAAGCTGCCCCGCCTATGCGAATCCTCATCCTCGGGGGCGACGGCTACCTCGGCTGGCCCACGGCTCTCAGGTTCGCCGCCCAAGGCCACGATGTATCGATCGTCGACGACTTTTCCCGGCGTCGCTGGCACCAGGAAGCCGGCACCGCCTCGCTGACGCCGATCGCCGACCTCGACGCCCGCCTCGCCGCCTGGAAAGAGGTCTCCGGGACCGAGATCGCCAGCTACGTCGGCTCCGTCCAGGACGGCGACTTCCTCGAGGGCGTCGTCGCCGAGACCCGCCCCGAGGCGGTCGTCCACTACGGCCAGCAGGCCTCGGCGCCCTACTCGATGGCCTCGCGCGAGCAGGCGGTCGAGACCCAGTACGCGAACGTGATCGGCAACCTCAACCTGCTCTTCGCGATCCGCGACCACGTCCCCGACTGCCACCTGGTCAAGCTCGGGACGATGGGCGAGTACGGCCAGCCCGAGATCGACATCGAGGAGGGCTACATCGAGATCGAGCACAAGGGGCGCAAGGACACCCTGCCGTTCCCGAAGCTACCGGCCTCGCTTTACCACTGCTCGAAGGTCCACGACTCGACCAACATCCACTTCGCCTGCCGCACCTGGGGCCTGCGCGCGACCGACCTCAACCAGGGCGTCGTCTACGGCATCGACACCGCCGAGACGGCCGACGACGAGCGGCTGATCACCCGCTTCGACTACGACGAGATCTTCGGCACCGTCCTCAACCGCTTCTGCCTGCAGGCGGTGATCGGCCACCCGCTGACCGTCTACGGCGCCGGCACCCAGACCCGCGGCTTCCTCAACATCCGCGACACCCTCGCCTGCGTCGACCTCGCGGTCAACAACGCCGCCGACGCCAGCGAGTTCCGCGTCTACAACCAGTTCACCGAGCAGTTCTCGGTCCTCGAGCTGGCCGGGCTGGTCAAACATGCCGGCGAGCATCTCGGCTACACGGTCGAGATCCAGCACTACGAGAACCCGCGGGTCGAGAAGGAGCAGCACTACTACAACGCGGTCCACACCAAGCTGCTCGACCTCGGCCTCGAGCCGACCCTGCTGGGCGAGGAGCTGGTCGAGTCGATGATCCACACGATCGAGCGTTACAAGGGCAACGCGATCGAGACCGCGATTGACCCCCGCACCCGCTGGAACCCGGCCAAATCGGCCGCTGGGCAGGCCTAACCGCCCCCTCGCGCCCGCCCGGGCGACGCCTGCGCGCTGGTAGCATCGCCACTCCCATGAGAGCCGCTGACACGTTGATGGAAAGCCTCAAGGCGGAGGGCGTCAAGGACGTCTTCGGGATCCCCGGCGGGGCCAACCTGCCGACCTACGACGCGCTCTACGACGCCGACTTCCGCCACGTCCAGGTCCGCCACGAGCAGGGCGGCGGCCACGCCGCCGAGGGCTACGCCAAGGCCTCCGGCAAAGTCGGCGTCGCCTTCGCCACCTCCGGGCCGGGCGCGACCAACCTGGTCACGGCGATCGCCGACGCGATGCTGGACTCGGTCCCGACCGTCTTCATCACCGGCCAGGTCCGCACCGAGCTGATCGGCACCGACGGCTTCCAGGAGGCCGACATCCTCGGCGCCACGCTGCCGTTCGTGAAGCACTCCTTCCAG
>DASYKN010000081.1:0-19889 GCA_035995325.1 Solirubrobacterales bacterium
GCGCGACCACGACGAGATCGGGACGCTGGTCGAGCGCGCCTGGGAAGTCCGCCGCGAGAACTTCGGCGACTCGACCGACATGTGCTCCCTGGTCAACGCCAAGTCCGGCGGCTGCGCCGAGGACTGCGGCTTCTGCGCCCAATCGCGCTACGCCGAGGCCGACACGCCGATGCACGCGATGCTGGAGCCGGAGCAGATCCTCGAACACGCGAAAGCGGCCGAGGCGGCCGGCGCCCACCGCTTCTGCATGGTCACCCAGGGCCAGGGCCTCTCCAAACGCGACTTCCAGAAAATCCTCGAAGGCACCCGCCTGGTCGCCGAGCAGACCAACCTCAAGCGCTGCGCCTCGATCGGTCACATGTCGGCGGAACGGGCCAAGTCGCTGAAGGACGCGGGCGTGCAGCGGGTCCACCACAACGTCGAGTCCTCCCGCTCCTACTACCCCGAGGTCTCCTCGACCGTGCGCTACGAGGGCCGGCTGCGGACGATCCAGGCGGTCAAGGAGGCCGGGCTGGAGACCTGCGTCGGCGGCATCCTCAACCTCGGCGAGAGCGAGGAGCAACGGGTTGAGATGGCCTTCGAGCTGACCGAGATCAACCCGACCTCGGTGCCGATCAACCTGCTCAACCCGCGCGAGGGAACCAAGTTCGGCGACCGCGACCCGATGGACCCCTGGGAGGTCGTGAAGTGGGTCGCGATCTTCCGCCTGATCATCCCTGGCGCCCTCTTCCGCCTCTGCGGCGGCCGGGTCGAGAACCTCGGCGAGCTGCAGCCGCTGGCGGTGAAGGCGGGCCTCAACGGGGTGATGATGGGCAACTTCCTCACCACCCTCGGGGCCGAGCCCGAGGACGACCGGGCGATGTTCGAGGAACTGGGCCTGAACGTCGCCCGCCAGCCCGACAACGGCGCCAATCCTCGCCCCGACAACCGCTCCGGCTGGCTCGAGGGCGAAGCGCCGACGACGCCGATCGAGGAGTTGATCGACCACCAGGACGAAGCGAACTTCTGGGATCCCTCGACCCAGCTGCGCGTGATCAAGAAGTCGAAGAAGCCTCCGCCTTACCCGGCGCCGGCCCCATGACCGATGTCGCGGAGCGGCTGGAGGAGCTTCGCGACCGCGGGCTCTACCGGCGCCTGCGGCTGGTCGGCGGCCCCCAGGGCCCGGAGGTCCTCGTCGACGGGCGCAAAGCGCTGCTGCTCTGCTCGAACAACTACCTCGGCCTCGCCGACCACCCACAGGTGCGCGAGGCGGCCGCCGAGGCGGCGCTGCGCTGGGGCGCCGGCGCCGGCGCCTCGCGCCTGGTCTCCGGCAACATGGAGCCGCACCGGCAGCTGGAGACGAGGCTGGCGGCGTTCAAGGGCTACGAGGCGGCGCTGCTGTTCGGCTCCGGCTATCTCGCCAATACCGGCGCCGTCGCCACCCTGGCGGGCGCGGGCGAGGTCGTCTTCTCCGACCAGCTCAACCACGCCAGCATCGTCGACGGCTGCCGCCTCTCGCGGGCGGAGACCTTCGTTTACCGCCACGGCGACCTCGAGCATCTCGCCTGGGGGCTGAGCGAGGCGGGCGGCCGCGGGGCGCTGATCGCCACCGACGGGATCTTCTCGATGGACGGCGACGTGGCGCCGCTGGCAGAGCTGCTGGAGCTGGCCCGCCGCCATCGCTGCCGGCTGCTGGTCGACGAGGCCCACGCGACCGGCGCGATCGGGCCCGGCGGCCGCGGCGCCGTCGCCGCGGCCGGCCTCAGCGGCGAGGTCGATGTCGTCGTCGGCACCCTCGGTAAGGCGCTCGGCTCCTACGGCGCCTACGTCTGCGCCGGGGCGGAGACCGTCGACCTGCTGGTCAACAGCGCCCGCCCCTTCATCTTCTCGACGGCGCCGCCGCCGCCGTCCGTCGCCGCCGCCGGCGCCGCGCTCGAGCTGGTCAGCGAGGAGCGAGTCGGGCGGCTGCAGGCCAACGCAGCCAGCTTCCGCGCCGCGCTCGGCGCCGAGGGCCTCGACGTCGGCGACTCGCAGACCCAGATCGTCCCGGTCGAGATCGGCGAGGCGGAGCCGACGATGGCGCTCTGCGAGCGGATCCTCGAAGACGGCGTCTTCGCCCAGGGGATCCGCCCGCCGACCGTTCCCGCCGGCTCCTCGCGCCTGCGCTTCACGGCGATGGCCAGCCACCGGGCCGACGACCTGGAGCGGGCAGCGGGAATCGTCGGCGCCGCGGCCC
This sequence comes from Solirubrobacterales bacterium, assembly GCA_035995325.1. GTDB lineage: Bacteria > Actinomycetota > Thermoleophilia > Solirubrobacterales > 70-9 > VAYN01. The sequence goes on from DASYKN010000081.1 coordinate 2,216, forward strand.
GCGAGCTGGGCCTGACGGCGACCCAGCCGATCGCCGCCTGAGGCGCATGGCCGTGGCCGCCGAGGGAGTCTTCGTCACCGGCACCGGCACCGAGGTCGGCAAGACCGTCGTCGCCGCAGCCCTCGCCCGCACCTTCGCCGCATCCGGCCGCCGGGTCGCGGTCTTCAAGCCCGCCGTCACCGGCCTCGACGACGAACTGCCCGCCGACGGGCCGATAAGTCACCCTGGAGGTGACTTATCGGCCCATCGGCCGCCGCCAGACCATGAGCTGCTGCGGCGCGGCGCTGGCTCGGGGCAAGGCGACGTGGAGATCGCGCCCTATCGGTATGGGCCGGCGGTCTCGCCGCACCTGGCGGCCCCGATGGCGGGTGAGGAGATCGAGCCGGGGCGGCTGCTCGCCGCCGCCCGCGCCGCCGCCGCTGGCGCCGATGTCCTCGTCTGCGAGGGCGTCGGCGGCCTGCTCGTCCCGCTCGCGTGTCGCATTTCTCCCGCCGAGCGGGAAGAACGCGACACGCCCTACCTGGTCCGCGACCTCGCGGTCGACCTCGGCTACCCGCTGGCGATCGCCGCCGCGCCCGGCCTCGGCACGATCAACCACACGCTGCTGACGATCGCGGCGGCCCGCGCCGCCGGCCTCGAGGTCGCCGGCGTCGTCCTCACGCCGTGGCCCGACGATCCGAGTGAGATCGAGCGGTCCAACCGCGAGACGATCGCCGCGCTCGGCGCGGTCCCCGTGCAGACGCTCCCTTGGCTCGACCTGACCAGCCCCTCGAGCTGGCCCCGGCTCAGCTGCTGACGATCACGTCGAGGCTTCCGGGGGAAAGCTCGACCTCGAAGCCGGCCCCGCGCGCGATCGCCGCCGCGCCCTCGGCGTCCCGCGGCTGCTTCTTCGCCAGCAGCAGCGCCCTGGCGACGTCGCCGCGCACCGCCTTGGCCATATGGGAGACGGGCTTGCGCTTGCCCTTGTCCTCGCTGAAGGCGCGCACCGCAAGCAGCGTCGCCCGCTTCGGTTTCCACGCCGCCGCATAGGCGGCGGAGCGCATGTCGACGATCAGGTCCCCCTCCTCGTCCGGCAGCGCCGCCGCCAGGGCCTGGCGCCAGAACGCGGCGGGCGGCCCGACCCTGGTCAGCCGCGCTTTCGCCGAGAAGCGGTAGTAGGGAATGCGGTCCTCGGGCCCGACCACGCCCCAGAGCGCGCTGGCGATCAGCACCTGCCCGCGCGCCTTCGCCGGCAGCTCGGAGAGGCGCAGGCGCTCGTAGAGGACGCCGCAGTAGACCTCCGCCGCGGGGGCGGCCGGCGCCGAGCGCAGTTCGGCGTCGACCACGACCTCTCCCGCCTGCCCCTTGGAGACGCCGAGCTGCTTCAGCGCCCGCCCGGTCGACAGCCCGACCAGCCGCTCGAGCGCGTCGAGCAGAGCCTCGCGCCGCTCGCCCAGCTCGGCGGCGAAGGCGAGCGAGCCGAGGACGACCGGCTCGCCCTCGGGCGGCGCGGCCTTGCCCTCGGATGGCGGCAGCAGGATCAGCATGCGCCAATCCTCGCCGATTCAGACCGTTTCCAGCTCCGCCTCGCGGGCGGCGACCGCGGAGCCGCCGGGGTTGACGTTGGCCTCGGCCGCCTCGACCGTCAGCTGATGCTCGCCGTTGTTCTTCTTGGCGCGGATCGCGACGGCGCCGACCGCGGCGCCGAACAGCGCCACCGCGGCGCAGACCGTCATCGCGAAGCCAAGGGCGTCGACGAACTGCTGCGGCGACGCGGTCTCGAAGCTGGTCCCGACCCGGGCCTGGAAGATCGCCCCGGTGACGGCGACGCCGAGGCTGCCGCCGACCATGCGGAACATCGAGAGGACGCCGGAGGCGATCCCCGCTTTCTGCACCGGCACGGCATTCATCGCGGCGCTGGTCATCGGCGACATCGTCATCGCGATGCCGATGCCAAGCAGCATGAACCCTGGCAGCAGGTCGAGGTAGCCGGAGTCGACGGCGATGCCGCTGAAGCTGTAGAGCGAGGCGGCGACGATCGCGAGTCCGCCGGCGATCAGCCAGCGTGGCCCATAGCGGTCGGAGAGCCGCCCCGCGAACGGGGCGACGCCGACGATCATCAGGGTCGAGGGCAGGAACCTCACCCCCGCCTCCAGCGGCGAGTAGCCGAGGATGTCCTGCATGTAGAGAGCGAGGAAGAAGAAGACGCCGAGCATCGAGAAGGAGACGATCAGGGCGACCACCACCGCGCCGAGGAAGTTGCGATCCGAGAGCAGGCTGAAGTCGACCATCGGCACCTTGACCCGCCGCTCGATCGCCACGAAGGCGCCGAGGCCGAGGATGGCCCCGGCGATCAGAGCGACGATTTCGGGCGAGCCCCAGCCCCAGCTGTTGCCCTCGACCAGGGCGAGGATCATCGCGGTGAGGCCGACCGTGAGGGCAGCGACGCCTGCGTAGTCGACCTCGCGGCCGACCGTGGTGTCACGCGACTCGCGAACGGCGAACAGCGCCGCGGTCACAGCCCCGATCGCGACCGGGATGTTGAGATAGAAGATCGCCCGCCAGCTGACGTGCTCGGTGAGGAAGCCGCCCAGGACCGGGCCGACGGCGAGGGCCAGGGCGGAGACGCCCGCCCACATCCCCATCGCCTTGCCGCGCTCGGAGGCGGGGAAGGCGTCGGTGATGATCGAGAGCGTCGCCGGCATCATCAGCGCCGCGCCGACGCCCTGGACGATGCGGCTGACGACCAGCGAGGTCGCGTCGCCCGCGAAGCCCGCGGTGGCCGAGGAGAGGGTGAAGATGACGACGCCGAAGAGGAACATGCGGCGGCGGCCGAAGATGTCGCCGAGCCGCCCGCCCGTCGCCAGCAGCACCGCGAAGGAGAGCGTGTAGCCGTTGATCGTCCACTCGAGGCCCGAGATCGAGGCGCCCAGGTCTTTCTGGATCGACGGCAGCGCGACGTTGACCACCGTGTTGTCGAGCATGATCATGAACAGCGCGAAGCACATCGCTCCGAGCGTCCACCACTTGCGGTTGTCGTCGGTGATCAGGTGGTTGTAACGGGTCATGCTCCACTTCCCTTCAGGTGCTCATAGGTCTGGGCGATGTCCTCGCGGTCCATCAGCGAGTCGACGGCGGCGTCGAGCTTGCGGCGCTGGGCGGCGTCGAGGGTCGAGGCGAAGGCCTCGAACCCGGACTGGCGGACGGCGACCAGGGTCTCAACCAGGACCTTGCCCTTGGCCGTGATCTGGACGCGGCGCACGCGCCTGTCGTCGCGGTCCTCGACCCGCGTCGCCAGGCGCTTCTTGACCAGGGCGTCGACCGCCCTGCTCATCGAGGGCACCGAGACGCGGAAAACCTCGGCCAGGTCGCTGACCTGCCAGGTCTCCTCGGTTTGGCCCAGCCCGCCCAGCTCCAGCAGCGCCTTGCACTGGGTCATCGACAGCCCCGACTCCTCCATCACCCGCAGCTGGTTGCCGCGGTCGTAGAGGAAGAGGTGGCGGAAGAGGGCGGTGAGCCGGGCGGCGGTCTCCTGGGCCTCGGGGCCAACCTCGGCAGCGGCCCGGTCAGCGATCGCCTTTACATCGCTTGCTTGCATGTGCGGAATAGTTGCATCTAAGCAACTATTCCGCAACAGCAATAGTTGTTCCTGTGACCTATGTCACAGAGACGTGAGTCTTCTCCGCGCGGTAGGGGCCGGGCTTGGGCCGGGCCTTGCCGCCGGGAAGGGCGAGCCGCAGGATCGTTCGCTGCACCATCCCCAGCTGCTGCAGGAAGGGGCCGCTGTTGTAGGGCAGGCCGTAGCGCTCGCAGATGTCCTTCACCTGGGGCGCGATCTCGGCGTAGCGCGTGCTCGGCAGGTCCGGGAAGAGGTGATGCTCGACCTGGAAGCCGAGGTTGCCGCTGGCGACGTGGAAGAAGGGGCCGCCCTCGATGTTGGCCGAGCCGGAGAGCTGGCGCACGTACCAGCCGCCGGGGCTCTCGTCGGCGATCTCGTCCTCGCTGAAGGTGTAGGTCTGGTCCGGGAAATGGCCGCAGAAGATGATCGCGTAGGCCCAGACGTTGCGGGCCACGTTCGCGGTCGCGTTCGCTTTCGCGGTCGAGCCGGCCGCTCGCGCGCCCTTGTCGAGGGCCCTCCGCAGGCTCCCGGCGAGGCCGCCGTGCCGGCGCCGGCGCCCCGGCTCGCGGCGGTCGGCCACGGTCTCCAGGGCCAGCTCGACCCCGGCCGTCGCCAACCCGCTCAGCAGTGGCCAGGCGATGTAGTCCTTGACGACCTGGCTTTTCGCCTTGCCGACGATTCCCTTGACCTGGCGCTGGACCTCGGCCTTGGACTTCTCGCCCTTGCGGATCGCCTCGTAGTCCATGTCGTGCAGGGCCACGCCCCACTCGAAGAAGGCCATCAGCAGCAGGTTGTAGAGCGGCTGGAAGAGGTAAACCGGGTGCCACTCCTGCTCCGGGTCGATCCGCATGATCTCGTAGCCGAGGTCCTTGTCCTTGCCGCGGATGTTGGTGAAGGTGTGGTGGACGTAGTTGTGGGAGTGCTTCCAGGCCTCGGCGGTCGAGGCGGTGTCCCAGTCCCAGGTCGTCGAGTGGATGCGCGGGTCGTTCATCCAGTCCCACTGCCCGTGCAGGACGTTGTGCCCGATCTCCATGTTCTCGAGGATCTTCGCCGCCGAGAGCGCGGCGGTGCCGGCGACCCGGGCGGGCAGGTTGTTGGAGGCAAGCAGCAGCACCCGCGAGAGCGTGCCCAGGCGGCGGTGCATCGCGATCATGCTCTCGATGTAGCGGCGGTCACGTTCGCCCAGGTCGGCGCGGACGCGGTCGCGGATCGCGTCGAACTCCAGGCCCAGTTCATCGATCTGCTCGGAGGAGAGCCGCCGCAGCGGGCTCTCGACCTCGGTGGTGGCAACGGTCATCGGGTTCCTCTCAGTCGGTTCAAAGTGCGATCTCGATCGGCCCCTCGGGGGCGTTGACGCAAGTTCTGACCATCTCTCCCTCGGTCCCGTGGACCTCGCCGGTGCGGAGGTCGCGCACCTGGCCGCAGCGCAGCTCGCCGACGCAGGTGTGGCAGATCCCCATCCGGCAGCCGAAGGGAAGCGTGGCGCCGGCCTCCTCGCCGGCGGCGAGGATCGGCGTGGCGCTGTCGCAGGCGGCCTCGACCCGGCTCTTGGCGAAGCGAATGGTGCCGCCCTCGCCGCCGCCGGGCTCGCCGCCGATCATCGGCTGGAAGCGCTCCATCGCCAGCAGCTCGGGGGCGCCCTCGGCCTGCCAGTGGCGGCTGAGGTCGTCGAGCATCGCCCCCGGCCCGGAGGCGAAGGCGTGGCGCTGGCGCCAGTCGGGGCAGAGGTCGTCGAGGTCGGCGGGGGCGACCCGGCCCTGCTCGCCGGTCAGCCGCAGGTGCAGGTTGAAGCCGCTCTGGGCGTCGACCAGTTGCTGCAGGCGCTCGCCGAAGATCACCGTCTCCGCCGTCCGCGCCGAGTGGACATGGACGACGTCGCCGACCTGGTCGCTGCGGACGAGGCTGCGCAGCATGCTGGCAATCGGGGTGATGCCGCTGCCGGCGCTGATGAAGAGCAGCTTCTCAGGGACGGGGTCGGGCAGGACGAAGGTGCCTTCGACGCCGCCGAGGCGGACGATCTCGCCGGGGCGGGCCCGCCGCACCAGATAGGGCGAGACCTTGCCCGCCTCGACCAGTTTCGGCGTGATCGCGATGCAGCCGTCGAGGCGGCCCGGGTCGGAGGTGATCGAGTAGGCGCGCCAGTGGTGGACGCCGTCGACGACGACGCCGATCCGCAGGTACTGGCCCGGCCGGTGGCTCCCCCACTCGTAGCCGGGGCGGATCAGCACGGTCGCCGCCTCGTCGGTCTCGGGCTCGATCCGCTCGATCCGGCCGCGCAGTTCCTGCGTCGACCAGAGCGGGTTGATTAGTTCCAGGTAGTCGTCGGGCAGCAGCGGCGTGAACAGGGAGCGAACGGCGCGCAGCGCCCGGCGCTGGACGTTCGGGACCTTGGGTATCGCTCCTCGCTCAGCCATCTCGGTTAATCATGACATGGATCGATGTAACATCTGTGGGTGTAATCACAGAAGTCCTTTACCCGGATTCCGGCCGAACTCACGTCTAACGTCGAATCTCGATGCCGGTGGACCCCGCCCAGCTCGATCGCGACCACCTCTGGCACCCGTTTACCCAGCAGCAGGGCTGGTCGGAGGAAGAGCCGCTGCTGATCGAGCGCGGCGAAGGCTCCTTCCTGATCGACGGCGACGGCCGCCGCTACATCGACGGCACCTCCTCGCTCTGGTGCAACGTCCACGGCCACTGCCACCCGACGATCGACCGCGCGGTGCGGGAGCAGCTCGGCCGCGTCGCCCACTCGACCATGCTCGGCCTCTCCCACCCCGGCGCCGCCGAGCTGGCGGCGCGCCTGGTCACGATCGCCCCGGCCGGCCTCGAGCGCGTCTTCTACTCCGATTCCGGCTCGACCGCGGCCGAGATCGCGCTGAAGATGGCCTTCCAGTATCAGCGCCAGCGCGGCGGCGACAACGCCCGCCGCAGCTCCTTCGTGCGCCTGCGCGAGGCCTACCACGGCGACACGATCGGGTCCGTCTCGGTCGGCGGCATCGACCTCTTCCACGCCGCCTACGGGCCCTTGCTGTTCGACACCCACGCCGCCGAGCCGGGGGATGCCGCCGACCTCGCCCGCGTCCTCGCCGCCCATGGCGAGGAGGTGGCGGCGGTGATCGTCGAGCCCCTGGTCCAGGGCGCGGCGGGGATCCTGGTCCAGCCGCGCGGCTACCTGCGCGCCGTCCGTCAGCTCTGCGACGAGCACGGCGTGCTGATGATCTGCGACGAGGTGGCGACCGGCTTCGGGCGCACCGGGACGATGTTCGCCTGCGAACAGGAGGGCGTCGCGCCGGACCTGCTCTGCCTCGCGAAGGGGATCACCGGCGGCTACCTGCCGCTAGCGGCGACGCTGACCACGGAGGCGGTCTACGAAGGCTTCCTCGGCGCCCCCGAGGAGCAGCGCACCTTCTTCCACGGCCACACCTACACCGGCAACCCGCTGGCCGTCGCCGCCGCGCTCGCCAACCTCGACGTCTTCGAGGAAGAGCGGACGATCGAGCGGCTGCAGCCGAAGATCGAGCTGCTCGGCGAGCGGCTGCAGGAGATTGCGGCGATGCCCGAGGTCGCCGCGGTGCGCTGGCGCGGCTTCATGGTCGGGATCGACCTCGGCCAGCACGACCCGGCGCTGCGCATGGGCCACCGGGTGACGCTGGCGGCGCGCGAACGCGGCGCCCTGGTGCGGCCGCTCGGCGACACCGTCGTCCTCGTGCCACCGCTCTCGATTTCCAGCGACGAGCTGGAGAGCCTGCTGGCGATCGTGGTCGAGTCGATCGAAGCCGCCGTCGCGCTGCCGCTGGCCGCCTGAACAGAATGTGTGATGAACCGGGGCTTCCCTCGTAGTAGGGGCGTGGACCAAACTCTGACTGCAGCCGCGAAGGCGGCGCCGCGCGAGGACGCCCTCGCCTTCGACCGCCTCTACAGCTCCAGCCGCGACGACGTCTACGCCTACGTCGCCAGCCTGGTCCGCGACCGGGCCGTGGCCGAGGAAGTCACCGCCACCGCCTTCGAGCGCGCCTACCGCAAGCGCAAGCGCTTCGATCCCGGGCGCGGCGAGCCGCGGGCCTGGCTGTTCGGGATCGCCCGCAACGCCGCGCTCGACGAGCTGCGCCGCCGCGGGCGCCAGGCCAAGCTGGCGGCCGAGCCCGAGGACCTCGCCGCCGCCGCTGCCCATGAGGGCTACGAGGCGAGCGAGCGTCGCCTGGCCGTGGGCGCGGCCCTGGAGGGCCTGGAGCCGCGCGAGCGCGAGCTGGTCGCGCTCAAATTCTTCGCCGGGCTGAGCAACCGCGAGATCGCCGCCGTGCTGGGCCTGAGCGAGTCCAACACCGGCACCAAGCTGCACCGAGCCATCACCAAGCTGAGGGAGGCATGCGATGGATTCATATAAAGACGACAGCCTCGCCACCGCGCTGGAGGCGCTGCGCCCGGTCCCGCGCCCGGCCTTCGCCGCCGAACTCGACGAGCTAGTCGCCGCGGGCTTCCCGCGGCGCGCGGCCGCCGCCACTCCACTTGCCCGCCTGCGCGCCTGGCTGCGGGCGCTGCCACCACGGCAGTTGGCGCTCTCGACCGGCGCCGCTGCCCTGGCCGCGATCGTCATCGCGACCGCGGTCGTTGCCAGCAACGATCCAGCGACCGACTCCTCCTCGCTGGCCCGGCTCAGCCCCGACGAGCAGTCGGCTCCGTTTCGTCAAAACCAAGCCGCCGCCGGAGCCGATACCCCCGCCGCAGCGCCGTCACAGGGCAGCACCGAAGTCCAGTACGGAGGCGCGCTCCCGACTGGGGGCGAGAGCCCTTCCTACTCCACGAGCGGCGCCGGGTCGGCCGCCGCGGGCTCTGGCCCCTTTGCCGCCAAGGCCGTCCACCGCGACGTCGAGCGTTCTGCCCAGATCGTCCTCGGCGCCGACCCCGACGAGGTCGGGGAGGACGCTGCCAAGGTCTTCGACGCGGTCCACGCGGTCAACGGGATCGTCCTCAGCTCCTCGGTCAGGGGCGGCGCGGCTAGCGGCGGCGGAGCCAGCTTCGACCTCCTGATCCCAGCGGCGAAGCTCGGCGACGCGCTCGCCGCCTTCTCCGCGATCGACGCCGTCGTCTCGCGCCACGAGGCGACCGACGACATCACCGCGCCCACGGTCCGCGGCGGCGAACTGCTGCGCGACTCGCGAGCCAGGATCGACGGTCTGGTGGCCCAGCTCGCCGCCGCCGACAGCGACTCCGAGCGGGCCGTGGCGGAAGCCGAGCTGCGGGCCGAGCGCCGGCACAACGCCCACCTGCGCTCGCAGCTCTCGGCCCTGCAGCGACGGGCCAACCTCTCGCGGGTCTCGCTGCGGATCGAGACCGACTCCGGCGCCACCTCACCCGACGCCGGCGCCGGCTGGGGCGTCGACGACGCCCTCGGCGACGCCGGCCACATCCTCTCGATCGCCGTCGCCGTCGCCGTCGTCGGCCTGGCGATCCTCGCCCCCTTCGCGCTGATCGCCCTGCTGGCCTGGCTCGCCAACCGCGCCCGCCTCCGCCGCGCTCGCGAGCGCGCGCTCGCCTGAACGGCGTGTCTGACTTCTCCCGCCAAATGTGGCGCTGAAAGCCAGACACGCCATAGGGTGGGCGGATGGAGGAGAGGCAGAGGGGGCCGGCCGAGGCCCCGAACCTTGGGACGCCGTCCGAGCCCCGGCCCGCGGCCTCGGTCGTCCTCCTGCGCCGCGGCGGCAAACACGGCGACCGTGAGCTCGAGGTGCTGCTGCTGAAGCGCAGCGCCGAGGCCAAGTTCATGCCCAACGTCTGGGTCTTCCCCGGCGGCGCCGTCGACGCTGCCGACGGCGCGGGCGAGGGCGGCTACCGCGCCTGCGCCATGCGCGAGCTGGCCGAGGAGGCGGGGATCGAGCTGCCGGCAGACGAGGAGCTGGTGCCGTTCTCGCGCTGGATCACGCCGACGGTGATCTCGACCCGCTTCGACGCCTGGTTCTTCCTCGCCCTCGCCCCCGCCCACACACCGCCCGAGCCGGACGGGGTCGAGACGACCGAGGCGCGCTGGTTCCGGCCCGCGGCGGCGCTGGAGGCACAGGTGGAGGGCGAGATCGTCCTCGCCTTCCCGACGATCAGCCAGCTGCAGCTGCTGCTCGAGTTCCGCACCTCCGAGGAGGCGCTCGCGGCCCACCGCGACCGCCCGCTCGAGCCGATCCTGCCGGTGGTGGTGGGCGACCGCGAGAACCATCGCGTGGTCATGCCCGGCGACCCCGACTACCCGGCCTAACTCCGCGGGGCCTCCCGGGCCGCTAACTCGCCGGGAACGGCTCCAGGCCGGCGTGCCAGGGCCCGGGCGGGTAGGTGTGGATGCCGCTCTCGTCCATCTCCCCCTGCAGCCGTTTGAACAGCTGGCCGGCGTTCTTGAGCGCCTCCTTCAGCTCTGCCTCGCTCCGCTCCCGCAGGCGCCAGAGGAACCAGAGCTGGCGGTCGTTGACCCCGAAGTCGATCTCGCCGGTCATCGTCGTCACCCAGCCGAGGAAGCCAGGGCTGAACAGCTCGCGCAGGGCGATCGGGTCGTGGTCCTTCGGCACCGTCGCCCAGAAGCGCTTGTTGAAGTCGATCGACTCGAACTCGACCTTGCGCGAGAAGCGCTGGGCGACGGCCTCGTGGCCCTCGATCGACTCGACGTTGAAGGCGGGGACGACCTGGGCCAGGTCCGGCATGTGCGCCTTCGCCAGCAGCGCCGTCGGCAGCACCGCCTTGTTGAAGAGGCTGCCGACTTCCTTTTCGTCGGCGTCGCAGCAGGCGCCCCAGAAGCCCTCGCTGAGCTGGCCGGTGAGGCGGTTGACGCCGCCGACGCAGAGCGCGACCGGTCCGTCTTTGGGGTTGATCCCGCCGACCTCCTCATAGGTCAGCCCGTTGCGCCCGCCGTAGCGGCGCACGGCCTCGGCCCATTCCCCCGCTTCCTGCTTCGCGCCCATCGCCCGATCCTATGTCCCGACCTGCCCGGCCGATGGGCCGCTTTGCCACGACATACGTGGGTTTCCGGCCCAGCGGCGGCTAGGATGAGCTTCAACCCCGGTTCGACCACAGGAGCCTTCATGACCATCGCCCTCATCGTCGTCGTCGCGATCATCGTCATCGCGGTCCTCTACTTCATCGCGAAGCGCAACTCGATCATCTCCCAGCGCAACCGGGTCGACGAGTCCTGGAGCGGCATCGACGTCCAGCTCAAACGGCGCCACGACCTCGTCCCCAACCTGGTCGAGACGGTCAAGGGCTACGCCGCGCACGAGAGCGAAACGTTCGAGAAAACGACCAAAGCGCGGGCCGAGGCGATGGCCGCCCAGAGCGTCGGCGAGACCGCCCAGGCCGAGCAGCACCTGACCCAGGCGCTGGCCGACCTCAAAGCGGTCGCCGAGAACTACCCGACCCTGCGGGCGACCGAGAACTTCCAGCAGCTCAGCCGCAACCTCTCCGAGCTCGAGGATGAGATTCAGGCCTCGCGCCGGATCTACAACTCCAATGTCCAGGCCTACAACACGGACATCGAACAGTTCCCGGGCTCGATCGTCGCCAATGCCGGCAACTTCACCAAACGCGAGTACTTCGAGATCGTCGACGCCGAGCGCGAGCCGGTTTCGGTCAGTTTCGACAAATAGCGCTCCCTAGAATCCAGACATGACCGCGACTCAAGAAGTCACCCTCTGGATCTGCGATAGCTGTGGCTTCATCTACGACCCGGCCGTCGGCGACCCCGATGGCGGCATCCCACCCGGCACCGCCTTCGAGGACATCCCCAAGGACTGGTTCTGCCCCGTCTGCGGGGCACGGACCTCCGACTTTCGCCCGCTCGAGCCGGGCGAGGCCTAAGCCGCGAGCAAGCGGGCCTCTGCGGTGACCTACGATTACGACTGGCTCGTCGTCGGCTCTGGCTTCGGGGGCGCGGTCTCGGCTCTGCGCCTGGCCGAGAAGGGCTACTCGGTAGCCGTCCTCGAGTGCGGCAGCCGCTTTGAGGACGACGACTTCGCCGAGTCCACCCTGCGCGAACCGCGCCGCTACTTCTTCGCCCCGAAGCTGGGGATGCGCGGGGTCCTGCGGATGACCTTCTTCAAGGACGTCTTCGTCGTCTCCGGCAGCGGCGTCGGCGGCGGCAGCCTCGGCTACGCCAACACGCTCTATCGCGCCCGCCCAGCCTTCTTCGAGGATCCGCAGTGGGCCGAGCTGGACAACTGGGAGCTGGCGCTGGCGCCCCACTACGACACCGCCGAACGGATGCTCGGCGTCGCCGAGTACGAAGGCATCGGCCCGGCCGACAAGCTGCTGCAGGAATACGGCGAGGAGATCGGGGTCGGGGAGACCTTCACCAACACCCGCGTCGGCGTCTTCTTCGACCAGCCCGGCAAAGAGGTCCCGGACCCCTACTTCGAAGGCGAGGGCCCGGACCGGACCGGCTGCATGCGCTGCGGCAGCTGCATGGTCGGCTGCCGCCACGGCGCCAAGAACACGCTGGTCAAGAACTACCTCTGGTTCGCCGAGAAGCTCGGCGTCTCGATCTTCCCCGAGCGCCAGGTGACCGAGGTCCGCCCGCTCGGCGCCGCCGACGGCTCCGACGGCTACGCGGTCAGCGCCGAGCGCGCGGGCTCCTGGTTCCACAGCGAGCAGCGGACGCTGCGCGCCAAGGGCGTGGTGGTCGCCGCCGGCGCGCTCGGCACCAACCAGCTGCTGGCCAACTGCAAGCACGGCGGCGCCCTGCCCCGCCTCTCCGACCAGGTCGGCGCCGTCGTCCGCACCAACTCCGAGTCGATCCAGGCGGTCACCGCGCCCGACGACGAGCGCGACTTCAGCCGCTCGGTCGCGAACACCTCCAGCATCTACCCCGATCCGAATACCCACATCGAGGTCGTCACCTACGGCACGGCCGGCGATGCGATGAACGGCACCTTCACGGCGATGACCGGCGCCGGCACCAAGCTGACCCGGCCGCTGAAGTGGCTGGGCGCGATCGCGAGCCACCCCCTGCAGGCGCTGCGCGGCCTGATCCCATTCAAGTGGTCCCGCCGCACCGTGATCCTGCTGGTGATGCAGACCGTCGACGCGGCGATGCACCTGGAGCCGAAGCGCAAGCTGTTCGGCCGCGGCGTGCGCCTGCAGACCGAGCAGGACCCCGAGCGCCCCAACCCGACCTTCATCCCCGCCGCCGAGCAGGTCGCGCGCTGGTTCGCGAAACGGACCGGCGGCATGGCCCAGAGCGCCCTGACCGAGTCGATCCGCAACACCCCGACCACCGCCCACATCCTCGGCGGCGCCGTGATCGGCCCCAGCCCCGAGCGCGGGGTCGTCGACGCTGCCAACCGCGCCTACGGCTACGAGGACCTGCTGGTCACGGACGGGGCCTCGATTCCGGCCAACCCCGGCGTCAACCCGAGCCTGACGATCACCGCCAAGGCCGAGCACGCGATGAGCCTGGTCCCGCCGAAAGCGGGAGAGGAGCCGCGCCACCTCCCCGAGGCGGCGCGGCCTGCAACTCCTGTCGCTCGCTAGCTAGCTCGCGTCGGCGAGGCGCTGGGCGACGTAGTCCCAGTTAACGACGTTCCAGAAGGCATCGAGGTAGTCGGGCCTTTTGTTCTGGTACTTGAGGTAGTAGGCGTGCTCCCAGACGTCGGCGCCGAGCAGCGGCGTCTGGCCGTTGGAGACGGGCGAGTCCTGGTTCGCGGTTTTGACCACGGCGAGGCCGGAGCCGTCATGCACGAGCCAGGCCCAGCCGGAGCCGAACTGGGTGATGCCGGCTTCTTTGAACTCGGCCTTGAAGTCGTCGAAGGAGCCGAACTTCTCGGCGATCGCGGCACCGAGGTCGCCGCCCGGCTCGCCGCCGCCGTCGGGGCTCAGCATCTGCCAGAAGAGACTGTGGTTGTAGTGGCCGCCGCCGTTGTTGCGGACCGGGCCCTGCTTGTCCTCGGGCAGGCTCGAGAGGTTTTTGAGGATGTCCTCGATGTCGCGGTCGGCCCACTCCGTGCCCTCGAGCGCGGCGTTGGCTTTGTCGACATAGGCCTGGTGATGCTTGTCGTGGTGGACGCGCATCGTCGCCTCGTCGATATGCGGCTCGAGCGCGTCGTAGGCGTAGGGAAGATCGGGAACTGAGAAAGGCATCTGCTGACTCCTCGGTCTAGTTCGGAACTGGTCCCCGGAGCCTAGCGGCGCCGATCCCTCGGGGCCGCCCAGGCCTATTCGGCTGCGGGAACGGGCGTTTCGCCCTTTTCGAATGGCCCATCTTCCGGCGCTTCCTCACCGGTCTGCACGCCGTTGCTGAAGCGGGCCCTGGGCACGGTTTCGGGGTCTCCCCCGGTCCAGGCGTTGAAGCGGTACCAGGAGGGCTTCGCCTGCCGGTTCTCGGTCAGCAGCCCAGCCGAGTGGCAGAAGGCGCAGCTGCCGCCTTCGTCGGTCCAGGTGAACCACCAGGCGCCGCCGATCCGCCACTCGAGGCGGTGGTTGGAGAGCAGCGCGAAGGCCTGGGAGAGCTGGCTCGCCTGCCCATAGAGCCCGCGCTCCCAGCGGGTCGGCCCACTGCGCGAGCCCCAGCCCAGCTCGGTCACGTAGAGCGGCGTCGCGGCGTCGTGGTGGATGCGCATGATCCGCCGCAGGTTGGCGATCTGGGCGCCCATCGCCCGCGCCCGCGCGACATACGGGTGCAGCGCCACGCCGTCGAAGTAGCGCTTCACGTCCTTGGCCCGGTACAGCCGCGAGAGGAAGGCGCCGGAGGGGACGTTCGGCGGCACCTGCAGCGGCCGCCCGAAGAAGCCACCGAGGATCACCTGCGAGTCCGGGTCCACCCGGTGCAGGACCCGGCCGGAGATCCGGATCAGGGTCGCGAACTCAGCCGGGTCCGGTTCGTCGGCGAAGGTGACGATGTTCTCCTCGTTCCAGATCTCCCAGCGGTGGATCGGCAGGAACGGCAGTTCCGGGTTTTCTTCCCAGAACTCCCCGTCCGGGCCGTAACGTTCGGCCGTTTCGCGCAGCAGCTTGGTCCAGCCCCAGCGTTGCCAGGAGGTGCGCACCGGCAGGTCGCTCAGTTCCGGCGCCACCCAATCCGGCGAGCCCCAGACGAAGGGCATGATCCTGATTCCCGCCTCTGCCGCCAGCCCGACCTCGCGGTCGTAGCCCGACCAGTCCGGCTCGGCGACGGTCGGTGCCTTGGCCTGGATCACGGTCCAGTAGAGCGGCAGCCGCACGCTGTCGACCCCCGCTTCCCGCATCAGTTTGAAGTCGGTGGCGCTGGCGGCGCTCTGCGGGGAGACGCCGATGAACCCCGGCGGCAGGTAGGCCTGCGCCGCGGCGGGCGAGATCGCCATCGACGCCAGCGCCAGGATCAGGGTGATCTTGCGGGTCATCGCCCTCCATGGAACAGGACCCACGGGCAAAGTAGCGGCCAGGCCCACATGGGCGGACGGGCATTCCCTCGCCGCTCTGAGATAATCGCCGCTCTCGGGGCGTGGCGCAGCCTGGTAGCGCGCACCGTTCGGGACGGTGAGGTCGCAGGTTCAAATCCTGCCGCCCCGATTTTTCACCTCCCTCTGGCCGATCACCCGGCCCAAGCAGTTGCCCGAGGCGCGCAGCGCAGCGCGCGCCTCGGCGTCACCGCACCGCGGCGATCGCCTTCTCGATTTCAGCCAGCGACGGCCCGTCCTGCAGCGTCTCGGTCCCGTTGGGCCCGCTGACGATCGCCGCCTGGCGGACGCGGATGCCGAGGTCGGAGCCGAGTTCCTCGTAGCCGGCCAGCCGCTTCGAGATCGGGCCGCCGGGGCCGCCGTTCTCTTCCAGGTCTTCCTTCCATTCCGGGAAGTTGAGTTCCTCGATGCCGCCGGCGATCGAGTCGAGGAAGTCCTGGTCGACGCCGAAGTGGCCGGCTTCGTCCTGGTTGCGGAAGAAGAGGTAGATGTACTGCCAGCCGTAGCCCTGTTCGGCCGCCGCCTCGGCCCCGAAGAAACCGAGCTGCTCGACGTTCTCGCTGTTGGAGTAGTGGCGGTAGAGCAGCTGCGCCTCGCCAGGGCGCGCGTACTTTTCGGTCAGGGCCGGGATCGTCGTGAGGAAGTCCTCGCGGCAGGCGGCGCACTGGACGTCGTTGAAGACCTGGATCGTCACCGGCGCGTTCGAGGACCCGAGGCGGTCGCCTTCCTGCGGCACCCCGCCGAACAGTTCCTGGGCGTCGCCGATGCCGGCGACGTGGACGACCGGGTTGCCGGGCTCGATCGTGGCCGCTTCCACGACCAGGTAGCCGAGGCCGAAGAGGCCGATCGCGAGGAGCAGGATCACCCAGAGCCGGCCTCGGCGCGGCATCGCTTTGACGGCGGCTTCGGGCATCGCCCCATTATCCCGCGCGGCCAATCCGGGAAGCCGCAACGTGCGAATGCGGCGATTGACACGTCCGCCAAAAGCGATAATTATGGGCCTACCCACTTTCAACTACATGGGAGGTCTCTATGGCCCATCACCTGACGCCCACCGAGCTCGCCGACCAGCTGCAGATGAAGCGGCAGGAGGTGATCGGCAAGTGCGTGGAGATGGGGGTTCCGATCTTCCACGGGCGCATCGACCGCAGCCTCTTCGAGACCTCGCTGCGCAACCTCTCCCCCCAGCATCGGCCGCGGCACCCCGCTCCGAATTGACGCTTAACTAGACTTGCCCGCAATGGGAACGGGGCGGGGAACCAAGTCCAAGACGCTCGCCGACCTGCTGCCGCTCTCGGCGCAGGTCTACGGCGACGCGCCCGCGGTCCGCTACAAGGACGGCGAGCAGTGGGTCGGCCGCAGCTTCAACGAGGTCGTGGAGATCGTCCGCCCGCTCGCGCTCGGCCTGGCCGCGCTCGGGGTCGTCAAAGGCGACCGCGTCTCGATCCTCGGCAACACCCGGCCGGAGTGGACCTACTTCGACTTCGCGGCGCTCTCGATCGGCGCCACGGTGGTGCCGATCTACCAGACCAACTCGCCCGAGGAGTGCCGCTACGTCCTCGAGAACTCCGACTCGAAGATCGTCGTCGTCGAGGACGACGAACAGCTGGAGAAGATCCGCAAGGTCCGCGACCAACTGCCGCAGCTCGAGCAGATCGTGCGGATGACCGGCTCCAGCGAGGACGCGCTTTCGATCGAGGACCTGGCGGCGAAGGGCACCGGCGACGACGCCAGCTGGCAGTCGCTCTACTCGGCGGTGACCCCCGCCGACATCTGCACTTTCATCTACACCTCCGGCACCACCGGCCCGCCCAAGGGCTGCATCATCAGCCACGGCAACTACCGCTCGATGCTCGACATGGTCAACGAGACCAGCGTCATCGAAGGCGAAGACCTCACCTACCTCTACCTGCCGCTGGCCCACTCCTTCGCCCTCCTGATCCAGCTCGGCAGCTTCGACCTCGGCGCGACGATCGCCTACTGGGAGCGCGACCCGCTGAAGATCATGCCGAACCTGGCGGAACTGAAGCCGACCTACTTCCCCTCGGTGCCGCGCATCTTCGAGAAGATCTACACCGCCGCCAACAGCGGCATGGAAAAAGAGGGCGGGCTCAAAAAGGCGATCTTCCACTGGGCGATCGGCGTCGGCGCGAAGATGCGCGCAGCCGAGCGCGGCGGCCGCAAACCGGGCTTCCTGCTCTCGCGCCAGTACAAGTTCGCCGACGAGAAAGTCCTCTCGAAAATCCGCAACCTCTTCGGCGGCAAGCTGCGCCTGGCAGTCTCCGGCGCCGCCCCGATCAACCCCGAGATCCTGCGCTTCTTCGACGCTGCCGGCGTCCTCGTGCTGGAGGGCTGGGGAATGACCGAGACCTCGACCGCGGCGACGATCTCCTCGCCCGAGGACTTCAAGATCGGCACGATCGGCAAACCCTTCCCCGGTTGCGAGGTGAAAATCGCCGATGACGGCGAGATCCTCGTCAAGGGCCCCAACGTCTTCCAGGGGTACCACAAGAACGAGGAGGCGACCAGGGAGACGATCGTCGACGGCTGGCTGCACACCGGCGACATCGGCGAGATCGACTCCGAGGGCTTCATCAAGATCACCGGCCGCAAAAAGGACATCATCATCACCGCGGGCGGCAAGAACATCACCCCCGCCAACCTCGAGGCC
>DASYKN010000082.1:0-37095 GCA_035995325.1 Solirubrobacterales bacterium
CGCTCTCTCGCTGCGGCTCTGGACCGGCCATGAGCCCCCGATCGAGGTGATGCGCGCGGCCGCCCGCGCTTGAGCACCGAGTGATGAGTTAAGCCGCCCATAGCCGGTCTAACTCATCACTCGCGACGCCTATAGCCTTGGCTCGATGACGGCATTCCGTTTCACCACCGCTGGGGAGTCGCACGGGCCGGGGCTCGTGGCGATCGTTGAGGGCATGCCGGCCGGGCTGCAGCTCGAGCGCGAGGCGCTCGACCGCGACATGGCGCGGCGCCAGCTCGGCCACGGCCGCGGCGGCCGCATGCGGATCGAGACCGACACGGCCGAGATCCGCTCCGGCGTCCGCCACGGGCGCACGCTCGGCAGCCCGATCGCCGTCCTCGTCGCCAACCGCGACTACGCCAACTGGGAGGAGCGGATGAACCCCTGGCCGGTCGAGGGGTTCGAGCCCGAAGAGGTCCACCTGCCGCGACCCGGCCACGCCGACCTGGTCGGCGCCCAGAAATACGGCCACAGCGACATCCGCAACGTCCTCGAGCGGGCCAGCGCCCGCGAGACCGCCGCCCGCGTCGCCGCCGGCACGATCGCCCGCGGCTTCCTCACCGCGCTGGGGGTGGAGATCCACAGCCACGTCACCCAGATCGCCTCGGTCAAAGCGGCCGAGCGGGACGACCTCACGCCCGCCGACTTCGCCGCGGTCGACGACGACCCGGTCCGCTGCCTCGACCCCGAGGCCAGCAAGGCGATGGTCGCCGAGATCAACCGCCTGCGCAAGGCCAACGAGAGCCTCGGCGGCACCTTCGAGGTGCGCGTCTTCGGCCTGGTCCCAGGGCTCGGCTCCCACGTTTCCTGGGAAGACCGCCTCGACGGCCGCCTGGCCGGCGCCGTCGCCTCGATCCAGTCGGTCAAGGGCGTCTCGATCGGCGAGGCCTGGGACGTCGCCGGGCGCCCCGGCTCCGAGGCCCACGACGAGATCTTCTGGTCCGAGAAGGACGGCTATTTCCGCGAAAGCAACCACGCCGGCGGCCTCGAGGGCGGGATGACCAATGGCCAGCCGCTCTCGGTCCGGGCCGCGATCAAGCCGATCTCGACCCTGACCAAGCCGCTGCGCTCGGTCGACACCGAGACCAAGCAGCCGGCGCAGGCGCTGCGCGAGCGCACCGACTCCACCGTCGTCCCCGCCGCCGCCGTGGTCGGCGAGGCGATGGTCGCGCTGACCCTGGCCCGCTGCTACCGCGAGAAGTTCGGCGGCGACCACATCGACGACGTCCTCGCCGCGCTCGACGCCTACAAGCAGCGCATCGACTTCAGGGGGTGAGCGGATGAGGCCGGCGCTGGTCTTCATCGGCTTCATGGGCGCGGGCAAGAGCACGGCCCTCGCCGCCGCCCGCGAGGCCGGTCTGGAGACGGTCGAGATCGACGAGCTGATGGAGGGCGAGTTCGGGATTCCGATCGCCGAGGCCTTCGAGCAACACGGCGAGGAGGGCTTCCGCGAGCGCGAGGCCGAGGTCGTCGGAGCCCTGCTGGAGAACGCCGACGGCGGCGCGATCGCGCTCGGCGGCGGCAGCGTCCTCAGCGAGCGGATCCGCGCCGCCCTCGGGCGCCACGTCGTCGTCTGGCTGCAGGTCGACGCGCGCGAGTCCTGGCGCCGGATCGCCCACAGCGACCGCCCGCTGGCGACCAACGCCGAGGACGTCGCCCGGCTGATGGAGACGCGTCAACCGCTGTACGAGGAGCTGGCCGACGCGGTGATCCCGGTCGGCGACCGCGGCATGATCGCCCGGGCGCTCCCCTCGCTGCAGGCCCTGCTCGAGCTGCCGACCGGGACGAAGATGCTGTGGGCGGCCAGCGCTTCGGGCGAGTACCCGGTGCTGGTCGGCCCCGGGCTGCTCGACATGGACTGGTGGCCGCTCGCGGGCCGGCGCTTCGGCGTCTCCGACCGCCGGGTCGGCGACCTCTACGGCGACGCCGTCGAGCCGCTGGCGGCGCTGGTCGAGATCCCCCCGGGCGAGGAGTCGAAGACGATGACCGAGGCGGAGCGGGTGCTGCGGGAGCTGGCCCGGGCCGGGATGACCCGCGAAGACCACGTCGCCGCGCTCGGCGGCGGCGTCGTCGGCGACCTCGCCGGGCTCTGCGCCCACCTCTACCAGCGCGGGGTCCCGGTCGTCCAGGTGCCGACGACGCTGGTCGCCCAGGTCGACTCGGCGCTCGGCGGCAAGACCGGGGTGGACCTGCCGGAGGGCAAGAACTACGCCGGCGCCTACCAGCTCCCGGCCGCCGTGATCGCCGACACGAAGACGCTGGCGACGCTGGACCCGGCGGAGCTGCGGGCCGGCTTCGTCGAGGTGCTGAAGACCGGCCTGCTCGCCGGCGGCGCCCTCTGGGAGCGGGTGCGGGGCATCGAGGACCTCGGCTCGGAGTCCTTCGACGACGTCGTCTTCGCCTGCGCCCGCTACAAGTGCGAGATCGTCGCCGCCGACGAGCGGGACGGCGGCCTGCGCCACGTCCTCAACCTCGGCCACACGGTCGGCCACGGGATCGAGGCGGCGAGCGGCTACAGCCGCTACCGCCACGGCGAGGCGGTAGCGCTCGGCCTCCTGGCGGCGCTGCGGCTCGCCGACGCCACCGACCTCAGGGTCGAGGTGGAGGGAATGCTGGTCCGCCACGGCCTGCCGGTCCGGCTCGACCCGGCGATCCCCGTCGACGCGGTGATCGACGCCCTGCAGCGGGACAAGAAGCGCACCGCCGCCGGCGTCGGCTTCGTCCTCCTCTCCGAGCCCGGAGTGCCCCGGACGGGGCAGCTGGTCGACCCCGCTAGGGTCAGGGCCGCCGTCCAGGAGATCGCCGACGGGACCTCGAAGGAGCCCTTGCCATGACCGTCACCCGCAACCGCGTCGCCGTCCTGCACGGGGTCAACTTCGACATCCTCGAGCGTCGCGACCCCGAGTTCTACGGCGGCAAGTCGCTGAGCCAGCTGGAGCAGCAGGTCGAGGCCTGGTCACGCGAGCTGGGGCTCGAACCGCTCTTCTTCCAGACCAACCACGAGGGCGAGTTCGTCGAATACCTGCACCGGCTGCCCGACCTCGCTGACTCGGCCCTGGTCAACGCCGGCGCCTGGAGCCACTACAGCCGGGCGATCGCCGACGCGCTCGGCGTCGCCGCCCTGCCCGCGGTCGAGGTCCACCTCTCCGACGTCGAGAACCGCGACGACTGGCGCAAGGTCTCGGTCTTCGACGGCCTGGTGCTGGCGAAGATCTGCGGCAAGGGCGCCGACGGCTACCGCGAGGCGCTGGAGCTGCTCGCCCGCGAGCTTGGCGTCAGCACCTGATGCGCGGTCGCGGCGACCGCCTCGAGCAGCTGCTGGCCGAGCGTGAGCTGGACCGGCTGTTGGTCACCGAGCTGACCAACGTCCGCTACCTGACCGGCTTCACCGGCTCGAACGGGGCCTGCGTGTGCGGGCCGGGAATCAGAGTCTTCCTCACCGACTTTCGCTACACCGAGCGCGCGGCCACCGAAGTCAGCGGCTGGGAGACCGTCACCGTCGCCAACGACTGGCTCGGTGGCATCGCCGAGCATCTGACCGGCAAGGTCGGCTTCGAAGACGACCAGATGGCGGTGCGGACGCTGGCGAAACTGAGGGAGAAACTCGGGGAGGGAGTTGAGGCCGTGGCCGCCGGCGGCCTAGTCGAGCGGCTGCGGCGGGTCAAGGACGAGAGCGAGCTGGCGGCGATCGAGGCCGCCTCGGAGCTGGCCGACCAGGTCTGGCTCTGGAGCCTCGAGCGCGGCCTCGCCGGCCGCAGCGAGCGTGAGGTCGCCCGCGCCGCGGAAGCGCGGATCCGCGAGCTGGGCGGCGACCCGTCCTTCCCGGCGATCGTCGCCGCCGGGCCCAACGGCGCCCTGCCGCACGCCGAGCCGGGCGAGCGGGAGATCGGCCGCGGCGAGCTGGTCGTCTTCGACATGGGGGCGAAGCTCGACGGCTACTGCTCCGACGGCACCCGCACCTACGCGACCGGCGACCCCGGCGAGGAGGCCAGGGCCGTCTACAAGGTGGTGCTCGAGGCTCAGCTCGCGGCGCTCGAGGCGATCGCGGTCGGTGTCACCGGCGAGACGGTCGACAGCGTCGCCCGCGAGGTGATCGACGCCGCCGGCCACGGCGACCGCTTCGGGCACGGCCTCGGCCACGGCGTCGGGCTCGAGGTCCACGAGGGCCCGCGGCTCTCGCTCAAGTCCGACGACGTGCTGGCGCCGGGCGAAGTGGTCACGGTCGAGCCAGGCATCTACCTGCCGGGGCAGCTCGGGGTCCGGATCGAGGACCTCGTCGTCGTCAGCGAAGAGGGCTACCGCAACCTCAGCGCCCTGCCGAAGGAGTTGCAGGAGGTGGACTGAGGCCCGCCGCCGGCCCTCGGCCGCCGGTCGGAGCGAGGAAATGCTGGCGCCGCCCCGGGTGCGGTCAGCGCGAGAGGTCGACGTCGGCCGTCAGCCGCGCCGCGAACGCGGCCAGCAGTTCGACCGTCGCCTCGACGTCGCGCAGGTCGACCATCTCGACCGGCGAGTGCATGTAGCGCAGCGGAATCGAGACGAGGCCGGTGGGGATGCCGGCACGGGAGATCTGGAGGACGTCGGCGTCGGTGCTGGTGCCGCGTCCGCTGGCGCTGATCGAGTACTCGATGCCCTCGGCCTCGGCGGTCTCGACCAGCAGCTCGAAGACCTTGGGCGAGAGGGTGGAGCCGCGGCCGATCACCGGGCCGGAGCCGAGCGGGTGGCTGCCGATCTCCTTCTCGTCGACCCCGGGCGCGTCGGTCGCGTGGGTGACGTCGACGGCGACGGCGAGGTCGGGCCGGACCTCGAAGGCGGCGGTGCGGGCGCCGAAGAGGCCGATCTCCTCCTGCACGGCGGCGACGGCGGCGAAGGAGCCGGCCATCTCGCCGCCCTCGTGGGCGCGGCGCAGGCTCTCCAGCGCCGTGTAGGCGCCGAGGCGGTTGTCCATCGCGCGGGAAACCAGGCGATCTCCGGCGACCGGCATCGGCTCGGCCGCGATCACGACCGGGTCGCCGACCCGGATCAGCTCGGCCGCCTCGTCGCGGTCGCTGGCGCCGATGTCGATGTGCAGGCCCTTCAGCTCGACAACCTTCTTGCGCTGGTCGGGCTCGAGCAGGTGGATCGGCTTGCGGCCGACGACGCCCAGCACGGGGCCGTCCTTGCCGCGGACCTCGACCCGCTGGCCGACCAGGATCTGCGGGTCCCAGCCACCGACCGGGGCGAACCAGAGGAAGCCCTTCTCGTCGATGTGGACGACGATCAGCCCGATCTCGTCGATGTGGCCGACCACGGCGAGCAGCGGCGCGGCGTCGCCGACGCGGGCGATCGAGGAGCCGATGCCGTCGGTGCTGAGGTCGGCGAAGGACGCGGCCTCGCGCCACACAGCCGCCGCCGGCCCCTCGTAGCCCGAGGGGGCGCCGGCGCGCAGAAGATTGTCGAGTAGCTCAGGAGTCTTACTCAAGGTTTCTCAGTATGTCGAAATCGAAAGTCGGTCTGTCGCGAGGCCATGGCTTCAGTTCTGCCCCGCCGCTGCCCGCTGGCGGAACTCGCTCCTGCCCGGGCCGTAGCCGCGATGCTCGTAAGCGATCATCGTCCAGATCAGTACGTCGACCACGGCCAAAGAGATCAATGCCGGCACCGCGGTCGCGACCGGCACCAGCAGGAGCAGCACGATCGCCAGCCCCAGGCGCTGGCGGTTGATCGACTGCACGTGGCGATAGCGGAAGGCGACGAGGCCGAGCAGGTAGACCGCGACCCCGCCCAGCAGCGCGAAGGCGGGGACGGTGTGGAGGTGGTCGCCGTTGTGGGCGATCGTGACCTTGAGGCCGAAGGCGACGAGGACGATGCCGGCGACCATCGCCAGGTGGATGTAGGAGTAGGAGTCGCGCGCGAGTTCGTTCTGTGGCAGGCCGACCTCGGCTTCGCCCAGCCGTTTGGCCGAGATCAGGGCGACGACGTCGAAGTAGATCCACCACTGCGCCGCCGCCAGGGCGACGCCGAGGACGGCGACGGTGCCGATCCCGAGGTCGAGCGCGCCGGAGGCGCCGACCCCGATCGCGACGATCGACTCGCCCAGCGCGATCAGGACGATCAGCCCGTGGCGCTCGGCGAAGTGGCCGGGGACCAGTTTCCAGCCCTCGGCGCCGAAGAAGTAGGGGCCGGCCATATCGAGAAAGAGCGCGAGCGCCCAGAGCGCCCCCTGGGCGAGGCCGTCGAACAGAGAGGCCGCGGCCAAGAGGAGAACGGCGGCCGCGGTGCTGGCGGCGAGGCCGAGGACCGAGTGGCGCAGGGCGTCGTCGTCGGGGCTGGCGAGCATGAAGAGGGCGATGTGGGCGACGCGGAAGACGCCATAGGCGAGCGCGAAGGTGAGGCCGAGGTGGCCGAAGACCTCGGGCACGCAGAGCGAGGCGATCAGCATCGCCGCCATCGCCACGAAGATCACCAGCCGCACCGCCCCTTCCTCGGGGTCGATGACGCTGGTCAGCCAGGCGTAGCCGACCCAGGCCCACCAGAGGATGCCGAGGACGAGCAGGCCCTGGGCCAGCCCCGACCAGGTCGGGTGGTGGGCCATCAGCGCCGTGCACTGGGTGATGGCGAGGACGAAGACGAGGTCGAAGAACAGCTCCAGCGGGGTCACCCGCTCGCCCTCGCGCCGGGTCGCGGCCAGCCTGGAGGTATGGGAGTCCGACGAGCCGGGCACGGCGCCATCCTTGCAAGTCACGCTCCTCGCTCAGTCGAATACGGTGCGCTGATGAGCGTCGCGGTGGTTACGGGAGCATCGACCGGGATCGGCGAGGCGACGGCGATCCGGCTGGCGCGCGAGCCCGGGACCGAGTTGGTCCTCGTCGCCCGCCGCGAGGAGCTGCTGCGCAAGCTCGCCGACTCGCTGCCCTGCCGCGCGACCCTCGTCGCCGTCGACCTGACCGCGGAGGACGCTCCGGCCCGCGTTCGTGCCCACCTCGAGGCCGAGCATGGCGGCCGCCTCGACCTGCTCGTCAACAACGCCGGCGCCGCCTGGCGCGGCAGCTTCGCCGAGAGCGGCCACGCCAACGTCGAGCGCCACATGAAGCTCAACTTCGACGCCGTCGTCCGCCTCACCGAGGCGCTGCTGCCGCTGCTGCGGGCCTCGGCTCCGAGCGCGATCGTCAACGTCGCCAGCACCGCCGGCCGCGTCGCCCGCGCCCGCACCGGCGCCTACTCGGCCAGCAAGTTCGCCCTGATTGGCTGGACCGACTCGCTCTACGCCGAGGAGCTGGAGCAGGGCGTCCACGTCGGCATGGTCCTGCCCGGCTTCGTCGCCACCGAGGGCTTTCCGGCGACCGAGCTGAAGGCGAAAGCGCTGACCCGCTGGATCGTCTCCAAGCCGGAGTCGGTCGCGGAGGCGATCTACGAGGTCGGCCCCGGGGGCAAGGCAGAGCGTTACGTCCCTCGCCCCTATGCCTTGGCCGCGGTCCTGCGGATCCTCGCGCCCTCTCTCGTTCGCCGCGTCCTCAGCGGCGGCGGGGCCGCGAGCCTGACCACCAGCACCGCGGGCGACGGAGACCCTGGCTCCCGACCGGCCTGATTCGCCTCGGGTGCGGCTGGGGCGGGCAGCGCGGGCGCTGAGCCGCTGGCACCCGCCGACCTGGCTGCTCGGCGTCCTCGTCGCCCTGCTCGGCTGGAAGGTGGCGATGACCCCACCCTCGGTCGGCCTCGACTCGAGCTGGAACGGCGGCCTGGCAATGGCCGTCCACGACGGCCTCCGCTGGGGCGACGACATCGTCTTCACCTACGGGCCGCTCGGCTTCATGAACGGGCGCGCGGTCTGGTTCGGCGACCTCGGCGTGATCGCCCTCGTCTACGGGGCCAGCCTCTCGATCGCCTTCTGCGTAGCCCTCGTCTGGGCGCTGCGGCGGACGCTGCCGGCGCTGCCGGCCGCCGCCGTCGCCTTCCTCGTGATCACCGTGCTGCCGCTGATCGAGGAGTCGATCGTGCTGGGGGCGCTGATCGCGATCGGGGCGCTGGCGCGCGAGCGATCCGAACGCGTCGTCAACGCGCTTGTGGTCGGCGGCGCGACCTTCGGCGCGATCGAGGTCCTGATCAAGTTCTCGGCCGGGCCGGTGATCGCCGCCTTCTTCCTGATCGCCCTGGTCGGCCTGCGGGCGCGCTGGTGGCAGGTCGCCGGCTACCTGGCGCTGCTGGCGGCCGAGGTGCTGGGGCTCTGGCTGATCACCGGCCAGAGCCTCGGCCAGGTCCCCGACTTCCTCCGCAACACCTACGAGATCGTCTCCGGCTTCAGCGCCGCGATGATCACCAGCACCGACGTGCCCGCCTGGCAGGTGACCGCGGCGACCGTGGCGGCGATCGCGATCGCGATCGGCGTGGTGGTCGCGAGCTACCGCGGCAGCTACCGCGACAGGCGCGCCCGCTGGGCCGGCGTGGCGCTGATGGCTCTGGCCTCCTTCACCGTCTTCAAGGAGGGGGTGGTGAGGACCGACGCGGGCCATCTCAGCCTCTTCTTCTCGACCATCTGCATCCTCTGGATCGCGATCCCGTGGGCGCGGGCGCGCTGGTACTGGCTGCTCGCCGGCACCGCCGTGATCGTCGCCGTCGGCTGGCCGGTGCGCCCCGAAGGCCAGACCAACAACACCGACGTCGTCGCCAACGTCGAACAGGCATGGGAACAGGTCCGCAACCTTGCCAGCCCCTCGCGCCGTCAGGCGCTGACCGAGTCCGGCCGCGGGGCGATGGCCGCGGCCTATCGGCTCGAGCCGGCGGCGCTGGCGGCGCTGCGCGGCCACACGGTGACGGTCGAACCGTGGGAGATCGGCGCCGCCTGGGCCTACGGCCTCGACTGGAAGCCGCTGCCCGTCTTCCAGAACTACTCCGCCTACACCTCCCAGCTCGACCGGCTCAACTCCGAAGCGCTGGCCAACCCCGACGGCCCGGAACGGATCCTGCGCGAGAACGTCGGCCTGGTCAATCCCGAGTTCCCGACCCGCACGATCGATGGCCGCTTTCCCGGTTGGGACCCACCCGAACAGGCGCGGACGGCGCTCTGCGACTTCGCCGTAGTCGAGGCCACGGCCCGCTGGCAGGTGCTGGCGCGGACGCCCGATCGCTGTGGGCCCTCGCGCCCGCTCGGCAGCGTCGAGGCGAGCCCCGGGGAGGCGGTCGACGTGCCCGCGCCAGGGCCGAACGAGGTCGTCTGGGCGCGGATCGACGGGGTCGAAGTCAGCGGCCTCGAGCGGCTGACCGCCCTGCTCGCGCACCCGCGCACCCGCCACGCGATCGTCAACGGCGACCGCAGCTTCCGCCTGATCGCGGCCACCGCGGCCGATGGCCTGATGCTGCGCGGCAGCAACGGCATCGGCGGCAAGGGCGCCTTCGCCCAGATCCCGCAGGCGCGGACGATCGCGGTCACCGGCGCCGGCGGAGACCTGCGCTTCGAGTTCTTCGCGATGCCGGTTCGCGCGCCGGCGCTAGCGCCCGGCCAGTAGCTGCCGGCGCAGGAACTCGAGCTGGTCGGCGACGACCGCCTCATGCTCCGGGCCGTCGTAGACGTCGAAGTGGTCGACCCCTGGGTAGGTGCGCAGCTCGCCCAGCGGCGCCCGCTTCGCCGCCGCGATCGCCGGTCCCGGCCTGGCGACGCGGTCGGCCTCGCCGACGCAGAGCAGCCAGGGGCAGTGCAGCCCGGCGGCGTGGCGGGCCGGGCGGTAGGGGCGGCCGAGCAGCCAGCGGGTGGAGACACGGTTGCGCCAGCGCGAGTCCTCGCCGATCGCGACCACGTGGCGCCAGCCCTCCTCGCCGCCGGGGGCGTTGATCAGCGCGGCCTCGTGCGGCTGGCCGACCGCGGGCAGGTGCCGCCCCCGCAGCGCCGCCCACAGCACCAGGGCGCTGACCCGCGGCGAGGAGCGGTGCGCCTGGCGCATCAGGTCGAGGAAGGGGACCTGGCTGATCGCGGCGGCGATGCGACGGTCGCCGGCCGCCGCGGCGAGCGCGTTGCCGCCGCCCATCGAGGAGCCGAAGGTCGCCACCCGCTCGGGGTCGATGCCGGGCAGCGAGCGGGCGCGGGCGATCGCCGCCCGCCAGTCCTCGAGCTGGCGAGCGGGGTCGAACAGGTCCGGCTCGCCACCGCTGTCGCCGAAGCCGCGGTGATCGAAGACCAGCGCCGCCAGCCCGGCCGCGGCAAACCGCTGCGCGAACGGGCCGAGGCCGTCGCGCCGGGTGCCGGAAAGGCCGTGCGCCATGACCACGATCGGGGCCGGGGGCGAGGCGGTCGCGGCCGGGTAGAGCCAGGCGGCGCAGCCGTCGCCCGCGACGTCGAACTCGAGTTCCTCACGCTCCATGCAAAAGCAAACGCGGGCCGGCGGCCGGAACGTGAGAACGCCTGTGGGCGGCCGCCGCGAGCCCATCCGCCATCCGCGATCAGGCGCTACGCTCTTTTCGGTACTCGACCTGGGGGGAGGAGGGCATGAGCGGTATCGCAATCGCAGCTTTGGCGATCGTTTTCGCGGCGCTGCTTGGCCTGGTCGCGGTCCTGGGGGCACGCGTCAAACGGGCCAGCGTCCGCTTCCAGATCCTCGACGAAATAGCCCTCGTCGCCGATGGCCGCAGCTCGCTGGAGGAGACGCTGGACGCGATCACCGCGATCCTGGTCCCGGCGCTCGGCGATTTCTGCACGATCGACGTGATCGAGGAGGGCAGTATCCGCCGCGCCGCCGTACGCGTCGACGGGCCCGAAGCCGAGACGATCGAAGCGGGGCTGGCCAAGCGCAAACCCGCCCTGCAGGAGCGCATCGCCAGCGCCGGCTCGGTCGCCCGGCAGGAACCGAAATTCTACGAGCGCGTGGTCGAGGCGGACATGCGCGACGTCGCCGAGAGCGACGAGGACCTGGCGTTCCTGCTGGCGATGAGCGTGCGCTCGTTCGTCACCGTCGAGCTGCGGGCGCGGGGACGCCCGACCGGGATGCTGTCGGTCGGGGTCAGCCACTCGGGCCGCAGCTTCCGCCAGAGCGACGCCCGCTTCACCAGCATCCTCGCCGGCCGGGTGGCGCTGGCGCTGGATAACGCCGGCCTCTTCTCCGACCTCGAGCGCAGCGAGCGCGAACGGGCGCAGATCGCGGAGACCCTGCAGCGCGGCCTGCTGCCGCCGCCGTTGCCCCACATCCCGGGCTGGTCGGTGGCGGCGATGTACCGCCCGGCCGGGGCCGAAAACGAGATCGGCGGCGACTTCTACGACGCCTTCCGCATCGCCGGCGGCTGGATGGTCGTGATCGGCGACGTCACCGGCCGCGGCGCCCAGGCAGCCTCGGTCACCGCCCTCGCCCGCTACACGCTGCGCACCGCCGCCGCCCTCACCGGCGACCCGGTGGTGGCGCTGGAGACGCTCAACCGCGCCCTGCTGGCGCGTCGCGGAACGGCGCTCTGCAGCGTCGCCGCGATGGCGATCGGCGAAGACCCGCGGCAGCCGCTGCGGCTGGCGATCGCCGGCCACCCGGCGCCGCTGCTGATCGACGGCGGGTCGGTCAGCGAGGCGGCGACGCCGGCGCCGGTGCTTGGCGCCTTCGAGGACGCGAGCTGGACGATCGAGCCGATCCGCGTGCCGCTGGGGCAGCAGCTGGTGGTAGTCACCGACGGCATCACCGAGGCGCCGGGACCGGAGGGCCGCTTCGGCGAGGACCGCCTGCGGGCGGAGCTGGCCGGCGTCGGCAGCCCGGCCCTGGCGGCCCAGAAGCTGGAGGCGGCGCTGACCGAGTTCACCGCCGGCCAGCTCGACGACGATGCCGCGATCCTCGCGATCGGCCCGGTCGCGGAGCAGGCCGAAACCGCGTCGGAGGAGGACCGGGCGCTGGTCGAGCGGCTGTTCGAGGCCTTCAACCGCCGCGACGAGGCCGGCATCGTCGCCGTCTGCGACCCGGCCCTGGAGTTCTTCCCGGTCGGCACCGCCGAGGCAATCGGGCGCGAGGCCCCCTACAACGGGCCGGCGGGCCTGCACGACTATCTGAGCGACGTCGAGAAGGCCTGGGAAGAGCTGTTGATCACGCCGACCGGGGTCGAGCGGCGCGAAGGCTCGCTGCTGGTTCGTGGCCGGGCCTACGTGCGCAGCCGTGAGCTCGGCATCCGCGACATGCCGATCGCCTGGATCTGGGGGGTCGAGGGCGGCAAATTCACCCGCGGCGAGGTCTTCCCCGATCCCGAGCAGGCCGCGCTTCGCCTCGCCGTTTAGGATTCCCGCTGTGATCAGCACCAACGAATTCCACAACGGCGTCCACATCGAGATCGACGGCAAGATCTGGAAGGTGATCGAGTTCCAGCACGTCAAGCCGGGCAAGGGCGGCGCCTTCGTGCGGACCAAGCTGCGGCGGATCGAGGACGGCTCGGTGATCGACAAAACCTTCCGCGCCGGCGAGAAGTTCCGCCCGGTGCGCACGGAATCGAAGAAGATGCAGTACCTCTACGACTCCGGCGACGCGGCCGTCTTCATGGACAGCCGCGACTATGACCAGATCGAGATCCCAAGCGAGGCCCTGGGCGACTCGATGAAGTGGGTCCTGCCCAATTCCGAGGTCGAGATCCTCTTCGTCGACGAGAAACCAAGCGACATCGCGGTCGGCGGCACGATCGAGATGAAGGTCACCCAGACCGACCCCGGCCTCAAGGGCGACACCGCCTCCGGCGGCGGCAACAAGCCGGCGACGCTGGAGTCCGGCGTGGTCGTCCACGTGCCGCTCTTCATCGAAGAGGGCGAGACGGTCCGGGTCGACACCCGTAGCGGCGAGTACATGTCCCGCGCCTGAGGCGACCTCGTCGACGCCTAGGATGGGCGGCGCGTGACCGCCTACGACCCAGCCGAGTGGAGCGACCTCTTCGTCGCCTGCGCCGGCGCCTCGGCCGCGCTCGCGGGCCTGGTCTTCGTCGCCGTCTCGATCAACATCGAGCGCATCCTCAAGTTCTCCGGCCTGCCGGAGCGGGCGCTGGAAACCATCCTGCTGCTGTTGGTGGTCCTGCTGGTCTCGATCGTCGGCCTGGTCCCGGGGCAGAGCCATGTCGCCCTCGGCGTCGAGCTGCTGGCGGTCGGGCTCGCGATCGGCGCCACGATCATGCGGCTGCCAGCGATCCGCGGTGACGGCGAAGGCGCCTCGCGGGCCTGGCTGCTCGGCCGCTGGGGGATCCGGGTCGCGGCGCTGGCGCCGTTGGTCATCGCCGGCGCCAGCGTTCTCGCCGAGTCCGGCGGCGGCCTCTACTGGCTGGTTGCCGGGATCGTGATCGCGATTAGCGGCGCCGTCGTCAACGCCTGGGTGCTGCTGGTCGAGATCCTTCGTTAGGCCGCCGCAAAGGACTCTGAAAAACGGGAGAATGGCCCAATGCGCAGGTCCGACCAACGCCGCGACGCCGTCTTCGCCAGCTACCAGCGGGACGTCACCGGCCGTCCCCTGGCCGAGCTGATCGACGATGCCCGGCCGCTGACCCGCGAACTGGCGGAGGGCGTCGACGCCGAGCGCGAAGAGCTGGACGAGGTGATCTCCGAATTTGCTCGCGGCTGGACTGTCGACCGGATCGCGCCGCTGGACCTGAACGTGCTGCGGGTGGCGCTGTATGAGATCGAACACGAGCAGGTGCCGTTCGAGGTCGCGATCGACGAGGCGGTCGAGATCGCCAAGGAGTACTGCGGCGCCGACGCTCCCAAATTCATCAACGGCATCCTCGGCGCGATCATCCGCCAGCGGGAGCCGGCCAAATGAGCGAGCGCCTACGCGAGATCGCCGAGCGGCTGCGGCAGATCTCAACCGAGCTGCAGGCGGAGGGCACCGCCGACGAGCGGGCCGCCGAGCTGGCGACCGAGGCCGCGGACCTCTCCGCCGAGGCGGTCGAGGAGGCGAACCGGCGGGCGCGCGAAGCGACGAGCTACGGGTGAGCGCGGACTCGACCTCGAAGTACCCGGAGGATCTGCGGACGCTGGTCGTCGCCGCTCTCGATCGCCTTGGCTTCTCGGTTATCCCCGCGACCGCCGGCCTCGAGGAGGCGATGCGCTACTCGCTGCTGGCGGGGGGCAAGCGGGTGCGCCCGGTGCTGGCGCTGGCCACCGCCCGCGCCCTCGGTGCCGACCCTGAGCTATTCCTGCCGGTCGCCGCCGCGATCGAGTTGATCCACACCTACTCCTTGATCCACGACGACCTGCCGGCGATGGACGACGACGAGCTGCGGCGTGGCCTGCCCACCTCGCATGTCAAGTACGGCGAGGACGTGGCGATCCTTGCCGGCGACGGCCTCTTCGCCGAGGCGGTACGCCTTTTCTGCACCCAGCCCGGGGACCCGGCCCTGGTGCTGGCGGCGCTGCAGGAGCTGGCCGGCGCCACCGGCGTCGATGGCATGGTCGGTGGCCAGTACGTCGACGTGATCGGCCGCGAGGGCGATGCCGACAGCCTCCGCGCCCTGCACGCCCTCAAGACCGGCCGTTTGATCGCCGCCAGCGTCGGCGTCATCCTCGTCCTCGAGGGCTTGGAGAGGTCTGAGACAATGGCGTACCGGCAGTTTGCCGGCGAGTTGGGAGTCCTGTTTCAGATCGTCGACGACATCCTCGACGTGACCGAGAGCGACGAGCAGCTCGGAAAGCCACAGGGAAGCGACGAGCGACATGGAAAACTCACCTACGTCAGCCTCTTCGGTCTCGATCGCGCCCGTGACTTGGCGGCCGAGTCCTATGAGAAGGCGACGGCGGCGCTGGCGGAGGCCAATGGCGACACCGATGACCTGATGCGCGTGGCCGACTACATTTTCACGAGGAACGAATGAGCCAGCAGACCCCCAGCCAAGGCAGTGAAGACGACGGCGTCGAGGCGCTGCTGGCCGCGATCGACGGCCCCACCGACCTGCACGGCCTCGACGACGAGCAGCTGCAGCGGGTGGCGCAGGAGATGCGCACATACATCATCGACACGATCGGTGAGATCGGCGGCCACTTCGGCGCCAACCTCGGAACTTGTGAGCTGGCGGTCGCCGTTCACAGCCTGCTCGACTCGCCGCGCGACAAGGTGCTTTGGGATGTCGGCCACCAGGCCTACCCGCACAAGATCCTGACCGGCCGCCGCGAGCAGCTGCCGACGATCCGCCAGTACGAGGGCCTGGCCCCGTTCTGCTCGATCGAGGAGTCGCCGCACGACATCATGGGCGCCGGCCACGCCTCGACCTCGATCGGCTACGCGGTCGGGCTCAAAGAGGCGATGCGCAAGGGGATCGGCGAGGACGGCAAGGTCGTCGCGGTGATCGGCGATGGCGCCCTCACCGGCGGGGTCGCCTACGAGGCCCTGCACGCGGCCGGCGGCCTGCAGACCCCGATCGTGATCGTCCTCAACGACAACGGCATGTCGATCTCCCCCAACGTCGGCGCCGTCTCGCGCTACTTCAACCGGATCCGCCTCAACCCGCGCCTCTTCCACGCCCGTGAGGGGGTCGAGGACCGGCTGACCAAGCTGCCGCTCGGCCTCGGCCGCCGGATCGAGCGCCTCGGCCCGGAGATCAAGTCGGCGATCAAGGCCTACTGGGCGCCCGGCCTCTTCTTCGAGGAGCTCGACCTCGCCTACATGGGCGTGATCGACGGCCACGACGTTGCCGCCGTGCGCGAGGCGATGCAGGAGGCCTTCGCCGCGGACCGCCCGGTCGTCGTCCACATCCACACGGTCAAGGGCAAGGGTTTCGCGCCGGCGGAAGAGGGCGGCCTCGAGTCGATGGAGACCTGGCACGCCGCCAAGCCCAACTCGATCGTCAACGGCAAGCCCGCCGCGGCCAAGCCGAAACCGGTCCCGGTGACCGAAACGGATTCGCCGGAGGGCATCGAGATGCTCGAGAAGCCGCCGGCCAAGGGAGCGCCGCCGCAGTACACGCAGGTCTTCGCCGACGCGATCGTCGCCGAGGCCGGCAACGACTCCCGCGTGATCGGGATCACCGCCGCGATGGCGGGGGGGACCGGGCTGCAGAAGCTGGCCGACGAGCTGCCCGAGCAGTACTACGACGTCGGCATCGCCGAGCAGAACGCAATCCTGCTCGCCTCGGGGCTGGCGCTGCAGGGGGCGAAGCCGGTCTGCGCGATCTACTCGACCTTCCTCCAGCGCGCCTTCGACCAGATCATCCACGACGTCTGCCTGCAGAAGCTCGACGTCACCTTCGCCATGGACCGGGCCGGCCTGGTCGGCGACGACGGCCCAACCCACCATGGCGCCTTCGACATCTCCTACTTCCTGCCGATCCCCAACGTGGTCGTGATGGCGCCGCGCGACGAGGCGATGCTGGTCCACATGCTGCGGACCGCGATCGCGCATGAAGGCCCCGTGGCCCTGCGCTACCCGCGCGGGGCGGCCGAGGGCACGGAGCTGCCGAAGAAGCCGAAGGCGATCCCGATCGGCACCGGCGAGGTGCTGGCCGAGGGCGAGCAGGTTGCCCTGCTCGGCTACGGCTACGGGGTCGCGGTCGCCCGGGAGGCGGCGACGATCCTCGCCGGCCACGGCCTCAACGTGACCGTCGCCGACGCCCGCTTCGCCAAGCCGATCGACGGCGAGCTGGCGGAGCGGCTGGCGCGCGAGCACGACCTCGTGGTGACGATCGAGGAGAACGTCCTGTCCGGCGGCTTTGGCGCCGCCGTCCTCGAGCATCTCGAGGACGCGTTCGCCGAGGGGCCGGGGGAGCGGGCGCGGGTGCTGCGCATCGGCCTGCCCGACCGCTACGTGACCCACGGCAAGCCGGCGCTGCTGCGGGCCGAGGTCGGCCTCACCGGCGAGTCGGTGGCAGAGCGCGTCCTTGCCGCCCAGCCCTCGGCCCATCCGGTTTTGGGCTGAGTTGTCCGATTTTGGGACTAATCAATTTTGACGATTGATCCAATCGTCGCAATCGAATAGGTTGCAGCAGTCTCTCCGGCGATGGTTTTGAGAGTTGCAAGGACCGGCAGGTCCGCGCTTCTGGGGATCGCCACATAGGGAGGAGAGGCATGTATCTCTATATGCGTGGGTCTGTCGGGGGACAGGCCTTCTAGCGACCGGCCGCCTAGTGCGGCCGGTTTCGCGTGGCGCGCCGGGGCGCGCCACGCCTCCGGCTAGCCCTCCTCGGCGAGGATCGCGTAGATCTTGCGCCGGGTCTCGTCGAGCAGCTCGCGCACCCGCTTCTGCTGGCCGTCGTCGGCGGCGTGGAAGACCTGGCCGATCGAGTGGTGGAGCTTGCCGACGCTGTCACGAAGGTGGATCGACTCCGGGGCGGCCTCGGCGCGGACGGCGTCCCAGGGAGTCTCCTCGTCCGCCTTCTCGCTCTGCTCGGCGGCGCCGGCCTCGGTCAGGCTGAAACGGCGCTTGCCGTTGCTCTCCTCACCGCGGATCAGCTCCGCCTCCTCGAGCATCTGCAGGGTCGGATAGATCGAGCCGGCGCTCGGGGTCCAGGCCCCCTGAGTCCGCTCCTCGATCTCTTTGATCATCTCGTAGCCGTGCATCGGCCGCTCGGCAAGCAGGGCGAGGACGGCGGCGCGAACGTCGCCGCGCCGGGCCCGGCCGCCGCGCCCACGCCCGTAGCGGGGCCCGCGGCTGCGGGCGAACTCGTGCCGGTGGGGGTGGGCGAGGTGCCTTGGATCGTGTCGGTTGTGCATCTGAAGCCTTTCTATCGTTAACTAACGCGATATATCGTAACAACTCGCTTATGTCGACCAGGATCGGGTACCCTCACGGCATGAAGATTCTCTTCGCGCCGATCGGCATCGTCACCGGCTTGCTCGCCGGCCTCGCCGCCCAGAAGCTCTTCGAGCGGCTCTGGGCCGTGATCGACGATGAGGAGCCGCCGGAGCCCGATCAGCGCCAGGTGCCGGTCGTCAAGTTGGTT
Organism: Solirubrobacterales bacterium; assembly: GCA_035995325.1. Taxonomy (GTDB): domain Bacteria; phylum Actinomycetota; class Thermoleophilia; order Solirubrobacterales; family 70-9; genus VAYN01. The sequence goes on from DASYKN010000082.1 coordinate 17,872, forward strand.
GCCGCGCTGTTGCTGGAGGGGGCGATCTTCCGCCTCGCCAAAGGGGTCGCCGACCACGGCGTGCGCCGCGGCGTCACCCGCCTCACCGGGCGTTGGCCGGGCGAGGATCCCGCCAACGAAGCCGCTTAGGCGCGCCCCGGCTCCTCGGCGCAGGCTTCCGCAAGCGCCAGCCAGGGGCCGATGTCCCAGTAGCGGCGTGCCGCTCCGGAGGTCGACGGCAGCACCCAGATCGCGGCGCCGCCGAGCTGCTCCGGCTGCGGGCCGAACTCGACGTCACGCTCCAGCGCCCCACGGGCGGCGTTCTTGCCGTTGAAGGCGAGGGTGGCCGGTTCGACCGCGGCGATCCGCGCCTGCAGGCCATCGATGTCGAACTCGGCGGTCCCGACCTCCTCGTCGGAGCCGTAGCTGACCTTGCAGATGTCGGTCAGGCCGATCCCGTAGTCGGGCAGCCGCCCGAATTCCTCCGGGGCGAGCTGGACCGGGGTCAGGCCGGTCTCGTGCAGGGCCCGCCAGAAGGCGTTCCCCGGCCCGGCGTAATAAGCGCGGGCGCGGGCGGAGGCCTTTCCGGCCGCGGTGCCACAGAAGACGACCCGCAGGCCCGGCTCGAGGACGTCTGCCAGTACATCGGCCATGTCGGGAAGTTATTGATTTCAAACTGTCTCGCGCGCTCGAGGTGCGCAACATCGGGCATGAACCCGGGTTTCCAGGGTACGGAGTGTTTACGCAGGTCTCGACTGTCTTCGGCAAGGGGAGGGCGCAGTGTCTGGATCGACGAGGTGGGAGAAGCCGGGAGCAATTAAGAGAGCGTTCGCGGTGGCATTACTGGCCCTCGCTGCGATCTCGGCATTCGGCGCCGGGACCAGCGCGGCCTCGACCTGGGAGACGCGGCAGCTCAGCGGCGACGCGGGGGAGACGATGCTGTTCGGGGTCTCCTGCCCAAGCGCCCAGCTCTGCGTCGCCGTCGGCCGCAACAACACCGTGGCGACCTCGACCGACCCGACTGGCGACGCGTCGAGTTGGAATGCGACGTTCGTCGGCTCCGGCTCGTTCGACATCGGTGGGGGCGGGTACTACAACGGCGCTCAGATCAGGGGCGTGTCTTGCCCGACCACCCAGCTCTGCGTCGCGGTCAGCTTCGAGGGGTTGATCTACACCACGGTCAACCCGACCGGCGGCGCCTCCGCCTGGACGGTGACCGACCTCGCGCCCACGGGTCCCAACCCCCATTTCCACGGGATCTCATGCCCTTCGGCGAACTTCTGCGCTGCCGCGGCGAGCAACGGGAAGATCGTCACCACGGCCAACCCGACCGGCGGCGCCCCTGCCTGGAACACGACCCAGCTCGAAGGCCCGCTCGAACTGCGCGGCATCTCCTGTGCCTCGGCCGCGCTCTGCGTCGCCGTCGGCGACAACGGGGACAGGATCACGCCCCAGCCAACCGACGTCGGCCAAATTCTCAGCTCCACCAACCCCCTCGGGGGCAGCTGGCAGCGGGTCGAGATGACCAACGGGCAGGGCTCGTTGTACGGGGTGTCCTGTCCCTCGCCGACGCTCTGCGCCAGCGGCAACCTCTACGGGAACCTGCTCGCCACGACCAACCCGACGGGCTCTGCCGAGGCTTGGAAATCGGCGCCGGGAGGAGGCTCGGTGCAGATCACCGACGTCGACTGCCCCTCGGTCACTCAGTGCGTTGCGATCAACAACAACGCCGACGTGATGACCTCGACGAATCCGACTGTCGGCGATTGGAGCTTCACCAACCTCCGGCCCTACGCCGGCGTCGAGGAAACGTCGCTCCTGAACGGCACCTTCGGCGTCTCTTGCCCGACCGCCGACTTCTGCGCGGTCGTCGGCGCCCTCGGGACGATTTACACCAGCGAGAACGCGTTCGCCGCCACGCCGGCTGCTCCCGCGAAAGGCGGCGGTCAGAAAGCGGCCAAGGGCAAGAAACGCCCGAAGCGGCCGCGCGTGACGATCGCCCGGCTCCCCCTCGGCGTCGAAATCGAGGGCAAGCGGACCAAGGTGCGCCTGCGCACGCTCTTCTTCGCCCCCAAGCACGTTCAGGTCCGAGGGTTCTCCTGCAAGATCGACAACCGCCCGGCCAAGCGCTGCCAATCGCCGAAGGCGTACACCGTTGGCCTGGGCAAGCACATCTTCCGCGTCTGGGCGATCGGCTGGACCGGCCTCAAAGGCAAAATGGCCTTCGGGAAGTTCGAGGTCTGCCACCCGCGGACGCGGGAATTCGACTGCCGCGGCAAACCGCTCGATCCTGCAAACCCCTAAAGCGAACGCCTAAGCGGAGCTAGAAGCTCAAGTCAAAGACACGGTCAGGCGGGCTGCCAAAGCTCGATCCGGTTGCCTTCAGGATCGGTTACCCAGCCGAATTCCGACGCGCCCTCCATGTCCTGCGCCTCCTCAGCCACATCCGCTCCCTTGGCGCGCAACTGCGCGAGCATCGCATCCAGGTCGCGGACCCGAAAGTTGAGCATGGTCTGCTGGTTTCGGGACCCGAAGTAGTCGGTCTCGGACTCGAACGCCGCGAATACCGTCGGCCCGGCCTCCTGCTGCCACAAGCCGTTCTCGTCTGCGTCCGAAGGCTTTGAAGTTCGCTGGAGCTCATTGGCGACGACCCCAATTCACCAGAGTGCCAGGAGATGACCGGCGAGCCCGATTCCCAAGCCCAGAGACAGGGCGCCGAAAACGCGTGCAGTAGGACGGGAGACCTCGATGCGGCCGATGACGGTCCAATAGGTATGAGAGTGCTTGGGGAGATGCATCCGCAACAGCTTGCCGCGCCGTTCTTGGCGTCTCACGAAAATGGCCCAGGTTCCAACCGCCACGAAGACCACGGCGAAACCGATGCCACTGGGAACGAGGCCGCAGCCCGCAAGCAAGCCAGCGACACCGGCGAAGAGGGTGGCTTGTGTCTCCCACTTCATGCGGTCCCGACCTCAGAGTCTCGGCGCTCACTACTTGCCAGTCGCGGCGACATCTCGTCGCGCGCGGGGGGAGGCTTATGGCCCGGTCGGGGCTCGGCCTCTTGTCCCCAGACCCGGTTCAGGGCCAGTTGGAGATAGCCCCCCAGGGCCAGGCCGGCCAAGAGGAAGGTGAAGAGCGCGATCCATCCGCTGATTGGCTCGCGGCCGGCAATCCTCGCGGCGCTCTGGACGCGCCTGACTCCATTGCGATAGGTCGCAATTGCGGGATAAACGATCAACACGCCGGGGAATACGGCGAGCAGAGAATTTCTCGGGTTCTGACCAAGGTCCTGTCCGTTCGCTTCACCGAAGGCCATCAGCTCCTTGTTGACTCGATACCACCAGACCAAGTGGTAGACGCCGAGCGTGGCGATCGGCAAGAGGATGACTGCCCAGACGTTTCGGACCTTGACGCCCTCCCTAGTACCGCGAATCTGCATCTCGTAGGTCATCGCGATCAGAGGAGGCCGACGAGGTGAGCCAGGGAGATGAAGAAGGCCAAGAGACCGAGGCTCGAAGTGAAGTTCGCGACTTCGTCTGGCTCCCGGTTGCGCCCTGTTACTCGGAGCGCTAGAGCCAGGCTCGCCGCGATCGCACTGAAGCCGAGAGCGAGTGGCCACTTCCTGAGCGCCGTCCAGACAATGGCAAAAAGCAGAGCCATGAGCGCGATGGCTCTGCACACCCAGAGCGCCGCTTTCTGATTTGCGCTCAACCCTTCGTTCTCGGTTGGACTCTGGGGTCGCGCGGGTTGGACGGGTTTGGCATCCATGGTCGCTCACCGAGCTACCCAGATGAGAAACATCGAATCCCTAGAGGGGCGTGAGGCGAAGCGGCCAGCCTATTGGCTGCACGCCAGACGCTCTAACTGGCGCACCGATGTTTAGGAGTTTGATCGCAAGGCGCCAAAAACCCGGCATTTGGCTCCACAACAGAAAACGCCCCTCCGGGGAGGAGGGGCGCTTCTGGAGTTACTACTGGGGAGAGAACTGCGAACGGCCGCATGGCAAAGCGGAAAGCGGCTGGCAGAGCCGAACGCGATCCGGCTGAGTCCGGTTGAAACCGGCTGACTCCGTGCCCGACTGTGGCACGATTGCGGCACCGGGACGGCGCACGCGAGCCGCACCCGAATAGCTGATACTTGGAGGCTAATGGAGCTTGCCTATCGTCACCTGAGCGGCGACCGCCACCGCCACGGCGAGGCGATCCATTCGCACCCCCACAACGGGCCGCACGCGCACCACGGCGACCACGACCATCCCCACGATCACGGCCACAGCCACGGCCTGATCCACCACTCGATCAAACGATCCCGCGAGGGGTTGAAGGCGGTCGGAATCTCGCTGGCGATCCTCGCCGCAACCGCGCTCGCTCAGGTCGCGATCTTCCTCGCGACCGGCAGCATCGCCCTGCTTGCCGACTTGATCCACAATTTCGGCGATGCCGCGACGGCGATCCCGCTCGGGATCGCGTTCCTCATGCGCTCAGAGCGGGCCGAGCGGATCGCGGGCTACTTCGTCGTCTTCGCGATCTTCGCCTCGGCCGCCGTCGCCGCGTATGAGGCGGTGGGCCGCCTAATCGACCCGCAAGGCGTCGATCACCTTGGCGCGCTGGCTGTCGCCGGTCTGATCGGCTACGGGGGCAACTGGCTTGCGGCAATCGTCCGCACCAACGCGGGCCGCGCGCTCGACAGCCCTGCCCTGATCGCGGACGGCAATCACGCGAGGGCCGACGCCTATGTCAGCCTCGCCGTCATTGCCAGCGCCGCCGCCGTGGCGCTCGGGCTGCAACTCGCCGATCCTCTGATTGGCCTCGGGATCAGCGTCCTCATCATGCGGATCACCTGGCAGTCCTGGCGCACCGTCCGCGACGGCCACGCGCACTCGCATTCCCACTAGGGTCCGGCGCCCTCATGGCCGCGACCGACGCCAACGGCATCGAGCCGCCGACCCCTTTGCTTTCCGGGCGGGACTCTCCCGGCTCGATCTTCCTGCGCTTCTTGAAGTTCGGCCTCCTGGCCTGGGGTGGGCCAGCGGCACAGATCGCGATGATCAAGCGCGAGTGCGTCGACGAGGAAGGTTGGATCAGCGAGGCGAGTTTCAAGAAGCTCCTCGCCGTCTACCAAATCCTTCCCGGCCCAGAGGCGCATGAGCTTTGCGTCTACTTCGGTCGCCTGCGCGGAGGCAAGTTGGGCGGCTTCCTCGCTGGCCTCGGGTTCATGCTGCCGGGGTTCATCCTCATGCTGGGGCTGTCGGTCCTCTATGTGGAGGCCAGCCTGGCGGGCCATCTCGGCGATCTTTTCTACGGGCTGACGGCGGCGGTCGGGGCGCTGGTTGCCCGCGCCCTGGTCCGGCTCAGCAAATCCTTCATCAGCGATGTGCCGCTGGCGATCATCGCCGGGGTTGGCTTCGCTCTCACTCTCTGGCTGGGGATTACCTTCGTCTTGGTACTGCTCGGCGGTGGCATCGCCTACGAGTTGTGGACGAACGGGCGCCGCTGGACCCACCGCGCGAACAGCTTTGCGATCACGCCGCTGGCGGTTCTCGCGGTCGCCACCGGGGCGATCACCGTCTCGCTGACGGCGGCGATCTTCTTGGAGGGGTTGAAGGCGGGCCTGCTCACCTTCGGCGGCGCCTTCACCGTAATCCCGTTTCTGCGAGAGGCCGCTGTAGAAAACCACCACTGGCTGACCGCCAGCCAGTTCAACGACGGCCTGGCGATGGGCGGCATCCTGCCCGCGCCGCTGATCATCTTCTCCACCTTCGTCGGCTACATCGCCGGGGGCATCGGCGGCGCCCTGGTGATGACGCTCGGCATCTTCATCCCCGCCTTCGTCTTCCCGATCTTCCTTCACCGCCAACTCGTCGCGGTGTCGGAGAACGAGCGCCTTCATCCGTTCCTTCTCGGAGTCGCAGCGGCGGTGATCGGGCTGATCGCGGCGGTCACGGTGACGATTCTCGAAACCAGCATCGTTGACGTTTACACCGCCCTGATCGCGCTCGGCGCCTTCGCGGCCCTACAGCGCTGGCACGGCAAACTCACCGTCGTCTACGTGATGGGCGTCGCCGGGATCGTCGGCGTCGTCCTCCGGCACACGGTCGTTTAGCTTCCGTCGCCGCCCTTAAGGATTTCGTCCAACTCAATCGCCTCGCTCTGTTCGGCCTCGCGGTCATACCAACCGGGATCATCGCGATGCCGCCACCAGTTGATCGCCAGCGCGAGGACGATCAAAGCGACCGGGACTAGGGCGGGTCTTTCTATTCGTCGTTCTTATTACGAGCCTAGGGGAACTTAAGAGCCTCGGCACGACCCTAGTTTCGATCCCAAGAGCCAGCTGGCTTGGATGTTCCTCGGCTTCATCCCCTACATAGCAGTGGTGCTTTACCTGCCGCCCCCACAACAGAAAACGCCCCTCCGGGGAGGAGGGGCGCTTCTGGGGTTACTACAGGGAGGAGAGATATGTATCTCTATATATGTGGATCTGTGGGAGGTGGGTGAGCCCTGATTGTGCCGCGGGTGCCGCTGTGGGAAGCAGCGGGACCATATGACGGCGCAAGACTCGACCTAAAAGATTTGGTGCTTCTTACGTCGGCACCTCCACTTGAATCCTTGAACAGCGTACGAACATACGTGCGATTTGTGTGTGAGGCCGATCACAGAGTCTTTGATCGGTCTCAAAGGGCTTCCCGATCAAGCTCGCATACCCGCGTAAGGGGCCGGTAAACGGCTTGTAAACCTGCCGCAGTTGGGCCCTCGCTGTAGCGTTGCGGGCGTGAAGAAGTCCCGGATAGACGCGGTTTTGGCGGAGCAGGGGCTGTTCCCGTCGCGCTCCGCCGCGGCTGGCGCGGTCCGGGCCGGGGAAGTCCGGGTCGGGCAGGACGGGCCGGTGGCGCTGCGGCCGAGCCAGCTGGTCGAGCCGGAGGCGACGCTGATCGTCGACGCCGGTCCTCGCTTCGTCTCCCGCGGCGGCAACAAGCTCGAGAACGCGCTCGAGGCGCTCTCCATAGACGTCGCCGGGCGCGAGTGCGCCGACGTCGGCGCCTCGACCGGCGGCTTCACCGACTGCCTGCTGCAACGCGGCGCCAGCGCGGTCGCCGCGGTCGACGTCGCCTACGGCCAGATCGACGTTCGCCTGCGCGAAGACCCGCGGGTGACCGTGATCGAGCGCCTCAACGGCCGCGAGATGCTGCCCTCGGACCTGCCCTTCGCGCCCTCGCTGACCACCGTCGACGTCTCCTTCATATCCCTGGTCAAGGTGCTGCCGGCGGCGGCGCGCTGCCTGGCGCCCGGCGGCGAGGTCCTGGCGATGGTCAAGCCGCAGTTCGAGCTGGGGCGCAACCGGGTCGGCCGCGGCGTCGTCCGCGACCTCGACGACCGCTACGAGGCGATCGAGGTCGTCGCCGACGCCGCCCGCAGCCTCGGCCTGACCCTGCGCGGCTTTGCCTCCTCGGGCCTGCCGGGCCCCAAGGGCAACCGCGAGACCTTCCTCTGGTGCGGTGGCGAGGGGCCGGAGGTCGCCGACCTCGACGCCGCGATCCGCGCCGTCGTCGCGGAGGACGCATGAAGACCGCGGCGCTGGTCACCCACTCGCACCCGCCGGCGGCCACCGAAGCGGTCGCGGTCGCGGTCAAGGTCGCCCGCGAGGCCGGCTGGCGGCTGGTCGGCACAAGGGAGGAGCTGGAGAAGCACGGGGCCGCCGCGCAGGGGATCGAAGCCGTCGCCAGCGACAAGCCGCGGCCCGACATCTGCCTCGTCCTCGGCGGCGACGGCTCGATCCTGCATGCGCTGCGCCGCTTCGCCCGCACCGGCGTCCCCGTCTTCGGCGTCAACTTCGGCACCGTCGGCTTCCTCGCCGCGGTCGAGCGCGAGGAGGCCGAGCAGGGGATCCGCCGCGCGCTCGCCGGCGAGGTCGAGACGATCGAGCTGCCCGGGCTCGAGGTCACGCTCGACGGAGCCACCGGCACCGGCCTCAATGACGTCACCCTGGCCCGGCGCCCGCACGACCGCGTCGCCGAGCTGAGCTACCGGCTCTCCGGCGAGGAGGTCGGCCACGTCCGCTGCGACGGCCTCGTCGCCGCCACGCCGGTCGGCTCGACCGGCTACAACCTCGCCAACCAGGGCCCGATCCTGGCCTGGGGAGTGAAGGGCTACGCGGTCAGCTACATCGCCCCGCACTCGCTGACCGCGCGAGCGCTGGTCGTCGCCCCCGGCGACGTCCTCCACGTCGGCAACGCCGGCGGCCGCAAGCCGGTCGAAGTCGCCGTCGACGGCGCCTACCTGACCGACCTCGCGCCCGGCGCCGAGCTGGAGGTCCGCTTCACCGACGGGGTCGGCCGCCTGGCCCAGCTGCCGGGAACGAGCTTCTACCAGCGCATTCGCGAGAAGTTCGGCCACCTGGCTGTATAGAAGCGCCTCAGCCCGGAGGGTCGGTTGTTTAGGGTGTTGCCGCTATGGAGCGCAAGTGGTGGACCCTCGTCCTCGTCTCGATCGCGACGTTCATGTTGTTGCTCGACGTCACCGTCGTCAACGTCGCGCTGCCGGACATCCAGCGTGAACTCAACGCCAGCCTCTCCAGCCTGCAGTGGGTCGTCGACGCCTACTCGCTGACCCTCGCCGCCTTCCTCCTCACCGCCGGCTCGCTCGGCGACCGGCTCGGCCGCCGCCGCGTCTTCACGATCGGCTTCGGGATCTTCACCTTCGCCTCCTTCCTCTGCGGCATCGCCGAGGACCCAACCCTGCTCAACCTCGCCCGCGGCCTCCAGGGCGTCGGCGGCGCCGGCATGTTCGCCACCTCGTTGGCGCTGATCGGCCAGGAGTTCCAGGGCAAAGACCGGGCGACCGCCTTCGGCGTCTGGGGGGCGACGGTCGGCGGTGCCGTCGCGGTCGGCCCGCTGGTCGGCGGCGTCGTCACCGAGACCCTCGGCTGGGAGTGGATCTTCTTCCTCAACGTCCCGATCGGGATCGGCGCGATGATCCTGACCGAGCGCAAGATCGTCAACGTCTTCGCCAAAGAGCCGGAGCCGGTCGACGTGCCCGGCCTCGTCACCTTCTCGCTCGCCCTCTTCCTCCTGATCTTCGGGCTGATCCGCGGCAACCCCGAGGGCTGGGGCAGTTCGCTGATCGTCGCCTGCCTCGGCGGCGCGGCCCTGCTGATGGCGGCCTTCATCGCGATCGAGCTGCGCAGCAAGCACCCGATGCTCGACCTCTCGCTGTTCCGCAAACCGGCCTTCAACGGCGTCTCCGCGGTCGCCTTCGGGCTCTCGGCCGGGATGTTCGCGATGTTCCTCTACCTGACCATCTACATGCAGGGGGTCCTCGACTACTCGCCGCTGGAGGCGGGCCTGCGCTTCCTGCCGCTGACCGTCCTCGGCTTCGTCGTCGCGCCGATCTCGGGCGCGCTCTCGCACCGGATCCCGATCCGGGTCCTGCTCGGCTCCGGCCTCGCCATCGTCGGCCTCGGCCTGCTGCTGATGCACGGCGTCTCCGCCGACTCGGGCTGGACGACGCTGCTCGGCGGCTTCCTGCTCGCCGGCGTCGGCATCGGCATCACCAACCCCGGCATCGGCCAGGCGGCGATCGCGGTGGTGCCGGTGGAGAAATCGGGGATGGGATCCGGGATCAACACCACCTTCCGCCAGGTCGGGATCGCCACCGGCGTCGCCGGGCTCGGCGCCGTCTTCCAGTCCCGGGTCGACTCGAAGCTGGCCGAACTGCTGCCCCACGCGCCGGCCGGACTCGGCGAAATCGTCGCCTCGGGCGGCTCGCGGGCCGCCGCGGCCGTCGTCCCGGCGCGGATCCGCCCGGAGGTCGTCCACGCCTCCGACGTCGCCTTCGTCAGCGGCTTCAACGAGATCATCCTGATCGCCGCGATCCTCTCCTTCGTCGGCGCCGCCCTCGGCTTCGCTTTAGTGCGGTCCCGGGATTTCGTGCAACCCACCGCAGGCGAGCCGGAATAGCCTCGGCGCCCGGCGGCGGCAATTCGGCCCGGATCACCTCTATCCACGCCTGCAGCTCCTCGTCGCGTTCGCGCAGCTTCTTCGCCGTCGCGATCGTTGCCTCCTCCTCGTTCCCCTTCTCCGCTTCCTCGACCTCGACGTCCCCCGGGCGGGTCAGCTCCTGATCGAGCGCTTCGCCCAGACGGGTCCACACTCGCGCCGCCCGCAGTGCCTCTCGACGCTCGGTCTTGTGTCGCAAGGAGCCGCGGCGGTTTGCCATCTCCTCGCCGGCCTCATGGGCAGCGCGGGCGTGTTCGGCCCGCGCGTCGACCCAGGAGAGGACGCTTGTTTGGCTCGAGGCTGGTGTTGCGCTGCCGCTACCGGCACCGTCGGCTCCGTCGCTGGCAAGTGCGCCGAGCTCTCGAAACAGAGCCGGGCTCATCGTGTCGGCGGCGGCACCGCGCGCCTCGTAGCTGAAGTCGACTCTGCCGTCTGTCTCGGTGGTGCGTAGCCAGGCCTGCAGGGTTTGGAGCCACTGCAAGCGCTGCTCCCAGCTGAGGTGCTCGCGCCAGGCATTGCCCAGCTGGGCCCAGATCTCGGCCTCGGCGCGCCACCACTCGGCGATCTCTGCAGCCTCGGATTCCGCTTCCCTGGCCCGCTCCCGCCAGGTGCTCGCGAAGGCGTATGCGCCTTCGCGAGCGATCCTGACGATGAAGCGCTTGACGTCGGCTTTGCGCGACGTCGCTTCCTTCGGCAGGCGGCGCGGGAGATGGTGACTGGCCCAGAGCTTGAGCTCCGGGCGGTCGCGAAGGCCGCTCAGGTCGGGGTCGTCGAGGGCTACCCAATCCGCCTGCGCCGCCACCCGGTCGCTGCCCGCCTGGTAGGCGTATTCCTCGAGCTGGGCGATCGCCTGTTTGACGATTCGATCCTCGTCGGTGCCTTCGGGCAGGGCATCCATTTCTGCCTCCGACGGCGCTTCGTCTTCGAAGTTGCGAAGGACCGAGTCGCTGCGCAGCACGGTGGCGGCGGTGCAGGCCGCGTTGTAGTGAATCTGCCAGGAGTCCCGACGACCGCTCGCCCAGCGGCGCCGCAGTGCCAGATAGTGGATCGCCCGGCGCCAGGCACCCACCGGTGGAAATGGCCAGCGCTTAGCCAGGGTCCTGTGGGCGGCGCGGATCTCCTCGATCCACTTGTCGCGGTTGACGAATTTCGGCTTGGTGGGGTCGTCGCCTTCGATCTCGTCTTCAGTTGAGTTGCGGTCTTCGACCTGGTTTTCGAGCCGCGCCGCGATCCGCATCCTCACCAGCAGCTTCGAGGTCCTGACGGCGCTGCGGGCGAACTCCGGCCGCCGCAGACGATGCCGGATCGCGGCGCGCTGAAAACGCGCTTCGCCTTTGCGCGGTCCGATCGGGAGGATCCTGATCGCCGCCTCGAGCTCCTCGAGGCGGCGCAGTCCGAGAATCTGCAGCACGGCTTCGATCCGCCCTTCGCGCTTCTCGGATTCGTCACCGCCTCTGAACGCCCGCAGCGCATCGGGTGGCTCCCTGGCTTCGATTTCGATCGTGTGCAGGACCGAGAGCAGGAAAGATGAGGAGGAGCGGGTGATCAGGGTGGAGACGGTCCTGGTCAGTCGGCCGTGCAATTCGTTCGGCGGAGCAATCCGGTAGCGGGAGAACAGCGGCGAGCTTTCCAGCGACCGCAGCAGCTCGTCGCGGCGGTCATGTCGCTCCCGGTCGCGCAACGTGCCGTCCCTTCTGGCGACGCTGCTGCCTTTTACCCATTGCCCCGCCACGCGCCCGTTGCTGAGCATCACCGCGAGCCGGTACAGGGCGAGCAGGTAGACGCGCCGGTCGGGGCCCTGCCAGGCGCGCCGGTCGGACTCGTCGACGATCGCCTCATAGGTGACCCAGGCATCGATGTAAAGCTCGAGCCGCTCCTGGAGCATCGCGATTTTCAGCCGCAGGTTCGGGTTGAGGGGGTCCTGGTCGAGAGCCGCGTGGTACTCGAACAGGGCCTGCTCGAGCCTGTTTTCGGCTTCGTAGCGACGGGCCGAGTGGTAGTGGTCCAAGAGGTCGCGGGGAACGGGTCGCGTCCACTTCGTCCAGGGCCCGCGTTCGCCCTGGCTGACCTGGGGGTAGAGAGCGCCGGCGACCGCCAGTGCCGCTTCGCGCGCCCCGTCCTCCCAACTGGCCTGCTCGAGGGCGACGTTGAGCAGAGTGCGGTTGCCGCGCCGGCGTTCGATCAGCTGCACCGAGATTCGTCCGCCGCCGCCTTCGCGGGGGCGCAGAGTGCCCCAGACTTCGTAGGCGGAGTCGGGCCAGGCCGCGCGGAAGAGCCGCGCGGCGGCGGCGCCGACGTCGCGGCCGACTCCCTGTCCGACCCCTTCGACTATCTCCACCAGCGGCGCCCCGGGGGCGCGCTCGGGCAGCGGATCGAGCGCATCCAGGCGGAGGGTTGCCAGCTGCTCACGGAACAGCGAGGTGACCCAGGTCGCCTCGCGACCCGCATCGTCGGACATCGCCCAAGCAAAGGTCGAGATCTGAACCCGCGGGGTGCGACCGCGCCAGAGCAGCAACAGCCAGCGGACCGTCCGCAGGAGGACGATCGCCGCGATCGCCGCCAGCACTGGCGGCCAGATGCTGGCGAGGATCTCACCTACCGGATCAAGCAGGTTGCCGAGCCAGTCGACCGCACCGCCGACCCAGCCGACGATTTCGTCGACCGCTCCCCGACCGGACCCCTGAGCCCCCAGAGTCATAGCGCCGTCTTAAGTTTAGTTTAGTAATTCTAAATATGCAGGTTTATCTTGGGCATCGTCATGGCACGTTCGATCCGCCGTCGTTGCTACACAGGTTGCGTGCTTAGAGAGCTGAGGATCGAGAACCTGCTGCTGATCGAGCGGGCCGAATTGAGACTCGGCGCCGGGCTGAACGCGATCACCGGCGAGACCGGCGCCGGCAAGACCGTGCTGGCGCATTCGCTCGACCTGCTGATGGGCGGCAAGGCGAAGTCCCAGATCGTCCGTCCCGGCGCCGGGGAAGCCTGGGTCGAGGGCGTCTTCGACCTGCCCGCCGGCCTGCTCGAGGAGCCGGAGCTGGCGGAGCTGGCCGAGCGCCTGCCGCAGGGCGCCGAGGAGGTCGTGCTGGGCAGGCGGGTCTTCGCCGGCGGGCGCACCAGCGCCTTCGTCGCTGGCCGCGCCGCGACGGCGGCGGACCTGAAGCTGCTGGGCGGGCGCCTCGTCGCCTTCTTCGGCCAGCACGACCACCGCAAGCTGACGATCGCCTCGGCCCAGATGGAGGTTCTCGACGGCTTCGCCGGGGCCGAGCTGCTGGAGACGCGGCGGCGCTACCGCGAGGCGCATCGCGAGCATGGCCGCCTCGCCGCCGAGCTGGCGGCGCTGCGCGAGGCCGAGGGCTCGCGTGAGCGCGACCTCGACCTCTACCGCTACGAGCTGTCGGAGATCGAGGAGGTTGGGCCCGACCCCGACGAGCGGGCGGGGATCGCGGCCGAGCGGGAGCGACTGCGCAACGCCGAGGGCCTGCGCGAAGCCGCCGCCGCCGCGCACGCCGGGCTGGCCGGGGCTGAGGAGGACGGGGGAGGCGCCACGGCGGCGCTGGCTCAGGCCGAATCGCTGCTTCAGGGCGTGTCCGGGCTCGACGCCGGCCTCGACTCGCTGGCCGAGCGGGTGACCGCGCTGGCGGTCGAGCTGGGCGACGTCGGCTCGGAGCTGCGCGACTACGCCGAGGGGCTGGAAGCGGACCCGGCGGCGCTGCAGGCGATCGAGGAGCGGCTGGAGGCGATCGACAAGTTGGAGCGTAAGCACGGCGGCAGCGTCGAGTCCGTCCTTGCCCACGCCGAGCGGTGCCGGGCGGAGATCGCCCGGCTCGAGGGCGCCGAGACGCGCGGCGCCGAGGCCGAGGCGGCGCTCGCCGCCGCCGCCCAGCAGCGCCAGGAGCTGGGCGAGCTACTGAGCCAGGGCCGCGCCGCGGCAGCCGGGCCGCTGGAAGAGCGGGTCGCGGCCGAGCTGGCCGGACTGGCGATGGAGGGGGCGACGCTGACGGTGGCGCTGGAGCCCCACGCGGATAGCTACGGCGCCAATGGCCGCGAGACGGTCGAGCTGCGGGTCGCCACCAACCCGGGCATCGAGGCGGCGCCGCTGCGCGACGCGGCCTCGGGCGGCGAGCTGTCGCGGGTGATGCTGGCGCTGAGCGGCCTCGGTCGCGGCGGCGCCGCGGAAACGATCGTCTTCGACGAGATCGACGCCGGCGTCGGCGGCAACACCGCCCGCGTCGTCGGCGAGCGCCTCAAGGCGCTGGGCCGCGAGCAGCAGGTCGTCTGCATCACCCACCTGCCCCAGGTCGCCTCGCTCGCCGACGTCCACTTCCGGCTCGAGAAGGGAGTCGACGATGGCCAGGCCGCGGCCACGGTCGACCGCCTCGAGGGCGAGGACGTGGTCGAGGAGATCCGCCGCATGCTCGGCGGCGGCGCCACCGACGAGGCCGCCACCCGCCACGCTCGGGAGCTGCTGGCCTCCGCCTGACGCGAGACTGCGCCAATGTCCGGTATGCGGACACCGCGGCAGACTCGCTCGTCCTTGCCCGGCGCCCGTCCGGTGGCCTAACCTGAGCGGGTGGCCACCTCCAGTCGCCGTCGCCTCCCTGCGCTGCTCGGGCGTCGCAACGGGGCGCGGCCGCAATCCCCGGTCGAAGGCACCGCCCGGCTCGGCGAGCGCACCAAGCACCTGGTCAAGCGCCTGCATCCCGGCGACGTCGCCGTCATCGACCACGTCAACATCGACCGCATCGCCGCCGAGGAGCTGATCGAAGCCGGCGTCGTCGCGGTCCTGAATGCGTCGGAGTCCTCCAACGGGCGCTATCCGAACGCCGGCCCGCTGATGCTGGCCCACGCGGGCATCCTGCTCCTCGACGCTCCCGGGGCCGGCCTCTTCGAGCTGCTCAAAGACGGCGACAAGGTGCGGGTCGAGGGCGGCACGGTGAAGATCGCCGACCAGGAGGTGCTGCGCGGCCGCATCCTCGGCGCCGCCGAGCTGGAGCTGCAGCTGGAGGAGCAGCGCGAGCGGATCGACGAGGCGCTGGCCGAGTTCGCCGAGAACACCGTCGCCCATGTGCGCCAGGAGACCGACCTGCTGACCGGGGCCGTCGAGTTCCCCTCGACCAAGGCCTCGTTCCGCGACCGCCACGTCCTGATCGTCGTCCGCGGCGACCGCCACCGCCGCGACCTCAAGGCCCTGCGGGCCTACATACGCGACGTGCGGCCGCTGATCGTCGCCGTCGACGGCGGCGCCGACGGGGTCCTCGAAGCGGGCCTGAAGCCGGACGTGATCCTCGGCGACATGGACTCCGCCGGCGACGCCGCGCTCGCCTGCGGGGCGGAGCTGATCGTCCACGCCTATCCCGACGGCCACGCGCCCGGCCGCCAGCGCCTGGTCGACGCCGGGCTGAAGCACACGATCGTCCCCTCCGCCGGGACCAGCGAGGACGTGGCGATGCTGATGGCATACGAGAAGGGGGCGACCCTGATCGTCAGCGTCGGCGCCCACTTCAACCTGATCGAGTTCCTCGACCGCAAGCGCGGCGGCATGTCCTCGACCTTCCTCACCCGTCTGCGGATCGGCGAGCGGCTGGTCGACGCCAAGGGGGTGAGCCGGCTCTACAACCCCAGCTCGACCCTGGCCCCGGTCGGCTTCTTCGTGATCGCCTTCCTGGTCCTGCTGACGATCCTGATCATCACCTCGCCGGCGCTGAACGACATCTTCGAGCTGTTCTGGCTGAAGATCCGCATCTGGCTCGGCGTCTAGGTGGCTGGCGATTAGCGGGCCAGGGGGCGACCATCTAGCCTTCGGCCGCTGATGGGTTACAGCGCCCGCTACCACGCCAGCTCGTTGATCGCCGTCTTCCTCGCCCTCGCGATCGGGATCCTGATCGGCGCCGAGTTCGGCGGCGATGCCTTGACCAGCACCCGCAGGAACCTCGAGGCCAGCCTCGTCAACAACCTCCAGGACGCGCGCTCGCGGACCGACGAACTGAACGGGCAGCTGGGCCGCTCGAACGAGTTCGCCGACCGCGTCTACCCGGTCCTGACCCGCGGGCGGCTGGAGGGCAGGCGGATCGCGATCCTCGCCCTCGGCGACCTGCCGAGCGAGGACACGGCGGCGGTCGAGGAGGCGCTGGCGCCGACCGGGGCGAAACTGGCCGGGGTCGGCGTCGTGCGCGAGCCGGTCGACCTCAACGGGCTCGCCGAGGACCTGGCGAAGACGCGCTTCGCCGACATCGCCGAAAACCCCGACAGCCTGACCGCGCTCGGAGTCGGTCTCGGCCGACAGCTGGTGGTGGGGGGGACCCTGCCGGAAGTCGTCCGCGGCCAGCTCTTCTCGCGCGCCAGTGGTAACTTCGGCGCCCTCGACGGGGTGATCGTCGTCCGCGACCAGCCGCAGGACATGGGCCCGGTCCAGCGCGCCAACGCCAGCACCTTCGAGAGCGGGCTGATGAGCGGGGTGACGGCGACGCGCACGCCGGCGGTCGGAGTCGAGACCTCGACCGCCGATCCGTCGTCGATCTCCTTCTTCCAGGGCAACGACCTCTCCAGCGTCGACGACGTCGAGGCCACCGCCGGCCAGCTGGCGCTGGTCTTCTCGCTGTTGGGGGCCGAGGGCAGCTTTGGGGTCAAGAGCAGCGCTGACCGGCTGCTGCCGGAGCTGCTGACCCAGGGCCCCCGGGGCCGCTGAGGTGCTTTGGGTCGGCTTCCCGCTGGCCGTCGCGATCTCGCTCTGGCTGGTGCCGGCCGGGGCGCGGGGGCTGCGCGACGCCGGCCTGGTCCGCGAGAACTACCGCGGCGCGACGCTGGCCTTCCCGCTCGGGGCGGTGCTGGCGACGGCGCCGCTGGTGGCGCTGGCGCCGCTCGCCTTCCTCAACGACCGCGCCGACCTCGACCTGCTCGACCCCGAGCTGCGGCGCTGGCTGCCCTACCTGCTGGGGATCGCCTTCCTCGGTTTCCTCGACGACGCGCTCGGGCAGGGAGCGGCGGCCTCGAGCCCGCGCGGCTGGCGCGGGCACTGGCGGGCGTTGCGCGGGGGCAGCCTCTCGACCGGGGCGATCAAGGCGATCGGGGCGCTGGCCCTGGCCGCCTACGTGGTCTCCGGGCGCGGCCTCGAGGACTGGGGCTACGTCGCCGACGTCGCCCTGCTGATCCTCGCCACCAACCTGGGCAACCTGCTCGACCTGCGGCCGGGGCGGGCGGAGAAGGGGCTGGCGCTGCTCGGCGCCGGGCTCTGCCTCGGCGCTTGGACCTTCGCCCCGCTCGAGCTGCTGGGGATCTTCGCCGGGCCGGTCCTGGTCGGCGCCTGGCTGACCCTGCGCGAGCGGGCGATGCTCGGCGACACGGGGTCCAACCTGATCGGGGCGATCGCCGGGGTCTGGCTTTTGACCACTTTGGGAGGAGATGCGCGCCTGATCGCGCTCGCGGCGGTCGCCGCGTTGACGATTTACGGCGAGTTGCGGTCTATTTCGGCGACGATCGATTCGGTTCCGCCACTGCGCTGGCTAGACTCGCTCGGCAGAGCATGAATCCTTCCCACAAAGGCGACACCAGGTTCATTTTCGTCACCGGCGGGGTGGTTTCGGCACTCGGGAAGGGGATCGCCGCGGCCTCGATCGGCCGCCTCCTCGCCTCCCGCGGCTACCGGGTCCAGATGCAGAAGTTCGACCCCTACATCAACGTCGATCCGGGGACGATGAGCCCGTTCCAGCACGGCGAGGTCTTCGTCACCGAGGACGGCGCCGAGACCGATCTCGACCTCGGCCACTACGAGCGCTTCACCGACGAGAACACCTCGCGCGCCTCCAACGTCACCGCCGGCGCCGTCTACAACTCGGTGATCCGGCGCGAGCGCCGCGGCGACTACCTCGGCGCCACCGTGCAGGTGATCCCGCACATCACCAACGAGATCAAGCAGAAAATCCTCATCGTCGCCGAGTCGCAGGCGGTCGATTTCGTGATCACCGAGATCGGCGGCACCGTAGGCGACATCGAGTCGCTGCCCTTCCTCGAGTCGATCCGCCAGCTCTACACCGACCTCAGCGCCAAACGGGCGATGTTCGTCCACCTCACCCTGGTGCCATACGTCGGCCACGCCGGCGAACTGAAGACGAAGCCGACCCAGCACTCGGTCAACGAGCTGCGCCGGATCGGGATCCAGCCGCACGCGCTGGTCTGCCGCTCCGAAGGCCGTCTCGACCGCGAGATCCGCAGCAAGATCGCGCTCTTCGCCAGCCTTCCGGTCGACGCCGTCATCTCCGCCCATGACGTCGACAACATCTACAAGGTGCCGCTGGTCTTCCGCGCCGAGGGCGTCGACGACCTCGTCCTCGACCACTTCGGGATGGAGGCGCCCTCGCCGGACCTGGCCGAATGGGAGGCGATGGTGCGCCGCGCCGACGCCGCCAGCGGCAAGGTCAAGATCGCCCTGGTCGGCAAGTACGTGAAGCTCGAAGACGCCTACAAGTCGGTGATCGAGGCGCTCGAGCACGGCGGCATCCACCACGGTGTCGAAGTCGACGTCGAGCTGGTCGACTCCGAGAACCTCGACCCCGAGCGGCTCGACGACTGCGACGGGATCCTGATCCCCGGCGGCTTCGGCGAGCGCGGCATCGAGGGCAAGGTGCAGGCCGCGAAGATCGCCCGCGAGCGTTTGATCCCTTATCTGGGGATCTGCCTCGGGATGCAGATCGCGGTGGTCGAGTTCGCCCGCACGGTGGTCGGCATGGAGGGCGCCAACTCGGCCGAGTTCGACCCGGAGACGCCGTTCCCGGTCGTCGACCTGCTGCCGGAGCAGAAGGAAGTCTCCGACATGGGCGGGACGATGCGGCTCGGCGCCGACCCGGTGAAGCTGCACGAGGGCACGAAAGCGCGCGAGATCTTCGGCGAGGCCGTCATCTACAAGCGCCACCGCCATCGCTACGAGGTCAACAACCAGCTGCGGCGCCGGCTCGAAGACGAGGGCCTGGTTTGCGGCGGCACCTCGCCGGACGAGCGCCTGGTCGAGATGGTCGAGCTGCCCGACCACCCCTTCTACGTCGCCTCCCAGTACCACCCGGAGTTCAACTCGCGCCCCAACCGGCCCGAGCCGCTCTTCCGCGAGTTCGTCGGCGCCGCGGCCAAGCACGCGGGCGAGCGCCC
Source organism: Solirubrobacterales bacterium (assembly GCA_035995325.1). Taxonomy (GTDB): domain Bacteria; phylum Actinomycetota; class Thermoleophilia; order Solirubrobacterales; family 70-9; genus VAYN01. Next base: position 36,977 of record DASYKN010000082.1, read on the forward strand.
GGCGGAGGCCGGCGAGCCGGAGTCGAGCGACGAAGTCGAGAGCGTCGCGGACAGCGATGTCGGCGCTCGCCGCTCCAGCTGAGCGCTTAGCCTGTCTGGCGTGAGTTCACGTCTGCACG